>NZ_DDCG01000001.1:23942-94826 GCF_002335235.1 Methylophaga sp. UBA2012 | reverse complement strand
CCCGGGCTTTTATCCCTCCGTGTAACCTTCACTGTGAAGGTCGGTTACTCTCGGTCCAGACATCATCGTTGATCGGAACCCTAGAAACCTTATTTTAGTCGACAGTAGTTGGTAAACCACCTCAGCACTTAGAACTTGTAACGCAGATACCGTGCCAGTTTAACTACAATCAGAATAATTAATGTTTGATCATAAACTTAGCAGTTCAAGCTAAGTTTATATCTACCTAACAAGCCGCACCATAATGGCACAACCCTATTCTCAGGCTCACCGTAATGGTGCATAACAGACTCACCTGACCTATTAGCGAGATGAAAAACGGGTAATCATATTCAGTAGATTTTGTGATTCCTGCGCCAGATTTTCAGCGTGTACATTTACCTTATTAGCATTGCTCACCACCATTTCGGCATCAGAGCTAATTCTGACTACATTCTTATTAATGTCTTCACTCACTGCACTCTGCTCTTCAACGGCAGTCGCAATCAAGGTGTTAAGCTCATTCAGTTTCTCCACACTCTCTTTAATAGAGCTCACAGAGTCAATAGACCCTTGAATATCCTGACGGCTTGAGGAGGCAGTATCTTTTGTCGTTTCCATACCTTTCACCACTTTGACGACAGAGCTATCCAGTTTTGAAATAAGGTTTGAAATTTCTTGGGTTGATTCCTGGGTTCGTGTCGCCAATGAACGCACCTCATCAGCGACAACAGCAAATCCCCTACCATGGTCACCTGCTCTTGCAGCCTCAATCGCCGCATTTAACGCTAGTAGATTGGTTTGCTCTGCAATGTTACTAATCACATCTACGATAGGATTAATCGCACTGGAGTCCGATTCCAGCGTTTTAATATAATCACTGATAGTATCAAAAGCCCTATCTAAGCTGGTTAAGCCTTTCACGGCGGTTTCAGATTTAGTCATGCTTTGTTGGGTTAAGTCATCAACCTGATTCGCTGACTGAGAGGCCAGACTGGCGTTACGTGCCAGCTCCTGAATTGTGGAAGACATTTCCGTCATGGCTGTCGCCACTTGCTCAGTTTGTGATGCCTGAGAATTAATTGATTCCATAATGGATTGTTGAGACTGATAGGTATCGCCGGCCGACTTATCAATGCTGCCAGCAGAATCTTTCATTCTCACCAAAATAGTATTCAGTCTGGCCTGCAGCAGTTTATTCACTAATACCAGTTGAGCAACTTCATCATCAGCACCGGTATACACCATACCCATCAGGGGATTATTGACCTCATCATTAGCTTCTTTTATGGCTCTATCCAGTGATGCAAAGACCCAATTTTTGAGTAACAGAAACGATGCCAGGCCACCTAATACCGCAATAACCACTGGCAGATAAAAGGGCAATTGTTGAATGGTACTGATTTGATTTACAACGCTGGCCACAATACTACTGAGCACCACTGATAATGTGGTTTTATTTTTTAGAGACAGTCGTGTGAAGACGTTACCGAGTTTAGGCTTCTTACCCTCGTTAATTTGTTTATAAAGCTGTTGTGCACGCTTAATCTCTTGTTTTTTGGGTTTACTACGAACAGACTCATAGCCAATTACTTTATCGCCATCAAAAATTGGCGTGACATACGCATCTACCCAGTAAAAATCGCCAGTCTTTGTTCGATTTTTGACCATCCCCATCCAGTGTTTACCCGATTTTACGGTAGACCAAAGATCAGCAAACGCGGCCGGTGGCATATCTGGATGACGAATGACATTGTGATTCACGTTCATCAATTCATCAGCAGAAAAACCACTAACGTACTCAAACTCTCTGTTAAAGCTCGTTATGATGCCTTTGAGGTCAGTTGTCGAAATCAGCGGATTATCGAAGGTAATTTCTTTATCTGTGACTGGCAGATTTTTTTTCATTGTGCTTCACCCTGATAAAAATGAGTGGTAAATACATATTGCGTATACCTATATCGGCAGCTCATCAAAGTAACTTAAATGTTCACAATAATTTAATGCGTAACATTCTGAGTTATTAAGTATTTTTATTTTTATTCTTTAAAATTAGTTGAAGTGATACAAGCTATATCAATAAAGTTTATTTAAAATACCCTCTTTCTGATAATTGGTAACTCACATGAAAGCACCTCAAGTTGGATTCGTTAGCCTCGGATGTCCAAAAGCCCTAGTTGATAGCGAACGAATCATCACTAAGCTCCGTTCAGAGGGGTATAGCATTACGCCAACATATGATGATGCTGACTTAGTTGTCGTGAATACCTGTGGCTTTATTGATTCTGCTGTTGAAGAATCTCTGGGTAGTATTGGTGAAGCCATCGCTAAAAATGGCAAAGTCATTGTAACAGGTTGCCTTGGCAGCCGTGACAACACCATTCGCGAAAAACATCCTCAGGTTTTAGAAATTACCGGCGCCCATGCCTTAGAAGAAGTCGTCAGCGCAGTTCATAAACACTTGCCTCCCCAACATGATCCTTTCGTCAGTCTGGTTCCACCTGAAGGAATCAAGTTAACTCCGCGTCACTACGCTTACCTGAAAATTTCTGAAGGTTGTAATCATCGCTGTACTTTCTGCATTATCCCTTCTATGCGTGGCGATCTGGTCAGCCGCCCGATTCATCATGTCATGATTGAGGCAAAACGCCTTGCTGACGCTGGCGTCAAAGAGCTTTTAGTGATCTCTCAAGACACCAGTGCCTATGGTGTAGATGTGAAATATGAGACTCATGAGTGGAATGGTCGTGAGCGTGCAACGCGTTTTTATGACCTTGCCGAAGCCCTGGGGGAACTGGGAGTTTGGGTAAGAATGCATTACGTATATCCCTACCCTCATGTTGATGATGTGGTGCCATTAATGGCTGAAGGGAAAATCCTGCCTTATCTGGACATTCCTTTTCAGCATGCCAGCCCACGTATACTGAAATTGATGAAACGACCTGCTTCCTCACAAAATAACCTGGAACGTATTCGTGCCTGGCGTGCGATTTGTCCTGATATCACCTTGCGAAGTACTTTTATCGTCGGTTTCCCAGGTGAGACAGAAGAAGAATTCCAGGAATTACTCGACTTTCTAACTGAAGCACAGCTTGATCGTGTGGGTGCTTTTGCTTACTCGCCCGTTGATGGTGCCACAGCAAACGAGTTACCGGATCAAATTCCTGAAGAAGTAAAACAGGAACGTCTTGACCGCTTTATGGCACATCAGGCTGAAATCAGTGCCGCAAGACTACAGTTAAAAGTGGGACGTAGAGGCCGGGTTATCATTGATGAAGTGGTAGAAGAAGGTGCTGTCGGACGCAGTGAAGCAGATGCACCAGAAATTGATGGCCAAGTATTTATCGATGGTGCCACCCACTTAAAAGTCGGTGATATCGTTGATGTCGAATTCGAAGAAGCTGATGAATACGATCTCTGGGCAAAACTCGTCTAAAAATCTAAATCAAATGCCTGATTGACCGCCTCAACTACTGAGTCGGCAATCGTGGCATTCGCCGCTTTTGCCACGGTTTCATCCTGAGGTAAAAACTTGCCCGTTCTGACTAAACAGGCTTGCAATCCGGCATCAATAGCCCCGACAACATCTGACGCCACATCGTCGCCAATCATTAAAACTTCATCAGGTCTGACGTTAAGCGATGACACCGCCTCATGGAAAAAACGGGTATCGGGTTTGCCAATGATCTGAGCTTTCACATCTGCCGCATATTCCAGTGCCTGAATAAACGGCCCTGCATCCAGCTGTAAACGACCAGCACTTTTAAAATATCGGTTACGTCCAATCCCAAGAAGCACAGCGCCATCCATCAATAATGAGAAAGCATGATTTAATTGTTCATAATTAAATAAATCAGCGGCATCGGTGACAATCACGGCATTCGGTCGGCTTTGATCTAAGTCACTAAACTCGGGCATTAAATCAGGATGGATAAGACAAAACGGGCGATACCCCTTCGCCTGGCACAGGCTTTTCATAGCCACCGGAGCCGTGAATACTTCCTCTGGCTTTATATCAAAACCCATCCGAATAAGTTCATCAAATACAGACTGGCAGGTTGAACGTGAAGTATTGGTTACAAAGCGCATCGGGACCGAGTGCTGCCTCAGCATCATAATCAGTTCCACCGCCCCCGGTATAGGCTGACCATCAATATACAAAACACCACTGATATCAAACAAAATTGCTTTAGTCATCACAATGGCCTCCACTGTATGCGAGCAGTGATTTGAGTATGCAATGCTTCTTAAATGAACTCAATACGCAGTCAGACTGAATACGGTTATTTATTCATCCTTGTTTGGCATGATCGGCCAGTCCGCCGCATCAACTGAATCAAGCGGGTATGGATTCGCTTCGCCTTTCCATTGTCGAATAAAGTGACCTTCTGCATCATAAGTAGCTGTTTGCTTGTCCAGATTGAAATGACGGCCACCACGGGGGTCAGCCCCTACTCCAGCAATATACTGCCAGTTGCCCCAGTTAGAGGCGACATCGTAATCAATTAGTTGCTGTTCGAAGTAGGCAGCACCAAAGCGCCAGTCTAATTGCAGTTCATTGACAAAACAGCTGGCGACAATCTGACGACCACGATTAGACATATAGCCCGTTTGATTAAGTTGTTTCATACAGGCATTCACGATTGGGTATGGCGTATTGCCATTGCACCATTTCTGATAACGCTCAGGATAAAAACAACAAGATATTTTTTGTTTGTTTATCCCTTCTGCTTTGAATAACTTATGTTGATAACGCTGGGCATACCACTGAAAATATTCACGCCACAGCAACTCATAATAAATCCAATACGTGGATTCATTCGCCGTTTTCTCAGTCTCATAGCGTTTCAATCGCGCTACCAGCTTACGTGGCGATAATGCACCACAGGCTAACCATGCCGACATTTTTGTTGAGTTTTCCCAGCCATCCAGTTCATTTCTTACCGTTTTATAATTTGCTGGTAAATCAGATGAAAAGTATTGCTCAAGATGATCGAGTGCCGTTTTTTCACCACCAAAGCCCTTTATTAACTCGCCATAATCTGTTTCAGTTTGATGCGATAAGCCAGTCAACGCTTTTACAGGAGGAGCTAACCATTGTGGCATAGCTAAGGGTTTATCAATCGCGATAGCTTCGCAGCACTCTTTAAAATCCGTAAATGTCGCTGGTAAATCATTTATCGAAAAGGGTAATTGTTCGGGACGAAATAAAGTATGTGTCCAAACAGAATGAAATAGCGTACGGGGAAAATCGACTTTAAGGTGATGCCACTGCCGGGTTTCAAAAACCCCTACATGATGACTGCGGTAAACTGCATCAATATCATGATTTTTTATCAGAACAGAAATCGCCGAGACTGGATCCGCTGTCATTACAATCAATCGTTGCCCGCGACTCTTTAATTCTTTGCCTAAATCATGCAGGGTTTTATTGAGAAATTGACGACGCACAACGCCCATGGATCTTGCATTCAAACGACTTTGTCTGAACCAGGCAGGATCAAAACAATACAAACAAATCAGCTGTTCACAATTTAAACTTGCTTCAAGAAGCGCTGCATTATCATGAATACGGAGATCATGTTGAAGCCAGTACAACCCGGTTTTATACATTTCTGTTCCTAAGCAACAATACCCTAGCTCTGAAACTAGACTGTTTATTGTCGATATTTTGTGAAGCTAGCAAAATGAATGAATGTATAAACCTAACTCTCTTGCAGCCAATAAAAACTAAAGGCGGGTATGACTAGTGCATTTTTAAACAAATCCGGGCGCTGGCCACTAAACAAATCATAAAGCTGCCCATTTTGAGGATTGCCCCAGCTACCTAGTTCATCTAAATTCAGATGTTGGGGTTTACCATTGAAATTCGCCACTACCAGAACCCGTTGATGCTGTTGTTGAATGCAATAGCGTTCGAAGACAAAAAGATGCTCATTACCTACATCAATCAATTCCCGATTATTAAAATCAGCAAACACATCAATTTCTTTACGAACAGCAATCATGCGCTTTAAGGCGGTAAATATTTCATATTGTGGGTGACCGGGCTGATTTCGAAGATCGGCTTTATCCCAATTAATAACAGGACGATGCACCCAACGTGAGTCGCCTTTCTTGTAGGGATCATCAAGGTAGGAAATATCATTGGTCGTACCGACTTCGTCCCCGTAATATAGAAGTGGTATGCCACCAAAAGACATAATCAAACTATGTAATAACAAGATAATATTGATCGAGTCTTCAATGGCTTGTGGATCACCCTGCTCCAAGGCATATTCCAGTCCAACCAGTGAGGCTAATGAACCTGAAATACGTGCATCCCCGGTTTTCTCATTTTCACCAAACGGTAAGCCTCTGGCATGTGAATGGTCAAAACGGCCCATGTAATAATCAATCAAAAACTTACGATGTTGTGCCGGTTGGTAACCAACCAGTTCAATATCACGATCATCAAAACCTAAACCGATATCATCGTGGCAACGGATATAATTCAGCCACGTTGCTCTTTCCAGTTTCACTGGCAAGCTTTTAATGCCCTGATTAAGTAATTTAGTATTTTTTGTGGCGACGGCATCCCACATTAACGCCATATAGGTCGCGTTGTAGGCAATCTCACACTCTTTAGCAATCACCGCATCTTCACCAAAATATTTGGTGACTTCAACCGGTGCCACAATGGCTTCAGCAATATATAAAACACCGGGAGCAACCACCTGGCAACAGTCTTTGAGCAGTTGCAAAATCAAGTGAGCTTCACGTTCATTCTGGCAGGTACTACCAATTTTTTTCCAAAGAAAGGCAACCGCATCTAAACGCAGAATATCAGCACCTTGATTGGCCCAGAACAAAATGACGTCGAGCATTTCAATAAACACAGCGGGATTGGAATAATTCAGATCCCATTGATAGCTATTAAACACCGTCATCACCCAACGTTGCATTTCCTCATCCCAGGTAAAATTACCCGGTGATGTTTCTGGAAACACTTCAGGCATGCTTTGCTCAAACATATCAGGCACATTGCGGTTTTCGAACGTGTAGTAATAATCCTGATACTTGGTTTCACCTTGTCGTGCTTTTTGCGCCCACTCATGTTCATCGGAGGTGTGATTCAGTACCACATCCATCGTCAGTAAGATATCGCGTTCATGCATGCTGCGTGCGAGTTCGTTTAAGTCTTTAAGACTGCCGGCACGCTCATCGATCTTGCGGAAATCGCTCACCGCATAACCACCGTCACTGCTGCCTTTCGGACATTGCATAATGGGCATGATATGCACCAGGTTAACGCCCAGCTCCTGGAAATAATTCAGATGAGTTTTCATGCCCTGCAAATTACCGGCAAAGCCATGACTGTACAAAGCCATGCCCACCCATTTTTGACTCAGAAACCAGTTATGGTCGGCTTCACGCTCAATATCTTTCTGACGTAAATCTTCCGGACGGCGAATATACTGCCATGCCATGGCTTCAACTAATTTCTGCGACTGGGCTTTGAAGTCATCACGATGCCCATACAAACGCTCAAATAACGAATGTATGGCGTAAAAATTCGCCCCCAAACGCGTATAGAAATAGCGTAAATCCTGCTTTGAAATACCGGCCTCAATTTCATTGAGGATATCGTTCAACAATGTGTGGGCTTGCTGCTCGTACATGCTTAACCTTGTTTGAATTATTCTGAATAAGCGTTATTTATAGAAATCAGGATCTTTACTGATGGCACCACGCTGTGTGACGACACGACATGCAAAAGCTTGGGCTTTTTCCAATGTTTCTTCAATATCCCAACCAGCCAGTAAACCATGAATATACATCGCAGTAAAAGCATCGCCAGCACCCACGGTATCCACCACTTGTTCATGATATGAAGGTGCAACTTGATGAAAAACACCGTCAGTGTCGCGAACTATCGCGCCTTTTTCACCTCTGGTCACGATCAACTGGTCAAGATGAAAATGCGTATGCATTCGGGTCATATCCTGATGCAAATCAGCAGAGTGAAATCCGAGTTCGTATAGCTCGCTTTCATTCAGTTTTACCCACCTTGCTTGTTCGAGCCAGTGATATACCGTTTCTTTTTGCCACCAGGGTGAACGTAAATTCACATCAACAAAAATATCCAGTGAAGGATTTTCTGTCAGTTTTTCCAGTGTTTTATTGGCAATATCACGGCGAGCAACCAAAGTACCATGATAGAAGAAACCGGATATGTCCTGTGCAGGGATTTCGGATAAGTCAATAAAATCCCAGGCATTATCTTCAGCAAAGGTATAAATCGGTTCATCATTCTCAATACGAATATCCACTCGCCCCGTCTGATGTTCACTATCCTGCTGGATCGCTTTGGTCGTCATTCCCCAACTGGTCATTTCTGACAAAATGATGTCACCTAACTCATCCTTGCCGACCCGACTGATAAACAGGGGGGAATCGCCTAATGCCTGAAGGTGCCAGGCGACATTAAACGGCGCGCCCCCTAATACATTTTCCCCCGTCGGGAAACAATCAAATAAGGCTTCACCAAAAATAGTTAGCTTGCTTGATGATTTCATGATGATGTTTCTTTATTGGTTGGCGTAAAAAAATGCGGTGCAAAATGTGCCACTCCCTGCAACACACCTGCCGAATAATTACCATTGTTATCACTGTGGCTACTGCTTGCCAGAAACAAAGCCTCAGCATTGCCATTATGGTTTGATAACTCCACCGCAGCTTGTTTAATTTCTGCACTGGCATTATCGACCAAAACTGATGGTATACGGCTAGTCAGCACAGGCAAGTCATTGCCACTATCGCCGGCAAAAATAACTTCGTCCAGTTTGTAGCCCAGTTTTTGTTGTAAAAATTCAATGGCGTGCAGTTTGGTTGCATGTTCCGGTAACACGTCTAATAAGCCGATATTTTTGGGTTCGTCGACACTCCAGAGAATACTGGCCGCCACATTAGCATCTTTCAGAAACGCTTCTATTCGGGCAATGATCGTGTCTTTGTCCATATACAGCGGCAAGTAATAACTTAACTTATGTGTGTTTTGTTTGGTGCTTTCCTGTAAGCGTAGCTCTTTGATGGGGCGTAAAATCTGTTTTAGTTGTGCATGCGTTTTACCGTTCCAGTCTTTATCTATTTCGGCTTCCCAATCAGCCATCTGTTGCCAGCTACCCTTTCCAATCTGATAAATCTTGGTGCCGACATCGGTAATTGCAAAATCCGGGATCGGTAAGGCGTAGTTTTTAATAGCACGTTTGACTAAAGACACATGGCGTCCCGTCACATAGGCTAATTTCACATCCTCACGCTCACAAAAGCTTGAAAAAGATTTACGGGCATCGGCAGGTTCCGGCTGAAAACCATTAGGAATAATGGTTCTATCCATATCCGTACACAGTAAAACTTTAGCGGGTGTCATCATGATGTTTTCTTTGTTTTTGCCTGATGAAAGAACTGGTAATGTTCAAGCGATTCCAAAATGCCGGCGGCAAATGGTTTATCAGCAAAATAAATCCGGTCTGTATCAATCAATTGTGATAACTCCTCATTATGTCTGTTAGCCACTACAGCGGCGAGCGTATTGCCTCGCATCATATCTTCATCAGCACCAGAACCGCCCGCCACAAAAATATGCTCAAGTGGTATTTGCCAATGATCGGCAACATAGCGTAGAGCCATCCCCTTTGATGCTCTAATAGGTAAAATGTCTAAATATTGTCCGAATGCTAACTGTACATGTACGGATTGTTCTTCCTGATGTAACAGCCGTTTTATCTCTTCTATATCCGCTTGCTCAGGATCAATGTAATAACTTAATTTAAATCGACTCTGTTCTGCTTTTGGCTGTTTCTCCAGACCAGGATAATCATCAAGTAATTGACGAACCTTATGGGGTGTCCAGTGATAATCGATATGTTGGGCCCACGAGGTATCTGGCGTTAACTTCGGCGCGTAATAAATTTCAGTCCCCGAACTGGTAATCAGAATATCAGGCTCCGGAATCTGATGTTTTTTCATCATTCTTAATGCCACATCCAATCTTCGACCTGTAGCAATAGCAAATTTCGTGGTTTTACGATTCTCACGAATTAGATTAATGAGTTTATGTAACGACACATCATCACCAATAAGGTTCAAATCGAGATCGGTGAAAATGGCTTGTTCTGCATAAACATGGCTGGTTCTTTCAAGCGGTTGACGTTGTAATAATTCAGCGCGTTGAGCCAGTGGTGTAACCAACTCAATATAACGCTTGGCGTGAGCTTGCCATGAATAACATTTGGCCACGCCCTCCAACCCTCTACTGGAATAGTCATCCCATAACTTATTATCAGTGAGCAGCTTTAGTAATGCGTCTGTAATAGTCGACGACTCTAGTGGATCAATCAAAATACCATTATGACAGTTACCAATGATATCTCGTGGTCCCCCATCTTCTGTTGCAATAATGGGCACACCAGAAGCGGCGGCTTCAATCAAGGTTAAACCAAAAGGTTCTGTCAATGCCGGGTTCACAAACACACCACCTGATGCCGCAGCAATGCGATACATCAAAGGGACTTGTTCACGCTTGTGATGCTTAGGCATAGCCACTTTGCCATACAGATCGTAACGATCAATCGCCACAAGAAGCTCATGGAAGACTTCCTGAGCACCGGCTTCCAAGTCATCAATATCATCACGGTTACCCGCAATAATTACCAGATTAGCCAGTTGTTGCAACCTTTCCGACTCACCATAAGCTTCAATAAGCACAGTAATATTTTTGCGTTTATCTGGTCTGGATAAGGCCAGAATAACTGGTTTATTGGGATCAACAAGTTGATGCGTTAACTTACGAAATAAGTCAGTTTCTAACTCATTACCTTGTGGCGGTTTAAATTGTTTGATATTGGTGCCAGGTGGGATAACCCGCATCTGATCAGGCTGATAATGATCATAAATTTCGTATTGCTCTTCAATTTCCTGATGGGTACTGGTAATGACTCGCTCAGCGGTAGCTAAGGTAATTTCTTCCGCCTCAATACGACGTGTCATATTATAAAGTGATTCGATTTGTTCTGTGGAGAGACCACTCGCCAGTAACCGTCTACGCTTCACACGGCCAAGTGAATGACCGGTATGCACCAGTGGGATGCCTAAAAGATTGGCAACATGAGAACCGACAAGACCGGCATCGGCATAATGGCTATGTATTAAATCGGGAACACGATCTTGTTTTCTAAAAAAGTCAGCAAGATTATCAGCAAAGCCATCCAGATGTTCCCAAAGCTGTTCCTTATAAATGTATTCTTCAGGACCAGCATCAATCCGGACAATCCTGAACTTATCATTCACAACTTCAATGGGGTCAGCATAATCGGCATCAACATGACTATCGATTATGCGGCGGGTAACAAGATCTACCTGAGAGACATTGGGTAATTCAGAGAGAGCCTGAGCCAGTTCCAGCACATAGAGGGTTTGTCCTCCAGTATCAGCATCTCTGCCGAGTTCCAGATTATCAGCTCGTATGAGCCCATGCACACTGATCAGTGCGATATACATCTGCTCAACCGTGTCCCCCATAAAACCAGCTTCTCCCTTTAATTACGTGTATGCATTCAGATATCGTCCTACTCCCTGATACTATAGCATCACACTATCTTGATAAAGATTAGCTTAGGTTAATTTTTCCGGTGTGTATGTATATATAAAAACCGTTCAGAAATAAATTTACTTTCTTTGTGAAACTAAGCGTTTCAATTTTGCACTCAAACGGTGGAAGAATCGATGTTTATTTCCTGCTGCTGCACTGGTCAGGAAATTAATTTGTATTGACTGACGTTTACCTTCAAAGGCCGGATAACCATGCCAACAATTATCAGTCACTTTGAAAGCGAGTAACGCGCCCGGTCCTGGGCTGATTTCATCGACATAATCATTCATATCATGCCCATTTCTCAGGATCCGAAGTTTGCCGGTATCAGCTTCCCATTTCTCATTCAGATAAATCAGAATCGTGGCCACTTTAGTTTTGGAGTCGGTATGAATCCGACCATCTTTTTGTCTGGAATAACCTCTGAGCGTAATCATCATCGGCAAGTCCATCACCTGCACATCAAACTTCTGACAAATAATGCGACGGAACTCCGGGGTATCAATTGATTCTATCAGCGACTTAAATGGTTCGTTTAGATCAACGTCATCTACGTTATAACTTCCACCATCCGGAATATCGGGAAAACTGTTAATGATGCCTTGCACATCCTCAGGATAAATTGACTCTTCTACTTTAAAATAAGGAAAAGGTACTGTTTGCAAAGGCGCATTATCGAGCGAATCCAGCTTAATCACATTCTTCATCATCTTGTCATCAAATCGTCATAAATGATCACATTATCACTTTCTGTACTTCACATACACAAGCTAAAGCCTCTCATAGTGAGTTATTGCAGCGCTGTTGATGTGTTGCTTTTCGTTGTACTCATCATGAAGAACTTCTTGAAGTCAGTCTTATCTAAGAAATCATTGACTCGTAATAGTCAGTAACGTTTATAATGAGTATGATTCTCATTTAGAACTTGACTAAGCAATATCTCGACTTAACAACCAAAGCTGGAGCGGTTAAAAACGTGTTTACACTTGACCTTCGTAAAACATCAGGTCTCATTATCAGCCTGATAATGTTCTTCTCATTTATATATACAGCTCATGCTAACGATGCACAGAGTGATACACGACAGCTTATGCAGATGGCTGAATATATTGGTGCAGACTACAGTGCTGCGATTGCGAATGGGGAAGTCATCAATGAGGCTGAATACAGTGAAATGACAGAATTTTCTGCACTTGCTGTAGAAAAAACGCGTCAACTGGAAAATGGTCAGGACGCTGTAGAAGCTGCTCTTAAATTACAACAAGCTATTGCCGACAAACAAAACCCGGATGTGATTCATCCTATTACGGTTGAACTGCGTAATATTCTGATCAAACTGTCACCGGCCGTTTCATTACCCAGCGAATTATTACCTATACAACAGGTTCAAGCGCTTTATCAGCAAAATTGCAGTGCCTGTCACGGTGCTAAGGGTCAGGGTAATGGTGAACTTGCCGCTACGCTTGATCCAACCCCAACTGATTTTACCGACAAAGAACGTGCAATGAACCGGTCATTAATCGGTTTGTACGATGCTATTACTAATGGTATCGAAGGCACAGCGATGGTTGCCCTGTCTCATCTGGATGAAAAACAACGTTGGTCTTTGGCTTTTTATGCTGGCAGCATAGCGTTTCAGGATAATAAAGGTCTCGCCACTGTTCCTGCAGGTATGAGCATTCAAGACTTTGTCAGTAACAGCCCGAATACCTTATTAAACAAATATCCTACATTGGATAACCAAACCGTCGCAGAACTTCGCTCAAACCCTGAGCCACTTTTCGCTTCTAACGACCCTCTCGCTATGGCTAAACAGCAGCTTAATGCTTCTCATAAAAGCTATATGGCAGGCGAATATAAAACCGCTCAAGGCTTAGCTGTCAGTGCCTATCTTGATGGTTTTGAACTCGCTGAAAACGCGCTCGATGCATACGATCCAAAATTAAGAAAAGATATTGAAAAATCCATGATGTCATTCAGACAGTTAACAAGCCAGTCTGATAAACAGGATGAAATCACTGCATTACTCGAAAAAACCAACAGTCAGTTAAGCGAGGCGCAAGATATGTTATCTGCTGATACCTTATCTGACTCTACCCTTTTCACCGCCAGCTTAGTAATTTTGCTGCGTGAAGGCTTAGAGGCAATGCTGGTTGTTCTGGCACTGGTGACCGTACTGGTAAAAACTGAACGTCGCGATGCAGTGAAATATGTTCACGCCGGATGGGTTATTGCCTTAATCGCTGGTATAGCGACCTGGTGGGCAGCTCAAAACCTCATTAGTATTAGTGGTGCCAGCCGTGAAATCATGGAAGGTGTCGGTGCATTGATGGCTGCAGTCATTCTATTCTATGTCGGTTTCTGGATGCATAGTAAAACCAACGCCGCAGCGTGGCAGGCATACATCAATCAGCATATTCACCGCCACTTAAGCACAGGTACATTGTGGGGCTTAGCTGGGCTGTCCTTCATTGCAGTGTATCGTGAAGTGTTTGAAACAGTCCTGTTTTATCAGGCTCTTATGACCCAGTCAGCGTCGTCTCAGTCAATGTCTATCGCTACCGGCTTTGTAACGGCGACGGTGATATTAGCTGTATTATTCTGGGTCATAATTAAATACTCTTTACGTTTACCTATCAGAAAATTCTTCACCTTCAGCACTTACCTGATGCTGGCTCTATCCTTTGTACTGATTGGTAAAGCGGTGGCAGCATTACAAGAAGCCGATTTGATCAGCATATCGTCTTTCCCAATTGACTTTACCTTATCGTGGATTGGTGTTTATTCCACATGGGAAGGATTGGCAGCGCAATTGGCTATTCTGATTCTATCCGTATTGATATTGATAGGCATCAGGCCTTTCGGCAACAGACAAACAGCCTAAAATTCAACACAAAAAAGCCCGCTGATGCGGGCTTTTTTCCATGAGGGAGAGTTAAGCATTTAAAGCCACTTGAACCAGGTTATCTGTAAACGTTGGCGCATGCCCCATATCAACAAACTCTGCCGAACTCACACAGTTAACTGTACCTTTATTTAACTGTCGCCAATAGCCTAATGTGGCCACCACAATACCAGGGCTGACATCATCGGTAATTTGTGCCAATGCCTCAAATTTACCTCTATCGTTAAAGACAGACACCACATCACCACTCTGGATATTTCTCATATCTGCATCCACAGGACTTATCATCACAAACTGTTCGCCTTGGCCTTTTATCTTGTTCTCCATATTGGCGTAACAAGAGTTCAGAAAGCCATGACTTTTAGGTGAAATGATATTTAAAGGATACTTTTCAGCCAACGCAGGATTGCTTTCATGCGTCTCTCTTGATGGGACATAATCAGGTAAGCTGTCTAAAGGTTCGCCTGGCTGGAAACCGTCATACATTTGCCTGAAAGGTCCGGCAACAAAATTTGTGGCTCCTTTTATTTCCAGCTCACATTTACCACTTGGCGTGGGGAAATTTCCATTGCGGTGAGGAGCACGATCATCTTTGGTACCCACTTTTAATTTGGCAAAACCATGTTCGCGTAAATAAGCTAAATCGATACCATCACAAGCAGGTGATTCCCAGTCAACATAGTTCTCCAGACACTCGCTATCTGACCAGCTAAAGTTTTCTTCTTCATACCCCATTCTGGCAGCAAGACGTCTGAATATCTCGTTGTTGGGAATAGCTTCACCAGGCGAGTCCACGCACTTTTCGTTATAGGTCAGATATAAGTGGCCCCATGACAGCACCATATCTTCCATCTCAGCGCCCATAGAAGCAGGCAGCACAATATCAGCATAAGAAGCCGTATCAGAAAGAAAATGTTCAGCCGACACCAGAAACAGATCTTCCCGCATCAAACCTTGAACAATTTTGTCGGTTTCAGCTGCTTGCGTGACAGGATTCGCATTCCAGCACATCATAGATTTAATCGGTGTATCAAGTCCCAACTCACCCGTTAGTGCTCGACCAAGTTGTATTGCATTCACCACTGGCGTGCCTTGTGGGATCAGATCTGGACGCGAGATGACATCAAATTTATAAGGATGCTCCCATACTGGGAACTGTAAGGCACCACCACCAACATGACGCCATGCACCGGTTAAAGCTGGCAAACAAGTAATAGCGCGGATGGCCTGACCACCACCGTAGTTACGTTCAACTGCTACCCCAAGGCGAATTGCCGCAGGTTGGCTAGTGGCAAACTCACGGGCAAATTGACGAATATCATCCGCAGCTATGCCTGTGATTGTGGCAGCCCATTCGGGTGATCTGGTCTTGGCTCTATCTGCCAAGGCATCAAAGCCAACGGTGTAGTTGTCGATGTAGTCCTGATCCTGTAAACCTTCTTCAATGATGACATGCATCATCGCCATGGCTAGTGCACCATCGGTTCCGGGTTTTGGCGCGATGTGCCAATCGGCTTCTTTCGCCGTTTTCGATTTATACGGATCAATCACCACCACTTTGGCACCATTTTTCTGTGCATCTTTCACGATATGCCAATGGTGAACATTGGTGCTAACCGAGTTGCAGCCCCAGATAACGATGTATTTAGAATGAATAAAACTCTCAGGATCGACACCTGCCGTCGGCCCTACGGTCAATAACCAAGCGGTACAAGAACCTTCACCACAAAACGTACGTTCACAAACGGTTGCCCCCATTTTGTTAAAAAAGGCATCGCCCCCATTTAAGCCATGAACTAAGCCCTGATTCCCCAAATAGCTATAAGGCAAAATGGCATGCGGACCATGCTCTGCAATAATTGCTTTCCAGCGGCTAGTGATTTCATCCAAAGCCTCATCCCAGCTAATTCGCTCAAACTGTCCACTGCCCTTAGGTCCTGTTCGTCGCATAGGGTAAAGCAGACGATCTGGATGGTAATGTCGTTTTTCATAATCTTTAAGCTTGACGCACAAACCACCTCGGGTCATCGGATGTTCTTTATTGCCTCTAACAGAGGTTAATTGACCATTTTCAACCTCATAGACCATGGAACAGGTATCAGGACAATCATGTGGACAGCCACCATGATGCGTTGTTTTTAATACGCTTGCCATATTGCTCTCTCCTCTCTGATATATATTTTTTTATTATTATTTTCAGACTATACACCAGTTTAAAACGGGAAATATGCCCGTTAAGTTATTCAACTGACTTGATAAAAATTTTATTTAAATCAATTACTCACTCTGACATTTTCTTGTAATAGAGCCTCTATACACTTAGCGGCAGATGAATAATTCACCACTTTACCAGTTGGGTGGTTTATCACTTTCATCCATTTAATCAAAGCCAAACTCGTCGTGAGGCGGGGTCGGAAAGCTACAGGTCTTCCAAGTGAAGATGGCTGGGTTGCATTGCTTGTTTTTTCACTCTAAACATAAGGGAATTTTTATGAAAAAAGCGATGCTATTTGTCATAGCACTATTTTTCTCTGTTGCGGCTAATGCAGCAACACTTAACTTAACAAAAGGTGACTCAGCTTTCACCAACAATGCTAGTCAGGAAATTGATCTTGCTACTGGTAGTACAGTATTAGCAAGTGGGACTACAGGTAATGGCGCATGGGAATCTTCGTTCAGTTTATTTACTAATGACGCAACACCAGTAGTTATTGAATGGTCATTTAATCCAGAGTCTAATCTTGATAATGCAACTATTGCATTTGGTGTTTTAGGTGGTGCTATTCAAAATTTCAACATTACTGGTGATTTCAGTTTCACAGCGATATTAACTGCAGGTCTGACATATGTGTTGGATATCTATGACGCAACGGGTAAAGCTTTAAATTACAGCCTATCAGTTTCAGCAGTACCTGTTCCTGCAGCACTTTTCTTATTCGCACCAGTTTTATTAGGTTTCTTAGGCTTTCGTAAAAAAGCGATTGCAGCATAACCCATCTTTAGAAAATCGTCGTTCAATATTAGGGAGCTTCGGCTCCCTTTTTTTATGTATGATTCAATATTTCCTGAGAGAGTATCAGTTTGACTTCTCCACCATCACGCCATCGAGTAACTGCCTGAATGGATTATTTTGTTAGCTTGGGTTATCCCGGTCTTTTTATCTCAGCCTTTTTATCTGCAACACTACTGCCACTTAGCTCTGAATTCGTTCTCAGCACACTATTAATCAAAGGACTATCACCGAGTTTTCTCATCACCACAGCCACCGTGGCAAATGTGCTTGGCTCAATGCTGAATTATGCTTTAGGTTATTGGGCCAGTTCTGCAGTCATAAAAAAATGGTTACGGATATCAGAAAGCGATATTAGAAAAGCGGAAAACCGGTTTAAGAAATATGGTCTTATTTCCCTGTGTTTTACCTGGTTGCCCATCATTGGTGATCCATTAACTGTTATGGCAGGACTCGTAAAAATACATCTAGGCTGGTTTATCGTGCTAGTCACAGCAGGCAAGTTGATTCGCTATATTGTCATCAGCCAGGTAGCCATGTCGCTAAATTAAAAAACCCCGTTTCAGAGACTGAAACAGGGTTTTAACTGGGTTACACTTTTACTTAATGATGATGCGGATGACCGATATCCTCACCTTCACTGTTATAAAAACCAGAAGGTCCGTGTTCGATATAACCCTGATTAATCATCTTCGCAATGAAGGGATCTGATTCACTATCACCAATATCGGCATAATCCGTTGTCTGATAGTCATCACGCATTTTAAAGCTGGCATTAACAACACTTTCATCTTTAATCAGTTTCGTTAACTGCCATGTTTGAATGTGACCGTCAGCGGTATTTTTCCAGCTTTTCACTAATGATAAAGCAGGTAACCATTCAAGTTGGAGATGGCTATCACCTTCTGTTAACTGATAAGTTTCGACTTTGTCACAGGCTTCACCAGAAGTTGATACCAGTGTCATATTATTTTTCAACTTGTCTGTAATCAACTCATGCACTTGTTGCCATTGACTATCAGCATTAGCGTACTTCACCTCGCCCGGCTGATACTCGATAGCATGTTGCTCCTTATCAAAAAAACGTACCATTCTTAACTCACCATTATGGGTGTATTCCCACATATCGGTAACACCCGTCTGGGTAAACTGATTACTAACACGGCCATGTTGACGCCACAACATCATCGTTGCCGTTTTATTAGAGTCACTGTCAGTCATTTCGTACGTTGCCCCTAATAACTCAGGATCGATTGAACAACTCTCGCTCGCCTGAACTAGTAACGGAGAAGTGACTAACACCAGGCTCGCTAATAAATGATATTTCATCTGTATAACCTTCATCGTGTTGATTTTATCCAAACGAAAAAGGGGTGGACTCACGCCCACCCCTCTCTTTTTCGTGTGATGTTACTTAATCGCTTTTTCTGCTTTGATTTCCAAACGTGCCGCTTGATTCATGATGTGATAAATCAAGTTTTGTTCATTCACTCCTGTTACCGCACTTGCACCAGGGCCTGTCGCAAAAATGGCTACATCTTCACCTGCATGTGTTTCAGAATCTAATGGAATCAATGCTTCTTGATGGTATCCAGATAATTCAGTATTCACGGCAGTTAAGTCTTTACGACCAGTATCAGGGCCTGCGTTATAGCTGGCATCAGCATCCGTTTCATTGCCCAAGTCACGGAAACCAAGACCGTTGGTGTAACCCAGAGTGGTATAAGGTTTACCATCAGCAGCTAATGCAGGCTCATCTGAACCAACGCTGACCACTTTACCCAGAATAGGATTACCACGTTTTGGATAACCTGCCATAGTGAATACATGGCTGTGATCCGCTGTCACGATAATCAATGTTTCTTCAGGGTTAGTGTTTTCTAATGCTGTTTTAACCGCATGAGCAAACTCAATAGTTTCATTTAATGCACCATGAGCATTACCCGCATGATGAGCATGGTCAATACGACCAGACTCAACCATTAAGAAGAAACCACGATCGTTCTTGTTCAAGACTTTAATGGCTTTTTCTGTCATTTCAGATAATGAAGGTTCACCAGCAATATCATTGCCACGGTCAGCTTCATATTGCATATGTGATTCATTAAATAAAGCGAAGATTTTATCGGTATTGGCTGGATCGATAGCATCAAAGCCTGCTTTATCGTATACATATTTACCTGTTGGATAAGTAGTCTGCCATTCTGCTACTAAATTACGACCATCCGTTCTGTCACCTTCAGTAGAACTGACGGCATCAGGGCTGTTAAATGCAGGATCTTTTGGTAAGAAATGACGACGACCGCCACCCATAGCAACTTCGATACCGTTAATACGTTTTGCTGTTGGATAACGATTTTTCAGATTACTTTCAAATTCCACCAATTGTTTAGCGATATCTTTACAAGGTAAACCACGGCGTGTGACAGAGGCAGGCATATCTGAAACGTCTTCCCAGTCACGATCCACTGATTTTGCATAAGTCGCTGCAGGTGTAGCGTGAGTGATTCGTGCTGTTGTGACGATACCTGTTGATTTACCAGCAATTTCAGCCAGCTCAAGGGCAGTTACCAGTTCATGTCCGCTCATTGTCGAGCACACGCCACGTTGAACATCTTCACCAATACCGATGATGCCAGCATCTGTTTTAACACCACTCATCATGGCCGTCATCGTACCAGCAGAGTCAGGTGTTTGAGCATCAACATTGTATGTTTTTGCCAGTCCTGTGAATGGAAAGGTTTCAAAGGTCAGGCGATTTTCTTCACCTGGTTTGCCATTTAACTGGCCTTCTAAAATACGGGCAGCTGTAATAGTAGAAATGCCCATACCGTCACCGACAAATAAAATCACATTTTTTGCTTTGTGTGCATTTTTATAAGCTGGTTTGTTATCCATTTTTTCAACAGCGTCTGTATACCAGTCACTGTTAACTTGATAATCAGTTAAAACAGGTTGTTTAGCATAAGCTGTTACGCTTAATGCTAAAGTTGCTGCACCCAATAGTAAAGGTAGCTTGTTTGACATGTGTCTCTCCCATAAGACAATTAAAGTGTTTGGTTGGCTAACGGATACAGCGTAATTGTTATTGATGACATCCAAGTTAAGCATTGATGACAATTATGTGAACTGAGTCACATATTGGCCTGGAGCCCGATTAAGGTGGGTTTTATATTTTCCCTGACACGGACGCCGGGATTTCTTCTATCGTCAGCATTTTGTTTCTTAACTCTTCGGTTACCGCCTGCGCCGATGTGCGATCTCGAATTACTCTTGGTGTGATTAATACCAATAGTTCCGTTCTTCTCACCGCATCTGAGGTTTGCCCGAATAAATGCCCTAAAACCGGTAATTTATGTAGTCCCGGTATGCCGCTGTCATTATTGGTTTTGCTGTCCTGAATTAAGCCACCTAGCACGATGGTTTCACCAGAATTGATAGCAACAACACTTTCAATTTCACGTTGTTGGATGGTGGGGGCATCAATCGTCGAGGTGGTTGTTTGTACGGCATTACTGACTTCCTGCCGTATTTCCATGGTGACAAGACCACTATTATTGACTCGTGGTAATACGGTTAACGACACCCCCGTTTTACGAAAATCAATTTCATTGACTGTTGGTGCGGTGGCATCAGTATTACTCACTGATTGTCGGGTGGGGATAGGAATTTCATCGCCGACATTGATTTTAGCCGGTTGGTTATCCAACACCATCAAAGACGGCGACGATAAAACATTGAGTTTTGATTGCGCTGCGAGTGTATTCAACGCAAACCGCACATTACTTAAGCTATCAACTACCGTGAACGAAAACCCCGGTGTCTGGGCATTTATACCCGTATCTCCTAAATCCAGTTGACTGTTACCCTGTTTACTCCCTATACCATTTTTAAAAAACCATTCGACACCAAAATTCAGTTCATCGGATAAGGTCACTTCAATAATGCTGGCTTCAATTAATACCTGCATTGGCACCGTATCAAGCTGTTTGATCGTGCGTTCAATCATGTCGTAATCTTTGGCTGTGGCCATAATTACCAAAGCATTCCGAACATCATCAGCAATAATGTCGACCTCGTCATTTAAAAAACGGGCTTTATTCGTTTGAGATGCAGACACGATCTCATCATTGTTGTTTAAGCTTGTCTGAGTCGAGCCCAGATGGATTTGGGTTTCACCTGGAGCCAGTGTGTGTTTTTCTGTCGCAGAATCTGTTACCTGTTGAAGACTGGCACCAAACACCTGAGCCAATACATCCGCCAGTTGCTGGGCCTTGGCATTCTGGACTTTATACACATACAGCTGTTGCTTACCCAGATTCGAAGCCATATCCAAGCGCTCAACCCAACGTTCCACATTTAACAGCGACGACCGGTTTGCACTGATCGCTAAAATACTATTCAGACGACTAATCGCCATTAAGCGCACCGGACCATTTGCCGACTTTTCATTATTGTCAGCTGCTGATGTCAGCAGAATATTTTCCAGCTCACGCTGAATATCGTTCACTGAAGCATTCTTTATTGGATAAATACCGACAGACATCCCCGCCAGCCAATCCACATCAAACACAGAAATCGTTTGTGTTAATGTCTGCACATCCTGCTGACTGCCGCGTAATAAAATCAGATTACGTTTTTGGTCAATTTGGATGTCCGTATCCTTCCCAGCATAAGGCATTAAAATCTTCGCCATCTCAGGCGTGCTGATATAACGCAGCGGAATCACATGCACCCCGTAGCCTGACTGAGAACTACCCGATGTTCGGGATAATGCCTGATCAGATGCCACCACCTGATAAAAGTCATGGTTTATTATCAAACGTGCATTATTCATTGCCAATACGTTTTCCAGCATAGGTAATACTGCTTCTTTTGCGATGGGGTTTGGTGTCTGAATAGTCACTTGCCCGCTTAAGTTTTTATCCATCGAGTAGTTCACTGCCAAAATTTCGCCTAATACCACACGAACAAAATCAGCCAGTGATACCGCTTCAAAATTAAGCGTAATATCGTTGTGTTCCGCATTGGCGGTAAACTGTCGGCTAGTCAATGATTGTGTTGGGTTATTACCGTAAACCACTACTTTCTCAAATGGTTTTGTATCCTCCGACGCAGTAATATGCTGACTAATGGGCGCCGAAACCACTAGATTATTGCCACTTTGTCCGGCAAGTTTGGCTGGGGGGTGTGGTTTAGTTGCTGTAAGTGGCTGACACCCAGCCAGCACAATTAACGATACGACTATTGTTGCTAGCCTAATCATGTGTTTGTAGCACTCATTTATTGAATTCATAACCGTTAATCATAAGAAATGAATGTGACATTATTGATACGGGTCATCATCCAAATGACCGCCTGGCAGTATAAGCGTTGGATTGTCCTGTTCTGATGACATCTCTGTAGCCGACACGGTTGTCGCTAAGGACGGTGTTTTTGCATTAAATAACATCACCCGGCGCCTCTGACCAGCTTTATTAAACACGGCCGCAGTTGAGGTAATTTCTTCCAATGTCCAGTCATCCAGCTCATCATTGAGCTGTAACTGTTTCACCTTTTTAGTTTTATCATCGATCATTAATACCATGGATGTGTTATCGGTTATCGCCACCGCTGAGAGACGATAATGATTTAAAAACAGGGTGTGTTCAGTTGGCTCTGCGACCGTTTGGGGAGATAGTCCCGCAAAACGATCAGCAGTGAAAATGGACTGTTTTAACAATGCCGCTGTTGTAGAAGGTTGAGGTAAGGCAATGCCTGCTCCCTGCTGTTCTGATGGTGTCTGAAGACCATCAGACAGCTCATCACCGGCTACAGGAACAGTATGGGAAAACCTGTATTCGCTTATCATGCTCACTAGCGATAAAACGATTACAGCCCATGAACTGATAGCCCCCCAACTCATGATGAATGCTCCGTATTCATCACTTGATAAAAGCCGGTCATCAGCGTGTGTACTTCAAGTTGAGTGGATGAGGACTTAGCCTTGTCATCATTAACAACAATCGATAGTTCATCTATAAGTAATAACGGTTGCTGTAATTCAATACGGGATAAAAATGCTACCAAGCCCTTCATATCCGTCTGAAACTGCAGGCGTAGCTGAATATGTGAAAATCCTTTTTCCTGCTCAACCACTGTGGTCTCGGCACTTATTTTGGTCAGGTCTAATTCATCGAGATGTTTAGCTACCAATGATTGCATTTGTGCCGCCATCAATGCCGTCGAATCACCATGAAATAAAAAGCGCTCACCTAATTGTTCAGACTCATCTTCACTCAGCGACATAGCAGGCTGTTGTAACTGACTTGATAATTTTTGCTGCATAAAGGTCAGCTGTTCTCGCTCACTGGCATAGTGCTGACGTAAGGATAAAGCCGGATAAATAATCAGCAGCCATAGCATGGTAATCAACACAATTAAACCAGCCCAGGCCAGTAATGGATAAAAACGTGAGAATTCAGTTTGCATCACTGACTCGCTTCATGGTGATGGAAAAACGCTCTTTACCTAATTGTGGATCAAAAGTCACAGGTGCCTTGAATGCCACATCGGTAAATTGTTTTGTCTGTGCTAATAATGAAAGAAGTGTTGCTGCTGATGGCGATACGCCCTGGATTTCGATGATGTTATCTCTGACCTGAAAGCGTCTGACCCATGTGTCTTTTGGTAATGTGTCACTTAAGGTATTAAGCACAACTAACCATTGCTGTTGCCGTTGTTTTTGTTCTAAATCACGAAATTGTGTCAGCGTGAACTCGCCATGCTGTTGCTTCCGCACATCTTTCATCGCATCAGTACGTAAGGCCTTCAGGTTTATTTGTTGCTGCTGTAACTCTGTTTCATAAAATGACAATGGCAAATAAAGCGCACACAAAACGCTGACTACAGCACAGGCTGGCAACAGATACGCTGAC
The DNA here is from genome assembly GCF_002335235.1 of Methylophaga sp. UBA2012. Lineage (NCBI taxonomy): Bacteria > Pseudomonadati > Pseudomonadota > Gammaproteobacteria > Thiotrichales > Piscirickettsiaceae > Methylophaga > Methylophaga sp. UBA2012. Next base: position 70,383 of record NZ_DDCG01000001.1, on the reverse strand, counting down.
CAGGTATTTTTTGCAGACTGTGAACGTAATAAATTGAGCTTATCCCGATAAAGACTATCTTCAACGGACACCCTGTCGATATCAATACCCAATATGTTTAAACGTTGCTGATGCTGCTCAAAATCTTCACGCAGCATCACAAACAAACGAAGATAAATCAGCTCAGGATCATCTTGTTGTTCCAGTTCAACCCAATCAAAAATCACCTGCTCTGCCTGAAACGGTGTGTACTTATCCATTTCAAACCACAACAACTCAGCAATATTGTGTTTTGCAGAACGTGGCACTGACAGTTGGCGTGACAATATCTGCTGCTCATCAAGCAATAACAGACTTTTGTTTGGCTTCGGCTTTTTAGGTAAAGTGATCTTATCGACACCATCGACATTACTTTGCCACTCAATATCTTCACCCGACTTAGACCAGACCGTTAACTGATAGCCATGGCTTTTGTTAGTAATACATAGCCGTTGACGGCGAATATCGGTCTGATACTGCCAACGCTTTGGCAGACCAGCATTAAGCTGAGACAACCACCAATACCAAGCACGTGATAGACCTTGTTGAATCTGCTGCCAGGACATCAGGACGCCACTCCCGTTATTTCCTGCCATGACAAAATCGCATAATCCTTGCTTTGGTCCGGGTTCAGTAATACAGCGACTTTCAGACTGGCCATTTTTTTCCTGACTTCAGCACGGCTGGTAATCACAAAACAGCGTCCCGCAGGCAGACGGGGTAATTGTTCATTAGTGAGATCACTCAGGCGCTTACGCTCATTTTCACTGTAGAGACTTACTGGCAGTACAGATAAGTTAAGCCCCGGTTGTTGGGAATACACCGTCATTAACGGTGCGATTTTTTGATAACCCTGCTCATCCATCGACAACAATAAACGTAGCTCTTCCAGACTATTAAAAGCCGCATTTTTAGGTAAACCCTCTCGGCCCGCCGCTTTGTAATGTAAACGTTCAGCCCCAGCAGCAAGGCGTTCATTGTCACTATCACGCCAATCAACAATCTGGTCGGCATATTGTTCAGCCGTGTGTGTCGACCAGCCTTTAGTTTTTAATAACGTGGTGATTAATTCGGCTGAGGCGTAATTCACATCAAGCAGACCATTTTGATCCTGGATCTGAATAAATAATCTGCCTTTATCCGTATTGAGCTGATAAACAGTGCCATTGGTTAACCAACTATGCTGTTCATCCACTAAGGCCTGGATCACTCGCCAAATACCTTCGCTCGCCAGGTACTTGCTAATCAAAGCCCCTTGTTGCTGCTTTATTTGTTGTGTTTCGATACGCATGGTTTGACTAAAACTCACGGCTAAAATCATCAACAGCGAGATCATCCACAGCACGATCAGTAAGGCAGCCCCCTGCTGTTTTACAGAAGTCATAAACCCGTTCGCTGAACACTGAGATGATCCCGCATCCGGGTCACCTGGGCTGGTAAAGACACGACTATCGGATATTTGTCACCACCACGCTGCTGCGCCACAGTCATTGAAATAAGCGGCGGTAATTGATTGTTTTTCTGCCAGTCTGTCTGCCATCTTGGTGCGTTTTTTTTGTCGATATCAGCATAGGAAAAATCGAGCGAATCCACGCTGTTTAACAACGTCAGTTGCTGACTATCATCACGATTTTTCAGCACACTTAATAATGGCTGATACTTCATCAGCAGTTGATTTTCTTTAAGCATCAACTCAACCCAATACAAGCTGTTGCCGCCGGCATGAGCAGGTAAAGTAGAAACAAATCCAAGCTGATGTTTTGCACCTGAAAATAACACCGGATGTGAGCTGCCCTGATTCATCACAATCGGTGAGGCCTGACTGATAAGTCGTCTGACAAATTGAGTCACCAGTCGTATATCATCATTCATCTGCACCTGCTCAATGCCGGACTGAGTCTGTCCGCTGAGCGTACGTGAGGCACTGAATAACAAACCCAGCATAATCGTCATTAAACTGATGGCAATCAGCATCTCCAATAAGGTAAAACCTGATTGCTTATTCATGGTGTGGCCTTACTAACAGGTACTAATGTAGAAAGATGTATCTGATAGGGTTTACCCGATCGCTGCCATGACACATCGGCACTGACTTCTTGTAAAGGTAGCTTTGACGATGCACTGCCATTTATCGGCTGAATCGTTAGCTGCCACTGAAATTGCTTGTCAGTGGTGCCGGATTGTTGAGTGCCACTGGCTTGATATGTCGCCTGAGCAATCAAGGATTCTGCAATGCTGGTCGCCACGTTGAAATCCTTGCCCAGTCGAATGACTTGCTGGCCTTTTGCATACAACTGAAACAGTATGACTAAAGACACACTCATCAAACTGAAAGCCACCAGTAACTCAAGTAAACTAAAGCCTTGCTGTTTCATCACATTGGCAACTGTTTACTTAACTGAATTTGCCCGGTCACCCAGTTCACATCAATGGCAAAGGCATAATGATTATCTGCCAATAGCAACTGGCCGCCGCTACTACTGCCATCGGCATAAAACACGATACTTCCCTGCTGACTATTGTCAGATTGACGGCTGACCTTCGCATCAAGCTTTGTGCTGGCAGCAAGCTGAAAACGTTGATTGTTATAGGCTATTCGTTGTTTTGAAGCATCGAGATCAATACGCTGCGTTTTTTGACTCAGCATGGCCTCATTTCGCGCTTGTCGCATTAACAGCACTAAACGCTGAGATTCAGAGTAAAGACTATGATGTTCCATCACGGGGCGAAATAATGGTGGCAATAAACTCATGACCATCACCAACAAGCTCATCACGACTAATAGTTCAATCAGCGTGAAGCCTTTTGCTATTGCCGGAGATGACAATACCGTTACTCCCAGCTGGTGATGTCTTGATCATCACCACTACCACCCTGCTGATTATCTGCACCTAATGAATATAGGTCATAGTCACCATGTTTACCGGGTGAAACATAATGATAAGCACGTCCCCAGGGATCTAAGGGTACTTTTTTCTTTTTCAGATAAGGGCCATTCCAGCCAGAGAGATCAACCGGCTTTTCAATCAGTGCATTTAAACCTTGAGCAGAAGTCGGATACACACCCATATCCAAATAATAGATATCAAGTGAGGCTTGCAGGTCAGCGATCTGTAACACAGCCGTATCAGCTTTTGCTCCACCTAACTGTTTCATTACTCTGGGACCGACCAGACCAACCAATAATGCCAAAATTGCCAGCACCACCAGCAATTCGATAAGACTAAAACCACGATTATTTCTTTTCATCATCAGCGGAATATAACCACTAAAAATGAAACTTTAATGACAGTGGCTAACGGACCAGATCGTTTAAGCCCAACATCGCTAACATGATGGAAATAATAATGACGCCAATAATACCGCCCAAGCCAATAATTAATATCGGTTCAACCAAATTTAATAATTGTTTAGTTTTGTCTTCCACTTGCTGCTGATAGGCTTTTGCTACTTTACTGAACATAGGTTCCAACTGCCCTGTTTGTTCACCAATTTCGACCAGCTCGGTTAACAGGCCCGGAAAACAGGAAAAAGACGTTAATGCTTTGGCAAGTGAACTGCCGTTAGAGACCTGCTTTGCCACCTCAGTTAGCGCCTGTTTGATTTTGCCATTATTGATTGAACCTGATGCCATATTAACTGATTCGATTAAACCCACACCATGGGTGAGCATTGACGCCATGCTTTGAGAAAAACGGCCAATATTAACAGCGGTCACCAGTGAACCAATGACAGGCAACTTGAGTACTTTGCCATCCAGCCAGACTTTGCCTGCTTTTTGTTTTTGTAGTGTATCAATCGCCAGTGCCAGCACAATAAATATGACCAAAGGCAACCACCAGCTCTGCTCAAAAAAATCGGCAACGGCAAACACCTGCTGTGTCAGCCAGGGAATGGTTTGCTCCGCCCCCTCAAACAAGGGCACAAACTTAGGAATAACGTAGGTCATCATCATCACAATCGATAATATCGACATGATCAGCAAGATCAGCGGATAGGTTAAGGCAGATATTAATTGTCGGCGTAATAAAGCCATGGTTTCCTGATAATGTGCTAATTCATTCATCACCTGAGGTAAATGCCCGCCAGTCTCACCCGCCAGCACCATATTGATATGTAAATCAGTGAAACGTTGTCCCTGAGCAGCCATCGCTTTTGCCAGACTCTCACCACCAGCTACACCTTGATGCAGTGCAGCTAGCGTGTCTTTTAATACCCTTGAACTGGCAAGTCGTTCCATACGTTTTAATGATTGGTCGACTGTTAGTCCGGCATCCAGTAATGTCGCTAACTCACTAAAAAAAGTCAGTAAATGTGTGGGCGATAACGGTGCTTGCTGCTTTTCACGGCGTAGATTAAATATCCCTTTCAGCCATGATTGTTTGGTCACCGACACTGGCACATAACCAGAATGACGAAGAAACTGCACCACGGCCGTTTGATCTGCTTCCTCTTTACTACCGAAGATCATCTCGCCTTTAGCGGTTAACGCCTTATAAACAAACTTAGTCATGAGCATGGTGCGACTGTGTTAAGCGAAGCACCTCATCAATGCTGGTCATACCAGCCAGCACCAAACGCAGGCCATCTTGTTTGAGTGTCTGCATGCCCTGCTCCATGGCTATTTGCTCAATGGTCTTGGCATCAGCTTTTTGTAATATCAGCTGACGGATAGCATCACTCACCATCAATAATTCACTGATCATTGTCCGTCCCTGATAGCCACTTTGCTGGCAATGATCACAGCCAACAGCGCGGTAAATCGTCGCCTGCTCATCAAATGCAATCGTATCAGGCATCAATGTATTCCAGCTCTCTGCTGTCATGGCCATTGGTTGACGACATGACACACACAAACGACGAACCAAACGCTGCGCCATCACCGCATTCAGGGATGCCGCCAGTAAATAATGCTCCAACCCCATATCCAGACAGCGTGTCACCGCACTACTGGCATCGTTAGTATGCAATGTTGAAAATACCAAATGGCCGGTTAATGCTGATTGAATGGCTATTGAAGCAGTTTCTTTATCACGCATTTCACCAATCATTAGCACATCCGGATCTTGCCTGACCAGAGCGCGGAGCGCTTCAGCAAAACCGAGACCAATACGCGGTTTGACCTGGATCTGGTTAATGCCAGTCAGTTGATATTCAATCGGATCTTCGACGGTTAATATTTTTTTCTCTTCGGTATTTAATTGCTGCAAAGCAGAATATAAGGTCGTGGTTTTACCACTGCCAGTGGGACCCGTCACCAAAATAATGCCATGAGGCTGTTTGATTTGTTTCATCAGCCCGTTTAATGATTGTGGTGACAAACCCAGTTGCTGAATATCCAGTGTCACTTTTTGTTTATCAAGCAAACGAATGACAATGCTCTCACCGTGCAGGGTCGGCGTGGTGGAGACACGGCAATCTATCAAACGACCATCAGCATGAATTTGCAGACGACCATCCTGTGGTAGTCGTCGTTCAGCGATATTCAGCTCTGCCATTATTTTGATACGGGATATCACGGCAGCACTGGATTTAACAGGTGGAGAATCGAGCTGTTTTAATACACCATCCATGCGATAGCGAACCGCCAAATGATGCTCAAAAGGTTCAATGTGAATATCAGACGCATTCAGCTCAACCGCCTTATTGAGCAATGAGTTAACCAGCTTCACCACCGGCTCTTGCGATGCCATATCTTTCAGGCGATTCACCAGCGATGAATCATCATCGGTATCTGCAAAGATCCCATCAGCATGCACCCTATCCTTGTCCTGCCGAGCAGCATGCCATTTTTCATATAACTGTTTAAATTCACTCTGGGTAATCACCAGCCTTTTTACCCGTTTCTTAGTTAGCTGGGCTATCGACCGACAAGCAAAGCTATCTTCCGGATTCACCATGGCAAGCGTGAGTTCTGCCTCGTCGATAAACACGGGCAAACATTCTGCCTCTTGTAAAAATCGACTGGCTATCTGATGTTCAGGAGCTTCAGCGGGTAAGGATTTGATGTCACATTTTTCAATATCATGAGCTTTCACATAAGCGGAAGCCATCTGTTGTTCGGAAATCAGCCCCAAACTCACCAGCAAAGAAGGATTCTGTGATAACTGCTGCTTATGAAACGACTCGGCTGTAGTCAACGAAAAGCTATCAACCAAATGATGATCGAGTAAATAAGGAATCACCTTGGATGAACGTGTCACACTTGCTGCTGTCATGAGTTATACATGGATGAATGATAATCTTGAAAGTCAATCACACAGTCATGTCAAAACGATGACAAAGAATCAAAAAGCATTTGATTCTAAAGTGTTAGAGCAATAGGCCGATATAAGAATTATGTGAACTATTTATCGTAGAAGATAACTAAGGTCATGTAAGATGGCACAAAAAGTAGGAGGTAGGACATGAGTATTTCAGCAACACAAGGCAGCCCGAAAATCAGTATCGATGATTATCTGATGGTCAAAAGTGCTCAAATGAGTAATAACAAAGCCAAGCTAGATGGCGCCAATGCGTTAAAACTGATTGAATCAGCTGTCCCTGCACCTACTGCCACACAAGGCAATAATCTAAACGTAAAAGTCTGAGTTTCTCAGACTTTTTTTGCCTGCTGTTCAGCCAGGCAACTTAATCTCACTGTAAAAATCCTGATAAACAATCTCCACCCGAAGTCTGTCCCCCTCTGATAGTAGAGCCTGTGGTTGGCTTACTGCTGTTATCCACTGCTGCGCCTGTTCTTGTTTGACCAGATTACAAATATCACCGATAGGCCAGTGGAAATACACTTCATGTTGTTTTTTAATGGCCAACACATCTTTGTCTGTGGATTCAGGAATCGGTAAATAAGAACTGAATATTTCCAGACCACCTTGCTGTTCCGGATCATGAGCAAAATACTCGACACTAATATCCCAGCCCCGGATCAGCCCCTTCTCGTCATCACCGCGTTCCACACTAAAGCCATACATGGCTAAGGTGCCATCGTTTATTTTGGGCAGCTTATTTAATACCTGCTGAATGGATTGCACGGCTTTTTTATCATCTTCTGATAGGGAAGTCTGAGTTGATAACCAATTACCAAATTCAATCGCTGATTGAATGAGTTTTTTATGTGATTTATCAAGCAGAATATTGGCCATAAACTTAGTTCTTCCTGTGCGCATTTTCATAGTGTTTTACCCACTCAAGCACTTCGTCTGCTGGCATGGGCTTAGCAATAGCGTAACCTTGCGCAATATCACAGCCCATATCCATCAGCGGTTTAAAATGCGCTTCAGTTTCAACACCTTCGGCGATGATATTGCGTTTAAAGACTTGAGCTAGCTCAATCACCCCTTTCACAATCGCCATGTCTTCTTCATTACCCAGCATATCCCGGATAAAGCTCTGGTCAATTTTTAAGGTTCTGACTGGTAGTTTTCTCAGATACGACAACGAAGAATAACCGGTGCCAAAGTCATCCAGAGCAAACGGTACTCCCAAATAACTACTTGCGGCCGCCACAACCTGCGCTGTCTGAACCGTTTCCAGTGCCGAGGTTTCCAGAATCTCCAGCTCGATATCATCTGCCGCTATAGTCTTGTATTGCTTCAATAATGATTCGAGTTTGTTTAAGAAGGCATCATGCTGAATTTGTCTGGCCGATACATTGATACTGACTTGAATGTGCAAATTGTTTTCATGCCATGTTTGTAATTGGTTGGACGCCGTTTTTAATACCCAGTCGCCTAACTCAATACTGAACTCATGATCTTCAATAATAGGCAAAAATTCCATGGCACCCAATAAACCTCTTTCAGGGTGTTGCCAACGGATAAGGGCTTCTACACCTACAACACGGTTATGGCGAAGGTCCACTTTTGGCTGATAATAAAGCCTGAACTCTTCACCAATCAATGCCAGATGTAATCGCTCCAGTTGGGAATGGTATTCATGCATCTGCTGATCCAGCTTAGCATCAAAGATATGATAGCCATCCCTCCCCGCCTGTTTAGCTTCATACATGGCCAAATCCGCATGACGAATCAAGGTATCACCGTCCACATTATCTAAGGGATATATAGCCACGCCGATACTGGCTGTGACGTGATGTTTACGATGGTTAATCTTGATCGGCTCAGCAATCTTCTGGCTGAGTCTTGTAAGAATGGGGTCCAGCTCATCGATATTGTTTATGTTACTGATAAGTACAACAAACTCATCGCCCCCCATTCTGGCAGCTGTATCCCCGGAGCGAGTAACTTGGGCTAGTCTTTCAGCCACGGCAATCAACAGTTTATCGCCAATTTCGTGACCGAATTCATCGTTGACAGGTTTGAACCCATCCAGATCCAGAAAACATACCGCCAGCAATTTTTCACTTCGTTTAGCAATGGCGATAGCTTGCTCGAGCCTATCTGAAAGTAGTGTTCGATTAGCGAGCTGTGTCAGGGCATCATAATGGGCCATATTGACTAACAGATGCTCTGTTTTTTTAATCTCCGTAATATCAACAAACAGCCCAAGATAATTGGTAATCTCGCCCTCATCATTTTCTATTGCGCTTACGGTCAAGATTTCAGCAAAAAATTCCCCATTTTTCTTCCGGTTCCATATTTCACCACGCCAACGCCCTTCGGTATGGATGCATTCCCACATTTCTTCATAAAACTCTGCGCCCTGTCGACCAGAAGCAAGAATTTTAGGATCTTCACCGATTAATTCTTCCTGTGTGTATCCAGTGATCTCACTGAATGCGCGGTTCACGCTAATAATACGGTTATCTTTGTCAGTAATCAGAATACCTTCCCAGGCATCATCAAATACGCTGGCATGTAAACGCAGTGCTTCCTCGTTTTTTAGACGATCAGTAATATCGTAGAACCAACCGATATTGCATTCCTCACCACCATATTTAATTGGCAAGTAGGAAGCGAGTGTCCATTTTGTTCCTTCTCCGTAGATATTAAGCTCTGTCAGTTGGTTATAGATGGTTTTACCTTCAGCGATATGATTTAAATAGGTTTTCACCACTGTAGGATCAACGTAAAAGGCAAAGGGATTGAGATCGTTTAATTTGTCTTTATCCTGATTAACCAGCTCCGCATAACGTTTATTCGCAAAGACAATTTTTTTGGTGGTATTGGTAACAATTCGAACAGCAATCGGGCTATATTCTAGTAATTCTCTGAGTTTGGCTGTATTTGTGCGTAACTCATCCTGAATTTTCTTGAAGTAGGAAATATCAGTGCTGGTGCCAATCATACGTAAAGGTTGTAAATTTCTATCACGCTTGATGATCATGCCGCGAGCCATAATCCACTTCCATGAGCCATCGCCACACAGCATTCGGAATTCATCTTGGTAATTGGCATACTCACCTGAAATATACCCTCTGAAACGCAGTCTGGCCTGCTCCCTATCCTGCGGATGAATGTATTCCGACCCTTCAACCAATAAGTCAGGAAAACTATCGTTTGTATATCCCAGCATCTTTTTCCAACGCTCAGAATAGCTGGCTGTACCCGTTTCAAGATTAATATCCCAGACACCATCACCTGTAGATTCTAGTGCTAACTTCCAGCGACTTTCACTCTCGGCTAATGACTTTTTGCTTTCAGCGATACGGTTTAGGTAGGAATCGATTCGTTCGGCCATAGAGTCGAACGCTCTGGCTGCAGTGGTAATTTCATCATTCCCTTTTAGCTCAGCTGTCAACGCCACTTTTTGACCAGACTCAAAACGTGTCATTTCTCTGGTCAAGCGTGTGATACGTGAAATCACATTCTTATTGACGGCAACGGTAATCAACCAACCAGAGAAAATAGTGACCGCAAATAATACGGCTATCAGAATCGCTAATAAACGATTAACGGGTTCGATCAAATCATCTATCGGAATGAGTTTAAAGTAGCGCCAATCAACCGGAACCACCGACATAGAGATGACAATATACTTTTCTCCATTTACGATAATATCTCTTGCCGCAATCTGTGGACTATCTTTAACAGGCTGTTTTAACATGACTTTAAGCGCATTCTCTTTATCGAGAAAATCTGTCACTTGTTTTTCATCACCTGACTCAAGCTCTGCCTGCCAATGGCCTGCAAGAATGAAATTCCCTTGCTTATCCAACAGGAAATGCTGTGTATCTGGGTAAAGTTGTTGCTCATTGAAGGTAAAGCCCAGCACATTGCTTAATTGCATATCCTCACCAAGCGACCCGACCCACTTTCCATTGACATAAAGCGGGTATAAGGCACTTACCATCCAAACCTGATTAACAGGATCAAATAAAGGCGGTGTAAAGGTATATTGCTTGTCGGGATTTTCAGAAGGAGAAGTTAAGCTCACCCAAGGCGTTTGCGTGTAATCATTGTCAGCCTGCTGAGTAAATATAAATTGAGGATAATGAGAATCAAAAATAACTTCACTGCGTAAATCAGGTGACAGATACCACACATTTTCAAATACACGATTAGCAGATGAGCCAAAAACATCCATCACCTGCTTGATGCGTAAATGCATCACTTTCTGTTTATCTGTTAAATCAGCTGAGTCAGGAATGAAAATCCCGGCATTGACCTGACCATCAAACTGGTCTTTCTTATTACGCCAAACCCCGTCACTATTCAGCTCTATTGTTTGATAGAACTTGTCTATTTCTTCCTTTGTAACCGGTTTATCTAATTCACTTTGTAGTAAACGGGCTAAGCCTTTTAATTTAGGTTCTGCATAACTGAGCTTCTGAGAAGTGATATCGACCTGATTCTGAGTCACAGCCAGTAGATTATTCACCTCTCGGTTAAGAAGCTTTTCTTTTGAATAAGCACTTACCCAAATAGCGGCGGGTATAGAAGTCAATAGAATACTGACGATGACGATTAAACTGAGTTTTTCTCTAATCTGCATTGAGCATTGTCTTTTTGAGTCCCCTTGTATGCACGCGTTGGGGTGTGAATCTTTTGTAAAGCCAGTCTACACAACCTTATTAAAGATGTTTAGTTTTGCCCGATAAAAGATGACATTGATAATCAAATAAAAAAGTACAGAACAAAGACCATAACTTCTGCACAACTATTTAGACTTACAAATAATACGTCTTCTCTAGTAAAAACTATTTATAAGCAAATGAAAATAAAAAAGTATTTATTTGCCTATTTATCGCCTGCGTGCATGGCTGAAAACAAATGTCAGCAAGCAAAATAGAACATTAAGCTCGATAAACATTAACTGGTGTAACTCAATAGTAAGAACTTAAAACTATTTGCTGGGCGGTGAATCCAGCCTGATGCGACCTTTTTACTGAGCGTTTTTCAAACACTCATCTTCAATTAGTTCAGCAAAATGATCGATAACAGCTTGCTTTTCACCCTCATTTTCAGCAACCGGTTCATTATAAGCACGCAACATCAATCCACGAGAAAAATTGCCCACCGTCATCTTCATCGCTTCATGGATAGGCACATTGTTTTGCCGAACCTCCATAAACTGCTCGGCTTTATTTGCCCAGCCCTCACAGGTTTCTTCTTTTGTTAGCTCGTCGGCATGAGCAAAAACACTAACGAACATTAGACAAGCTAGCGCTAATTTTTTCATGGTTATCACCTCAAACGATATTGATATAACCAGACTATAAACACTTCAACTAAATCCCTCAGCAAAAAGTTGAGCTAAACAGATATTCCTGGAGAGATACAAGGTTGGGTTGAAGCATCAAACCTAACAAAACAATATCACTCATAATTTCAAATGTTGGGGTTCGCTATAGCTCTACCCAACCTACTTTCCAGATCGTTAGGCACAAAAAAACCACCCGAGGGTGGTCATTTATGTTTGGTGGAGGCGGCGGGAATCGAACCCGCGTCCGCAGATCCTCCGCCTTCGGATCTACATGCTTATTTCATCTATTAATTTAACTACCTGCTACCCGATGAACAGGGAAAACAAGTAGCGATCTTGTAAAGTTTTAATCTCTTAGTACCAAGCATACCTCGAGACGATCTTGTGAGAGTCGACGCCCGATACCAGACGCACAAGCACGGATCTGGTCGAACGGCATTCACTGGTTATTAAGCAGCTAGTGCGTAGTTGTTATCGTTAGCAACTAATTTATTTCCAGTCTTTTTTACGAGAGAACTGAAGTACTCGGCATGCACCTTAGGTTTTGTAATCCCCGTCGAAGCCAGGTCGCCCCCAAAGTGTTGAACTTTTATATTGTATCGGATTAGGCGTTTTTCAACCAGTGAAAACTTATCTTGCTTTCAGAATTCTGGCTTTGTCACGATTCCAGTCGCGATCTTTTTCAGTTGCGCGTTTATCGTGAAGTTGTTTACCTTTGGCCAGCGCAATTTCAATCTTGGCCATGCCTTTTTTCCAGTACATATTTAATGGAATCAGCGTGTAACCTTTACGCTCAACTGCACCGATCAGTTTGTGTAATTCTGCTCTATGCAGCAGTAACTTACGGTCACGTTGTGGCTCTGGTTTGATATGTGTGGATGCGGTTTTTAACGCAGTAATAAGTGCGTTGGCTAACCAGGCTTCACCATTGCGAACGTGGACATAGCTTTCGTTGAGCTGCACTTTTCCATCACGCAGGCTTTTCACTTCCCACCCTTCGAGAACCAGTCCTGCTTCAAATTTATCTTCGATGAAAAATTCATGCCGTGCCTTACGGTTCACTGCGATGGTGTTTTCGCCTACTTTCTTTTTATTCTTTTTCGCTGCCATGTGCATATTATAGAGTGTTTAAACAGCGGCTTCATTATTTATCATTCACGAAACTAAAATGAGTGCGGTTTGTTGAAAGATAAAAGTTTTGGGTACAATCGAGTGAATTTACTTTTTTGAGGCGACCGAATGGCTAGACCTACAAAGTCGATTCACGGCGAGTGGACATCTCGCTGGGCATTTATTCTTGCAGCAACAGGATCGGCTGTTGGTCTGGGAAATATCTGGAAATTCCCCTACATCACGGGTGAAAATGGTGGTGGTGCCTTTGTTCTAGTGTATCTGCTGTGTATTGCCATTATCGGGGTTCCGCTGATGATGGCTGAAATTCTCATCGGTCGTCGAGGCCGACAAAATCCCATCAATAGTTTGAAGTCGATTGCCGAAGAAGAAGGCCGAAGTACAAATTGGCAATGGCTTGGTGGCATGGGTGTGCTGACGGGGTTTTTGATTCTTTCCTACTATAGTGTAATTGCCGGCCAGGCTATGGCGTATATTCCGCGCGCTTTTTCTGGTGTATTTGAAGGGGTCACCGCTGATGGCGCAATTAGTATCCATAAAGCCCTGGTCAATGATCCGGAACGTTTATTAGCCTGGCATACGATATTTATGCTGATGACGGTCGGCATTGTGGTGCGAGGTGTGCAGCATGGTTTAGAAAAGTCTGTGCGCATTATTATGCCCGCCCTGTTTATCATCATATTGATGTTGGTTGGCTATGGTTACAATACTGGGCAATATTTTGATCAGAGTGTGCAGTTTTTATTTGCCATCGATTTTTCTAAATTAACGCATACTGGCGTATTGACTGCGATGGGTCATGCCTTTTTCACCTTAAGTTTAGGTATGGGCGCGATTATGGTGTATGGCTCTTACTTACCTAAAAAGGCGTCCATTTTCAAAGTATCGCTGACCATTTCCATTATGGATACCACGGTCGCCTTGCTGGCTGGCTTGGCAATTTTCCCTCTGGTATTTGCTAATGGGCTTGAACCGACGGCGGGACCAGGTTTGATTTTCGACACACTGCCGATTGCCTTTGGTCATATGCCTTGGGGCCAGTTCTTTGGTGGTATCTTTTTCATCTTATTATTATTCGCTGCCTGGAGTTCAGGTATTTCTCTGGTAGAGCCCATTGTCGTCTGGCTGGTCGAGAATAAAAACATGACTCGGTTAAGAGCGAGTGTGTATTCAGGTGTCATCATCTGGTTATTAGGCCTGTTGACGATTTTCTCATTTAACCTTGGTCGGGAATGGCGATTATTCGGATTAACGATGTTTGAGTTGCTTGACTACCTCACAGCGAATATTATGTTGCCTTTGGGCGGATTACTGATAGCCTTGTTTGCAGGCTGGGTAATGAAGCGAAATAGCTCTATGGATGAGCTGGGATTAGGCAATGGATTGTTGTATTCGACTTGGCGAGTACTTGTACGTTTTATTACACCGATTGCAATTTTGATTGTTTTTGCCAATCTTATCGGTCTTCTGAATTAATTAATGACGTAACCGGATTTCAATGACTACCATCACACGAAGCTCTCTGGTCATGTACACACCTGATCAAATGTTTGATTTGGTTAATGATGTTGAAGCCTATCCACGGTTTTTGCCTTGGTGTCGCGACAGCAGAATTATCAGTAAAAATGAAGATGTTATCTGCGCCTCTCTGGATATAGCCAAAGGCGGTATTCATCATGAATTTTCTACTCGAAATGTCCTCGATCATGGCAATGCCATACGCATCGAATTAATTGATGGCCCTTTTCGCCATCTTGAAGGCCACTGGCAATTCAAACCGATTGGTGACAATCAGGGTTGCCGTGTTCAACTGGATATGGACTTCGAGTTTTCAACTCGTTTATTAGACTTGGCACTGGGCCCTGTCTTTACTCAAATATCAGGTTCATTAGTGGAAGCATTTTGTAAACGCGCACAGGAAATCTATGGAAAACGCTGATTTAATCCATATTGAGGTAGCTTATGCCCTACCTAATGAACAAGTTATTATTCCTCTTGAAGTACCCAAAGATTGTCTTGTTGAAGATGCGATTAAACGATCCGGTATTCTCGAACGTTTTCCTCAAATTGACTTAAAAACCGATAAGGTCGGTATCTTTGGCAAAATGTGCAAACTCAATGCTGAGCTTAATAATAAAGACCGTATTGAAATCTACCGTCCGCTGATTGCTGATCCTAAAGAATCACGTCGCCAAAAAGCTGAGATGGAGAAAAAGAAAAAAGCAGAGGCTGATTAATCAGCCTCTTTTTTTATATACCGCCTGAGATTCCAGTAAATCCATTTCCTGCTCGGTAAACCCGGCATCCAACCTGGCTTCAGTATGGAATGGCCCGCGAATTTCCCCGTTAAAATAGGTATTCAGTAAGGTTTTAAATGTCTCAAAAGGATCAACGCCACGTTGTTGACAAAGATAGTTAAACCAACGGGTGCCGATCGTCACATGGCCTATTTCTTCTTGCAGAATCAACGTCAGAATATCAAAGGCTTTGATATCACCTGAGTTTTTCAACTTATTCATCATCGACGGTGTGACATCCAGTCCCCTCGCCTCCAACACTCTGGGCACCAACGCCATTCTTGTTAAGGGATCATGATGTGTCTTTTGCGCCATTTCCCACATCCCATCATGAGCAGGAAAGTCACCGTAGTGAAACCCCATGGTTTGTAAATGCTCATCCAATAACAGGAAATGATGCGCCTCTTCATAAGCGACCTGCATCCAGTCCTGGTAAAAAGCCTTAGGCATCTCAGCAAACCGGGCTGTCGCATCCAGTGCCAGATTAATCGCATTAAACTCAATATGACAGATAGCGTGAATCAGTGTGGCATGGCCAGTTTGCTGATTATTACGTCGTCTGGGTAAGGCTTTTGGTGGCACCAAGTCTGGCTTGTCTGGTCTGCCTGGCACAGTGGGTACATCTAGCTCTTCACGATTGAGATGAAACCCTTCTTTCATAATCTGCTCGTAGAGTGCTCGGGTTTCGTGTGCTTTTTGCCACGGGTCATTCATCAACAAGCAGCTTAAAGCCTGTTGACGGACATCAATCTTATCAACCATCTAATCTGACTCGTGGATCCACTAAGGTGTATGAAATATCGGTCATGACAAGACCAACAATGTATAAAACTGAGCCCAGAAATACCATAGCCCGGACAATCGCAAAGTCTTGAGCTTGAATAGCATCAATAGTGTAGCTACCTAAGCCGGGAATACCAAAAAAGGATTCAAGGATCAGGCTGCCCATAAATAAGGTAGGTAAGACAACCACTGCCCCGGTCAGTATAGGAATCATCGCATTCTTTAACACATGCTTAAACAAGACTCTGACTTCTGATAAACCTTTCGCCCGGGCTGTGCGCACATAGTCTTTTGAGACTTCTTCCAAAAATAAGGTGCGATACCAACGTGAGCCAGAACCGATACCAGAAACGATGCCGATAAAAACAGGCAGAATAATAAACTTAAAGGCATCCAGTCCTTGTGCGTAGCCGGACAGCGGGACCAGTTGCATGATTTTACCCACTAGAAACTGACCGCCGATAATATAAAACAGACCCGAAATAGACATCAGGATAACGCACAGAATAACGCCACTAAGATCGAGATAACTCGCTCTAAAAAATACCATCAACATGGCAAAGGTAATATTGGCTAGTATGCCAATAATAAAAATCGGAACCGCTATCGCTAGGCTCGGCCACATGCGTGTTTGTATATCTTCACCAATATCGCGACCATCGTCTGCCTGACCAAATTCAAAGGCAAACAAAGTTAAGGATTTATCAAAGAAAATAGTGTGTGTGAGCTTGTTTAAGCCCGGCTCTTCACTATTCCAGAGTAAGGCTTTGTCATAACCTCTTTCTTCTTTCCAGACGTCGACGGCTTCTTGTGTGACATGTTTATTCCCTAAGTGCATACGCGCCATATCATCAGGCGTATTAACCATAAAAAATAAAGCAAAGGTCAGCGCATTAACCCCAATCAAGATGGGGAATGCATAAAGAATCCTTCTGACAATGTAAGCAAACATAGATTAACCAGGTTGTTTCATAAGTTTTGCAGGACTTTATTTATCAAGTCAGCGTTTATCTGTCTTACATTATGACGCTAAGATACTCATTGAGAAAGAGCTATTACATCTTTGCAGGTTCACTTTAAAGCATTTTGTTACTCAGCGTTTCAAATGCTTATCTGAATGCGGTTTTAAACGCTTTTCAAAATTAGCATTTACTAATACACAAATTTTGTTATCGTGTAGCGACGATCATCATAAACAGCTAACGAGGTCACGATGAGCTTAACAGCAATGGATTTAGTCAAAAAGGCTAAGAGTGAAATTAATGAAATCAGTTGTGATCAGGCTGCATCAATGCTTGATGATGCTACCGTGATAGATGTCAGAGAACCCGCGGAATTTGATGCTGGCCATATCTCTGGGGCCATTCATATTCCCAGAGGGATGTTAGAGTTTTCACTCGCATCTCACCCGTCACTCGCTAATGTCGAAGATCCTGTTATTGTCTATTGTAAAACTGGTGGTCGTGCTGCTTTAGCAGCTCAGACATTACAGCTAATGGGCTATCAACAGGTTTACTCGATTGCCGGTGGTTATGACGCCTGGCAGCAGATTTAAATTACAGGAATATACCGATGAACCTCTGTAAATACACGCTACTACTGCTCGCATCTACTCTCATACCTTCACTTTCGTATGCAGAGACAACGCAAATTATGATTAGAGCAATGGCTAATGATGCCAAGTATATCGGCACCAGTGTGGGCGGTGTTCGGGTGATGGTAAAAGATGCGGAAACAGATCAGTTACTTGATGAAGGTTGGATTAATGGTGGCACAGGCGATACTGATCGTTTGATCAAAAATCCCATTCATCGCGGTGATGTATTAAGCGATAGAAACACGGCGGGTTATCTGGCGACAGTAGATATTGATACACCACGTTTGATTAAAATCACTGTGCTTGGGCCCTATGCCTATCGTCAGTCCCTGCAAGAGGCAAGCATCACGACCTGGATAATTCCTGGCAAAGATCTGCTCGGTGACGGCATTAGTATAAAAATGCCAGGGTTTATTGCCGATGGCTGGACCCAGGTTTTACAAGGTGGTGTAGTAGAGTTTTATCTGGACGCATCACTGTTATGCGGCTGTCCAATTAAGAAAAACGGTTTGTGGGATCCTAAAAACTACGAGGCAAAAGCTATCTTGATGCAAGATGAGAAAAAAATTGAGGAAATCCCACTTAGTTTTACCGGACCGATTGGTATCTTCTCTGCAAAAACCCAATTGAAAGAGAGTGGTCATTACAAAGCGATTCTCTATGTCATTGATACCAAGACAGGTAATGTCGGCGTAGACAGAACGATGTTTGAGATTAATTTAGACTAAAGGCTGTAACAATCGCAGCATGAGCTCGTCTTTGTTAAGACAACATTCTGCAGGAGAATAATATGGCGCTTCCATCATGTCCGGTCACAGGAACAGGCCTTGGACTTCGCCGACAATTTATCGATGAGCTGTTAAAGTCGGCCAATCATGATATCGATTTCATGGAGGTGGCTCCAGAGAACTGGATGGGAATGGGTGGTAAGTACGCCAAGCAATTCACGGCCGCATGCGAACGCTTTCCTATGTTATGTCATGGCTTATCATTGTCTATCGGTAGTCCTGCACCATTAGATATCGACTTTCTAAAACGGTTAAAGCAGTTTTTTGATAAGCATCAAATCGTCAGCTATAGCGAACATTTAAGCTTTTGTAGTGATAATGGACATCTCTATGATTTAATGCCGATTCCGTTCACTGACGAATCTGTTCGTTATGTCGCAGATCGCATTAAACAGGTACAGGATATTCTTGAACGCAAACTGATTCTCGAGAATGTGTCTTACTATGCGGCTCCGGGACAGGAAATTTCGGAAATCGATTTCACTCGTCAGATTTTAGAAGAAGCGGACTGTGACTTATTGCTGGATGTGAATAATGTCTACGTGAACAGCATTAATCATGGTTATGATGCAGAAGCATTTATCAGTGCAATGCCAACTGACCGTATTGCTTATTTACATATCGCCGGTCACTACAATGAAGCTGAAGATTTGATTGTCGACACTCACGGTGCCGATATTATTGATCCTGTCTGGCTACTACTTAGTCACACCTATCAAACACATGGTGTTATCCCAACGCTGCTTGAGCGTGATTTTAATATCCCTTCTCTATCTCATTTATTAGATGAAATGGCTGTTATTAAACAATATCAACAGCAGCCGCAAAACATGCATGCAGCTCATGGCTAATCATTTTCAGCAAACACAATATCAGTTCGCCGCCTATATCCGTGATCCGGAACATCAGGCTATTCCCGATCAACTGGAAAGCCGCCGGATGGCGATTTACCGCGACTTATTTTTTAATAATATCAACAATACCTTATCGAGTGCTTTTCCTGTTATACGGCAACTGATGACTCAAAATGACTGGTTAAATCTGGTCAGATCGTTCATGAAAGATCATTTTTGCCAATCCCCCCGCTTTGTTGATGTGTCAAAAGAATTTATTGATTATTTACACCAGCAACATGATGTTGATAAGGCTATGCCTTTTTTACATGAACTTGCTCATTATGAGTGGGTTGAATTGGCTCTGAGTATTGCTGAGGATGAATGGCAAAGCAGTGAGATTAACGAAGCCTGTGATCTACTGACATTGTCTTATCACGATTCTCCGCTCGCCTGGTTATTGAGTTTTGATTTCCCAGTACATCAGATCAGTCATGACTTTCAACCAACATCGGCGTCTGAAACGCCCCACTTTCTTTTGGTATACCGTAATCAAGCTGATGAAGTGAAATTTATTGAGCTCAATGGCCTAAGTGCACATCTGTTCGAACGCATCACGGCAGGTGAGAATGTCGATTCCGTTATAAATTCTGTAGCAGAAGCGATGCCGCAACTTGACCGTCAGTTGATAACAAATGGGGCCAGAGATTTAATAACGGATTGGTTAGCTAAAGGCATTTTGCTGTTAAGACAGGCATAAAAAAGGCCGGGAATATTCCCGGCCTTTTTATTCTAGATGCGAATGGCGTTTAAGCAGTCGCTAATTCAATCGCCTCAGCAGAAAGACGGGTAATCTCATCCCAGTTTTCAGCATCGACTAAATCTGCAGCACACATCCATGAACCACCGACACATCCCACATTAGACAGACTGTAATAGTCCTTCACATTTTTCTGGTTAACACCGCCTGTTGGGCAGAAGGTGATTTGTGGAATCGGCGCACCAATTGATTTCAGCATTGGCACCCCACCCGCTGCTTCAGCAGGGAAGAATTTCATAGCTGTGATGCCTTTTTCAAGCAAAGCCATTGCTTGGCTTGGATCTGCAACACCCGGTAATAAAGGAACACCGGTTTTTAATGCCGCATCAATCAATTTTTCAGTGGTGCCAGGGCTGACTATAAACTCGGCGCCAGCATCAATCGCCGCATTTAATGTTTCAATATTGATGATAGTGCCAGCACCAACGATAGCATCAGGTACTTCAGCTTTAATGCGACGGATAGATTCAAGTGCTGCATCTGTTCTCAGCGTAATTTCAAGAACTTTTAAACCACCTTTAACCAAGGCTTTAGCTAAGGGGACAGCATGCTCAACATTATTGATAACCATCACCGGTACAATCGGTGATACTTTCATGATCTCTTGAATTGTTTTAGACATTGATTAATTTATTCCAAATAATTATTCGACATTAAACATGTTGATGGCACCCGTTTCTGCTGATGAAACGCCTTGGCGGAAACTGTCAAACAGTTCACGGCCCATACCATAATGATGTTCAGTATTTGCCAATACACAAGCCATACGTGAGTTCAGTTCTTCTTCATCAACTAACACATTTAATTCGCCACGCTGTGTATCAAGACGAATCATATCGCCATCGCGAACTTTGGTCAGGATGCTGCCATCCGCACATTCAGGACAGAGGTGGATAGCTGAAGGCACTTTACCAGAGGCACCAGACATACGGCCGTCAGTAACAAGCGCTACTTTAAAGCCTTTATCCTGTAATACGCCTAATGGTGGTGTCAGTTTGTGCAACTCAGGCATACCGTTTGATTTTGGTCCCTGAAAACGCAAAACAACAATCACGTCTTTGTTCATTTCGCCACGTTTGAAAGCCTCAACAACATCATCCTGATGATCAAAGACCATTGCAGGTGCTTCAACAACCTGATGTTTCGGATCAACGGCTGAAATCTTAGACATACCACGGCCAAGATTACCTTTGATTAAGTGTAAACCGCCGCTTGTTGCAAAAGGTGCTGAAATACTACCGATAACATCGGTATCCAGAGAAGCTTCTGGTCCTTCTTCCCAAGTCAGTGTGCCTTCTTTTAGTGTCGGCTCTTTAGTGTACTGTTCCATACCTTTTTCATCACCGATGGTAATGATATCTGTATGCATTAAGCCATTTTTAGACAGTTCACCAATTAATACGCCCATACCGCCGGCAGCCTGGAAGTGATTCACATCAGCCGTACCATTAGGATAAATACGTGTCACTAATGGAATAATTTTTGACAGACGGTCAAAGTCATCCCAGTTAATGATAATACCCGCCGCACGTGCAATCGCAATCAGATGGATAGTGTGGTTAGTTGAACCACCTGTGGCTAATAAACCGACCAGGGCGTTCAAAATCGCTTTCTCATCGATCAGATGACCGATTGGACGATAGTCATCGCCTAACGCGGTAAATTTTAGTGCTTGTTCAGTCGCACGTTTTGTTAAGGCATCACGCAGTGGTGTGTTTGGATTAATGAAGGAGCTACCAGGCAGGTGTAAGCCCATCATTTCAACCATCATTTGGTTACTGTTTGCTGTACCGTAGAAAGTACATGTACCTGGGCTATGATAAGACTCAGACTCTGCTTTTAATAACTCTTCACGACCAACTTTACCTTCAGCGTAGAGCTGACGAATACGGACTTTCTCTTTGTTAGGCAAACCGCTCGGCATAGGTCCTGCCGGTACGAAAACAGCCGGTAAGTGACCAAAACTCAATGCACCAATTAATAAACCCGGAACAATTTTGTCACAAACGCCCAGATACATAGCGGCATCGAACATATTGTGGCTGAGGCCAATCGCGGTTGCCATCGCAATGACGTCACGGCTGAAAAGCGATAGTTCCATACCTGGCTGGCCCTGTGTAATACCATCACACATGGCAGGAACACCACCAGCAAACTGAGCGACACCACCGGCTTCGGTTGCAGCTTTCTTGATGATTGCAGGGAAATCTTTAAACGGCTCATGCGCCGATAACATGTCGTTGTATGAAGAAATAATCGCGATATTGGCTTTTTTATCTCCTGCCAAGTCCGCTTTTTCTGACATGGAACAGGCAGCAAATCCATGAGCTAAATTGCCGCAGCCCAATACAGCACGATGTGGGCCTTTTTGCATCGCCTCATCAATACGGCCGAGATAGATTTCCCGTGTTTTTTTGCTTCTCTCGATTACGTCATTGGTGACGGCTTCTAAAACTGGATGAACCATACTTTCCTTCTCTCTTAAATGCTTTGCCTGATTATATGCAAAGATAATTGCGGGGCTCGGAGTACCCTTAAGATTCTTCGTAAAGACCAAATATTATAACGCTAATAGTCATTTTTAGCACGCTGTTATCAAAAACTTACACTGTCAATGCTTGAGAAAAAAGAGGTCTATTTATCGTTTTTCAACATCCATACAACGTAATCAGGCGTAAACATTGGTTGTGATATGCATCACATTGTCATTTCAATCAGATTGTCTGGGTATAAAAAATTTTGCTTGCCGTGTTATCCCTTAGCGCTTCAGGTATCATATCCGCCTTTAAATTTTTACCGATACGATCTATGACAACTGAAACAAAAACCCTGCGCCAAATCCGCAGTTTTGTTCGCCGTGAAGGCAGACTGACGCCTGGTCAACAACGTGCTCTGGACAATCACTGGCCCGTCTTTGGTATCGATGATGATACAGATTTGTCTGATCTCAACGCATTATTTGGTCGCGAAGCACCAAAAATTATAGAAATCGGCTTTGGTAATGGTGCCTCGCTGATTGAAATGGCAAAAAATCAGCCTGACCAAGACTATATTGGCATCGAAGTACATCGTCCAGGTGTAGGCCAGCTTCTTAAAGCCATTGATGACGAACAACTAACGAATGTCAGAGTGGCATGCACAGATGCCGTACAGCTTATTAAACATCGCATTAAAAACCAGGTTCTGGCACGTGTTCAAATCTACTTCCCTGATCCATGGCATAAAAAACGTCATAATAAACGACGCATTATCCAACCTGAATTCGTCAATGTGCTGGCTGATAAACTAACGCATGGCGGACATCTTCATTTAGCTACAGATTGGCAGGATTATGCTGAACAAATGCTCGCCGACGTTTCTTCCAATGCTCGCTTTCACAATACCAGTCCTGATAATACCTATATCGAACGCCCAAGTTATCGCCCGCTGACGAAATTTGAACAGCGTGGACATAGGCTCGGTCATGGTGTTTGGGATTTAGTATTTAAACGAGTCTAATCTGTGATTGAGAAAAGCTTGCACGCCTTAAGCGCTTAGGATACTTTATCTTCTTGTTCAAAAAACCGCTGCAAGTGATTGACTATGAAATTAAATATCCTCAAGGCTCCGACTTTTTTATTACTCGGCACAATGAGCAGTACCAGCTTTGGTGCAGGCTTTGCGATTATTGAGCAAAGTGTGACGGGACTCGGTAGAGCCTTTGCTGGGAGTGCAGCATCTGCAGAAGATGCCAGTACCATTTATTTCAACCCAGCGGGTTTGATGTATCTAAAACAGGCAGAAATGGATTTGGCACTTAACTACATTGCGCCAAACTCAGAGTTTAATAATGACGGTACATCATCACCATCGAATGGCGGCGAAGGCGGCGATGCTGCAAAAAATGCTGTTGTACCCAACTTTTATTACGCTAAACCTCTTAATGACAAAGTGGCTATAGGTTTTGGGATTACCGCCCCTTTTGGTCTGGTGACTGAATATAATGAAAAATGGGTAGGTCGATATTTTGCAGTCAAATCTGATCTTAAAACCATTAACTTCAATCCCAGCATTGCTTACAAGCCAACAGATAAATTATCTATTGGCTTTGGTGTTAGTGCTGAATATATCGATCTGACATTAGTTCAAATGACAAATCTAGGTACATCTGACGGCAAAGTGAAACTGGAAGCCGATGACTGGGGCTATGGCTACAACCTGGGAATGATGTATCAAGCTACGCCAGATACTCGATTGGCCCTGGCTTATCGTTCCAAAATTTCACACACACTCAAAGGTGATGGCACTCTAACAGCCGTCAATGGTAGTGTTCTGGCCGATGAGAATATACATGGTGATGTGGATTTACCTGAGACCATTTCATTGGCTATTCATCATCAGATTAATTCGAAATGGTCGGTTCTGGCTGATGCCACTATGACAAGATGGAGCCGTTTCCAGGAGCTCGCCATTGAATCTGATGGGGGTACTTTCACCAGTACAAAACCAGAAGACTGGGAAAACAGTATGCGTTATGGCTTGGGGGTGAATTACCGTTATAACGATAAATGGCAATTCCGATCTGGGATTGCTTATGACGAAACAGCTGTGCCAGGTATAAAGCGAAGAACAGCCAGAATACCTGATATCGACAGAAAATGGATTGCTATCGGTGCCACATATAACTATTCCGACAATCTGATTATTGATGCTGGTTATGCACATTTATTTGCCAATAATCCTTCAATAAAAGAATCTGACGGAACCAATAGTCTTAATGGTGATTACGATGTCAGTGTTGACTTGTTGGGAGTTCAACTTCGTTGGTTAATGTAAATGTCCAAAGATATGACAGATTACATTTCAGCCAGTGCCGCTCAGACCTTATATGGCTTATTCAGGGAAAGACTCAATAAAACGCCTGACTCACCGGCCTATATTAATTACTGTGAACAAACTCAACAGTGGCAAACGATAAGTTGGTCAGATGCTGCTCAGCAGATAGCATACTGGCAACAGGCTTTAAAAGCTGAAGGTTTATCTCCTGGTGATCGTGTCGCCTTAAACCTGAAAAATTGTCCTGAATGGGTATTTTTTGATCAAGCGGCGTTAAGTCTGGGACTGATCACCGTACCGCTCTACCCCGATGATCGGCCTGACAGTCTTGCTTTTATATTGCAGGATGCTGATGTCAGATTTTTGCTGTTACAAAACCACCATCAGTGGAATCGTCTAAAGCCTTCTCTTTCAGAGGATCATCAGCTTAAACGTGTCATTATTAAAAGTGCTGACAAGTTAACGCTTGATGCACCTGCAATGTATTTGGATGAGTGGTTAAAAAAAGACATCATCTATCCGCTGCTTGACTGGCAAACAGAGACAGATCAGCTTGCAACTATCATTTATACGTCTGGCACGACGGGGAAACCCAAGGGAGTCATGCTAAGTCACCATAATATTCTATCGGTGGCCAGTGCCTCACTTAAACATTTTAAAATTCAATCTAATGACTTATTTCTCTCCTTCCTACCTTTGTCTCATACCCTAGAACGAACCGCAGGCTATTATTTGCCAATGATGACAGGATCGAAAGTCGCTTTCTCCAGAGGCATTCCTCAATTAGCAAATGATATTCAACAATTACAACCGTCAGCCTTAATTGCTGTGCCTCGAATATTCGAACGTATTTATCAACGATTACATACAAATGTGTCATCACAGCCTTGGTATAAACGTTTTTTATTCCTGCTGACACATAAAATCGGTTGGTCATATTTCCTCTACAATCAACAACGCCGTCATTGGTCACCTATTTTCCTTCTTATGCCTGTATTGGATAAATTAGTGGCAAAGAACGTACAGGCATTATTTGGTGGGCAACTGAGAGTCGCCGTTACGGGAGGAGCAGCTATTCCACACCATGTTGCCGAGCTATTTATTGGCATGGGCATCAATCTGTTACAAGGATATGGTTTAACTGAAACAAGCCCGGTTATTAGTGTGAATACACTTGGCGATAATCAACCATACAGTGTTGGTCACCCTATCCCCACTGTTAAAGTAAAGATCGCCGAAAATTCAGAATTATTAGTGCAGAGCCCTGGCAATATGCTGGGCTATTGGAATAATCATAAAGCCACGGCAAAAACCATCGACTCTGATGGTTGGCTTCACACTGGTGATCAAGCTGAGATATCTGACAGTGGACATATTTTCATTACCGGACGCATTAAAGATATTCTGGTTTTGAGTAACGGTGAAAAGGTTTCGCCTGCCGATATGGAGATGGCGATCACCAGCGATGAACTGTTTGAGCAAGCCTTGATTGTAGGAGAAGGTAAACCCTTCCTGTCTGCCCTGATTGTGTTGAATGCTGAACAATGGCTTGTGCTAGCGCAAAAGCTAAAGCTGGATGCGATGAATAAACATAGTCTGCAGGATAAATCCTTACAGCAGCATGTTATCCAACAGTTCAGACGTTTATTGCACGACTTTCCTGCCTACGCCAAAATTCGTCGGGTTAACCTGAGTTTATCGCCTTGGACGATCGAGAATGGCATGCTTACTCCAACAATGAAAATAAAACGCGCCAAGATTATTGAATCAAATCAGCACATCATTGCCGGGTTTTATCAAGACTGATTAGTCAGCTGTCATTGTGAGTCTGTTTTGGAACTCAGGTAAAACTCTCATCACCGCTTCGACAGTATGAAATGAACCGAACACAAGAACCCTGTCACCCGCTTGCACATGTAATAAGGCTTGTTCATAAGCCTCAATTACGGTGGTGTGACAGCTGAAGTTTTCCTGCTCGGCATCTTGCATCGTTTTAGCAGCTATAGACTGAGCATCCATACCACGGCTACCATCCAGTCCTGCAAAGAACCAATGAGCGATGTCCTTTTGCAGAATCTGCGTCACCGCCTGACAATCTTTGTCTTTTAACATGGCTAAAACAGCATAGGTGTTACCTGTACTATTTCGCTCTGATAACAAGCGCTGAAGGTTTTCTGCACCCTGCTGATTATGGGTAACATCTAAAATTATGGTGATGTCTTCGTGTCTGATTTCTTGAAAACGTCCTGCCAGAACAACGTTCTTCAGTCCATCGCTAATGGCAGAATCATCAATCAACATACCTTGCTCGCGTAACAGATAACAAACCTGAATGACGGCTGCGGCATTCTGAAGCTGATAATCACCAACTAAGGCTGGATACGGAAGCACCATTGCCTCTTTGTCAGTTGACTGCCATGACCATGTATCTGCTGTTAGCGGTGAATAGCGATAAGCCATACCAGCCTTGTATAAAGGTGCTTTTAGTGAGTTTGCATAATCAATCAAGGTATGAGGTGGTTCAGACTCAGAACAAACAACTGGCGTTCGAGCTCGAATAATGCCCGCTTTTTCATAGGCAATTTTTTCTCGTGTATCACCTAACCAAGCTGTATGGTCTAAGCCAATGGGGGTAATAAGTGCAACATCAGCGTCGAATAGATTGACCGCATCTAAACGCCCGCCCATTCCAACTTCCAAGACAGCTATATCAATTTCTTGCTGACGGAAAATATCAGCGGCGGCTAAAGTAGCAAACTCAAAATAGGTCAGTGAAATATCACCGCGTGCATCATCTATTCTGGCAAATGAGGCGCAAATTTGCTGGTCCGAACATGGGATGCCATTGATGGCAATGCGTTCGTTATAAGCGAGTAAATGTGGGGATGTATACGTACCCGTCCGATAACCAGCAGCCCTAAGGATGCTGCTGGTCATGGCCACCGATGACCCTTTACCATTGGTGCCGGCAATCGTCACTACCTTGAATGGTAGTTGTTTCTGCCCTTGCATTTTTTCCCATACCTGACCAATACGTGTCAGACCGGGATCAATTTCAGTAAAGTGTAACTTTTCTTGCCACTCCAACCATTGTGGCAATGTGCTAAACCGCATACAGTGCTAGGCTATAGCACGATGCTGAAGCATGCTGAGAATATTAGATAATCTATCTCGCATTTGACGACGGTCAATAATCATATCGATCGCGCCATGTTCAAGCAGGAACTCAGCACGTTGAAAACCTTCCGGTAATGTTTCACGGACCGTTTGTTCAATAACACGGGGACCAGCAAAACCAATCAAGGCATTAGGTTCAGCCACATTGATATCACCCAGCATCGCTAAACTTGCAGAAACACCACCCATGGTCGGATCAGTCATCACCGATACAAACGGGATACCCGCATTACTTAGCTGAGTCAGGATGGCACTGGTTTTTGCCATTTGCATTAAAGATAACAAGCCTTCCTGCATACGCGCACCACCACTGGCAGAAAAACAGACCAATGGAATATTATTTTTCAGAGCGACTTTGGCAGCGCGAACAAATTTTTCACCCACGACAGATCCCATTGAACCAGCCATAAAGTTAAAATCAAAACTCACAGCAACTAATGGCAGACCATTCACTCTACCCTGCATTGCTAGTAAAGCATCATTTTCACCTGTTGAACGCTGTGCTTGGGTGAGACGATCTTTATAGCGCTTACTATCTTTGAATTTAAGGGTATCGACCGGCTTTACTTCAGTAGCAATTTCTTTACGATCACCCTCATCCAAAAAACTCTCCAGGCGTGTTCTGGCATTGATGCGTTGGTGATGATCGCACTTAGGACAAACCATCAGGTTACGTTCAAGCTCAGCACGATAAAGCACATTGTCACAACTTGGACACTTGCACCAGACACCTTCGGGCACTGAACGGCTGCGTACTGTCGTGCGAATTTTTGAGGGAAGTAATCTTTCAAACCAGCTCATCTTGTCACCTTCGTTATATTTATGCTTTTGCTAAATCACGCGCATTAATAGCGTGTCGCATTTCGGCTACTAAGCCAGCTACCGCAGCAGGTAACTCTTCAAGTCGTTGGGCATGTTCTTCAATACACTTCACGAGTGTACTTCCGACAACAACGGCATCAGCAATTTCAGCCACTGCTGCAGCCGACTTACCATCTCGAATACCAAAGCCTACACCTAACGGTAAATCTGTTCTTTCTCTCAATAATGCCAGTTTGTTGTTTACTTCCGTAACATCAAGTGAAGCAGATCCTGTTACCCCTTTTATGGAAACATAATAAATGAATCCTCGAGCATAACTGGCAATCATCGACATACGTTCGTTGGATGTGGTTGGTGCAACGAGGTAAATCGTATCGATTTCATGCTCATCCAT
Source organism: Methylophaga sp. UBA2012 (assembly GCF_002335235.1). Taxonomy (NCBI): domain Bacteria; kingdom Pseudomonadati; phylum Pseudomonadota; class Gammaproteobacteria; order Thiotrichales; family Piscirickettsiaceae; genus Methylophaga; species Methylophaga sp. UBA2012. Next base: position 41,304 of record NZ_DDCG01000001.1, on the reverse strand, counting down.
GATCTGACGGAAATCATCTGATTCTTCAGGCGGTACATCAACGGTTAAAACACCATCAACACCCGCTTCTTTGGCTAATTTGGCAAAGGTGGGATAGCCAATGGCTTCTATTGGGTTGGCGTAGCCCATTAACACGATGGGTGTTTCAGAATTTTTCTCACGAAACTTCTTCACCATCTCTAAGACAGACTTCACACTCACGTCATTCTTTAATGCCCGTTCACAGGCTTTTTGAATAACCGGGCCATCACTCATTGGATCCGAAAAAGGAATACCCAATTCAATAATATCAGCACCAGCATCGACGAGTGCGTGTAATAATGGCACAGTTACCCAAGGCTCAGGATCACCCGCTGTGACATAGGGAATCAGAGCTGTCTGTCCATCTGCTTTCAGTTTTTTAAAACACTGACTTATACGACTCATTGTTACTTCCTTAGAATTTTAATCCAGCCATTGCTGCAACGGTATGCATGTCTTTGTCACCACGGCCCGATAAATTGACTAACAATGTTTGTTCAGGTGACATTGTCGGTGCCAATTTTTTCACATAGGCCAGCGCATGACTCGACTCAAGTGCTGGAATAATTCCTTCCGTACGGGTTAAATCATGAAATGCGGTTAACGCTTCTTCATCTGTTACTGATACGTAATTTGCCCGACCAATATCTTTCAACCAGGCATGTTCAGGACCCACACCAGGATAATCTAATCCTGCTGAAATAGAGTGCGTTTCAATAATTTCACCATAATCATCTTGCATAAGATAAGTACGGTTACCATGTAATACACCAGGTCTTCCCGCACTTAGTGGGGCTGAATGCTGGCCTGTTTCAATGCCATGTCCGGCACCTTCAACACCATACATAGCCACAGATTCATCTTCAATAAATGGATGAAACAAACCGATAGCATTTGAACCACCACCAATACACGCCAACAGTGCATCCGGCAGCTTGCCGTTAATATCAAACATTTGCTGTTTTGCTTCACGACCGATGATAGATTGAAAATCTCTCACCATCGCCGGATAAGGATGAGGTCCAGCTACAGTCCCGATAATATAGAACGTATCATCAACATTCGTTACCCAGTCGCGCAAAGCTTCATTCAAGGCATCTTTGAGTGTACGTGAACCTGACTCAACAGGCACAACTTGTGCACCTAATAACTTCATTCTATAGACGTTCTGCGCCTGACGTTCAACATCTTCAGCGCCCATGTAAACAATACATTCCAAGCCCATCCTAGCTGCCACTGTGGCGGTAGCAACACCATGCTGTCCAGCACCTGTTTCAGCAATAATACGGGTTTTACCCATTCGCTTGGCTAATAAAGCCTGGCCAATGGTATTGTTCACTTTGTGAGCGCCGGTGTGATTCAGATCTTCACGTTTCAAATAAATCTGGGCGCCGCCTAATTTCTTTGTCCAGTTTTCAGCGAGGTAGAGAGGTGATGGACGACCAACAAAGGTACTCAGGTCTCTGTCCATTTCTGCCAAAAAATCAGGATCGTTACGATACTGTTCATAAGCATCTTGTAACTCATAAATAGCTCCCATCAGCGTTTCGCCAACGAAACGACCACCATAGGGCCCGAAATGTCCGCGCGCATCAGGAAATGATTTGTAATAATCGTGAATATGCTCTTTAAGCATTTGCCACCTCTCTCATAAAAGTGCTGATTTTCTCATGACTTTTTATCCCCTTATCGCTCTCAACGCCACCACTGACGTCAACAGCATAAGGTTGCACTTGATGGATAGCCTCTCTGACATTCGTCACATCAAGACCACCCGCTAAAATAATCGGTTTGTTTATACGACCGATCAAAGACCAGTCGAAGGTTTTTCCAGTACCGCCTGGTATCCCAGGCTGATAGGTGTCTAACAGTAAAGCTGAAGCTGACGAGTAGCGAGCTGCAATTTCAGACAAATCTGTACCCTCTCTCATTCTGATTGCTTTCAGATACGGTAAATCGAATTGCTGACAAAATTCAGGTGTCTCATTACCATGAAACTGAATTATATCAACCGATACATCGTCAAGGCAGCGTGAAACCAGATCTTTTTCTGGGTCAACGAATAGCGCAACTTTTGAAACAAAAGGAGATAAATCAGAGGTAATCACCTTAGCCTGCGCAAAAGATATCGCTCGCGGACTCGGGGGATAAAACACCAGACCAATGGCATCCGCCCCTGATTCTGCAGCAAAATCAGCATCTTGCTGACGTGTTATGCCACATATTTTTACTCGGGTTCTCATCTGTTTCGGTTTTACTCTCAAATAGAGCTGTTACTTTACCAGAGCACCGGAAAAGCTGACACTGTCGGTATTGAATATTGTTGCGGATATCTCACATCGACCAGATATAAGCCTTCTGCGGGAGCAGTAATGCCTCCCTGACTTCTATCAACACTACGCAGAACTTGACCCGCCCACTCGACTGGCTTGCTGCCATCACCAATGGCCGCCATGACTCCAACCAGATTTCTTACCATGTGATGCAAAAAAGACAGGGCTTCGACATCAATAGCAATACAATCTTGCTGCTGGCTAACCTGAATTTTATCCAATGTCTTTATTGGACTTTTTGCCTGGCATTCACTCGCCCTGAATGCTGAAAAATCATGGCGACCGATTAGTTGGTCAGCTGCCGCCTGCATTTTTTCGATATCTAGTGGCGGATAATGCCACCACATCCGGTTTTGGTGAATAGAAGAACGGCTAAGACGGTTTAAAATTAAATAACGATAACTACGTTTAATTGCAGAAAAGCGGGCATTAAAATCATCATCAACAAACTGAACCCAGGTAACATTAACATCTTTGGGTAGATTGGCGTTAACCCCCAAAAGCCAGCCACGCTTTTCCCGAACTGAATCGGTGTCAAAATGTACAACTTGATTTAAACCATGTACACCAGTGTCCGTTCGCCCCGCGGCATAGACTTCGACAGGATGGTTGGCCACAATGGAAATGGCTTTCTGTAACTCACCCTGAACGGTTCTGGAATGCGACTGAATTTGCCAGCCACAAAAATCAGTTCCGGCATACTCTATGCCGAGTGCTATTCTCACAACATCCTCTCTCTAATTATTCTGATAATGAGTCGAGGATCGTTTGGGCACGTACTTTTTGCTCTTCGTTACCTTCGGCTAACACTTCATTAAGAATACTTCTCGCGCCGTCAGCATCATCCATCTCGATATAAGCCGAAGCCAGATCCAGTTTCGTTTCAGCCTCATCAATTTCGTCAATATCACCGATATCAAACTCGATATCAGGTTCATCATCATTACCATTGATATCGAATGGTGCAATATCGATACGCTCAGGATCTAGTGAGCTCGATGCCCCTGGTTCAAAAGGAAGTAACGAGTCATGCTCAATTTCATTTTCATCCTCGTCATCATCTTGTTCAACTGTGCCGAAAGTCGTCCCCGTATCAAATGATAAAAGATCATCATCAATATGATTTTCCTCAGACTTATCATCTTCTTCGAGTAGAACGTCTGATGTGGTCGCTGGATCGGAAAGCAATAGTTCGTCATCAGCATTATCAGACGAGTACGGCACTACAGTATCAAATTCCAATGGCGCTTCATCATTATCTTCGGTGGTCTCGGTATCAATCGAATTATCATTGTCTTCGGAGAGCTCAACAACAATCGAATCTTCATCAGTGTGATTGTGGCGACTAAATTCTAATCGTTCATCATCAACATCCGCGTCAACCGTATCTTCAATGACTGAAACAGGCTGACTATCCTCTGTTGCTTGTGACTCTTCAGCTGTAAATAATGCATGACCAGGAGCCAATTGCGCTCCCCATTGTTTTATTTCATCCCACTCAATACTTTCTTCATCGAAATCTGTCGTTTCAGCAAGTGAAATAAAATCATCAACCTGTTTTTGTTTATATAAAACAAACAACAATTTATATGCTACCAATGTATTAGCTGGCTCTCTGGCTTTAGCTTGCTCCAGAGCAATTTTCGCTTGTGCATAATCGGCATAGCCAACAAACATATCCGCTTGCTCAACCAGTTCCATCACACTTTTCTGTGGTAGTTTTTCCTGACTGAGAGGTTCATCATCACTATGGTCATCTACGTCGTTATTTTCAGGCACTTCCTCAACCTGAATTTCTGATCTGTATTGCTCATCATCTGTTGGGCTCGGTGGTTCAAAATCTGTCACTTCAGCATATGAGCTGTCATCACTATTTTTTCTTCTGGCAAGTAATAACAGTACAACCAGCAGTAGTAACGCGCCACCGAGCTGTAATTTATATTCGACTAGGAAAGCCTTGATAGTATCAACAAGGTTGTCAGGTACAACGCCATCTGATGCAGGCAGTTCACTAATAGTCTCTTCAGTTTCTGTTGGTACAGCGTCTCCTTCTTCTGATTCGATTGAAGAAGAATCCGGCTTATCAACACTGCTGGCATCTGATTCTGTCTCTGCTGAGACTTCGGTATCAGATAAATCATCCATTGCTTCAACTGAGGTATTAGCCTGATCTTTGTCCTCTAGTAAATCTTGCAATCGGGCGAGATCAGCATCCTTCAGCGAGATTAAGCGACGCATGGTTTCCAACTGCTCTTCCATGGCATCCATTCGTGCTTTGAAGTCGATATTTTCTTGAGCTTGTGCTTCTATCGTTTCCTGTGCCAGCGTCAGTTGCTCTGTCAACGCATTAATTTTTTCATTGCCAGCCAGGTTAGGTGAAGCGTCATCTTGTGTGGTTTCACTTTGCTCAGGCGCAACCAGTTTCAAGTGTGCTTCTTTATCTGCGTCACTTTCAATTGCAGGAGACGACGCTTGCAAATTATCTTTTACTGGATTTTCAGCATCCGCTTGAACGACCTCATCTTCAGTCGATGCTGCTTGAGGCTGCTCCACAACGGCAGGCGCTGCCTTAACTGGCGCTTTATTACGTTGACGCCATTGTGCATTCTGGCTTTTAAATAATTGATAAGCTTCAGCCTGAGATTTTGACAATATGGCCGCTTGTTCAGGAATAGTGAGGGTATACCCCGCTTTCAGTCCGTTAATATTGTTATCGACAAAGGCTTCGGGATTAGCCTCAACCAGTGCCAACATCATTTGCTGAACTGAAACAGAGGCATTGGGACGTGTTGTCAGTGCAATGTTCCAAAGAGTATCTGCCTTGGCAACGGGCCCGTATTTCTGACTACTGAATCGTAATGCATTTGATTGACTACTTTCAGTTTTTGTTGATGTTACGGTGTTAGCTTTCGGGGTGGAGCGGGGTTTCGCTGTCGATGACATCAACACTTCAGGTGGATCAAGCAGAACCGTGTATTCTCTGATAAGTCGGCCACCACCCGCTGAAGCTGTTAACAAAAAATCCAGAAAAGGTTCTTTAATCGGTTGCTCAGAACTAATTAAAACGCGCGATTTTCCTTGCTGTTCAACAACATCAAATTTCAGTTGTGTCAAAATATAGCTTCGATCCAGACCCGCTTTATCAAATTCATCATTTGACGCTATTCTGATTTCAAAACTTTCTTTTTCTTCGGCAGCTAAAGCATTGATGTCTATGCTTGCTTTGAATGGCTCATTCAAAGCTGACATCACTTTGATTTCGCCCAAACCAAAAGCATAACTAGTTAAGGGGGTGAAAAAACCTATCGTTGATGCGACAGCGATACTGGCAAAAAGCTGTTTCTTCATTTTCATCCCCTTAACTTCCTTATCTAGCTTAATTTAAAGGTACTTTTCAACTAAGACTTCAGCAATCTGAACACTGTTAAGCGCAGCACCTTTACGAACGTTATCTGCAACTACCCATAAATTTAATCCTTTTTCATGGGAAATGTCTTCGCGGATACGTCCGACAAATACGGGATCTTGTCCTGAGGACTCGGTCACAGCAGTTGGATATCCACCATCTTTACGCTCATCAAGCAATACGATGCCTTCAGCCTTTTCATATAAGGCTTTGCACTGTTCTGCCGTTATTTTGTCACGAGTTTCGATATGAATTGCTTCTGAGTGCCCGAAAAACACAGGTACACGAACTGCGGTTGGATTAACTTGAATGGATTCATCACCCATAATTTTGCGGGTTTCCCACACCATTTTCATTTCTTCTTTGGTGTAGCCGTTATCCATAAACACATCAATTTGTGGTAACACATTAAACGCGATTTGTTTTGGATAGACTTCTGCTTTCACAGGACGTCCGTTTAATAAATCCGCTGTCTGCTTGGCAAGCTCATCCATTGCAGGCTTACCGGAACCAGAAACCGCCTGATAGGTACAAACATTAATACGTGTGATACCGACAGCATCGTAAATAGGCTTCAGTGCCACCATCATTTGGATGGTTGAGCAATTAGGATTAGCAATGATGCCACGGTTTTTATAATCAGCTACTGCTTCTGGATTGACTTCAGGCACGACCAGAGGGATATCATCGTCATAGCGGAACTGTGATGTGTTATCGATAACTACACAACCAGCTGCCGCGGCTTTTGGCGCATAAATTGCGGATACGCTTGCACCAGGAGAAAACAGACCAACCTGCACTTTTGAGAAATCAAATTCAGCCAAATCTTCGACAAGTATCGATTTATTGCCAAAGCTAACTGTAGAGCCTGCACTTCGTTCACTCGCCAGCGCATATACTTTACCCACTGGGAACTGACGTTGGTGCAAAATTTCCAACATGGCCTCACCTACGGCCCCTGTAGCACCTACAACTGCAACATCTACTTTTTTATTCACAATACACCTTTCGTTTTTAATTTATAACGCTGCAAGCACCGCATCACCCATCTCTGCAGTAGAGACCTTGGTCATACCCGCAGAGTAGATATCAGCAGTACGAAGACCGTCATCCAACACCTTGCTCACAGCTTTTTCAATTCGATCTGCCATTGAGGCTTCATCGAGCGTGTAACGTAACATCATAGCAGCTGATAAAATTGTCGCTAGTGGATTCGCAATATTCTGTCCGGCAATATCAGGTGCAGAACCATGGATTGGCTCATACATGCCTTTGCTGTTTTCATCCAGTGATGCTGAAGGTAACATCCCAATCGAGCCAGTAAGCATAGAAGCACAGTCCGATAAAATATCCCCAAACATATTGGTGGTAACCATGACATCAAATTGCTTCGGTGCCCTCACCAATTGCATTGCCGCGTTATCCACATACATATGACTCAATTCAATATCCGGATAGGCTTTTGACAATGTTGTCATAGTTTCACGCCACAATTCTGTGCTTTCCAGCACATTTGCTTTATCTACAGAGCAAACTCTGCCTTGTCGTTTGGCGGCGATATCAAAAGCGACTTTACCAATTCGGTTGATTTCACTTTCGCGATACACAAGTGTATTGAATCCTTGTTTTTCGCCATTATCCAATGTTCTGATACCACGAGGCTGACCGAAATAAATCCCCCCCGTCAACTCGCGCACAATCATCAAATCCAAGCCAGCAACGACTTCAGGTTTCAAAGTAGACGCATCAGCTAACTGCGGATACAAAATAGCCGGACGTAAATTAGCGAATAAATTCAACTCAGAACGTATGCCTAAGAGGCCTTTTTCCGGTCTTACACTAATGTCCAGAGATTCCCATTTATAACCACCAACAGCACCTAGCAAAATAGCATCAGCCTGTTTTGACATTTCTAAGGTTTCTGCTGGAAGGGGGGTGCCTGTTTCATCATAGGCCGCACCACCAATTAAGCCGTACTCAAGGTTGATATCCAGACCTTCTTCACGAAACTTTTCAAGAATTTTGACTGCTTCAGCAACGATTTCAGGACCAATGCCATCACCAGGCAAAACTACAATTTTTTTTGTCATTTTTTATATCTTTAAATAATTTACTAAATTCAGAGGTTGTCTTAAGAGAATAACCAGGGTGCTTCTTGCTTACGCTTTTCTTCATAAGCTTTGATGTCAGCGGTGTGTTGTAATGTCAGGCCGATATCATCAAGCCCTTCAATTAGACAGTGTTTTTTGAAAGCATCGACATCAAAAGCGATTGACTGCCGATCTGGCAGAGTAATTTTTTGCTCAGGTAAATCAACCGTCAGTTGATATCCAGGTATAGATTCAACTTGTTCAAAGAGTTTATCTATCAACGACTCTTCTAAAGTTATCGCCAAAATACCATTTTTGCTGGTGTTGCTGAAAAAGATATCAGCAAAACTTGGGGCAATAATAACGCGAATACCGAAATCATCGAGTGCCCACACAGCATGCTCACGACTTGAGCCACAGCCAAAATTCTCACGTGCAAGAAGAATCGTACCACCTTTGTAACGTGGTTGATTAAGCTCAAAGTCAGGATTCAATGGACGATTTTTTGTATCTTGTCCAGGCTCCCCATGATCAAGATAACGCCACTCGTCGAATAAATTGGGGCCAAAACCAGTGCGTTTGATGGATTTTAAAAACTGCTTAGGAATAATCGCATCGGTATCCACATTGGGACGGTCTAATGGGATAACGATGCCAGTTTCAACTGAAAATTTTTGCATTGCGAGGAATACCTCTTAGTTCGTCGCGTTCAACGTTAAATAAAAATTCACGGGCACAGCATGGCTGATGTTGGGCAAACCAGCCAACTCACGTAATTTTTCTACACCTGCTGCTAATTCATAATCATCGGCATTTAAAATCACCGGATGAGCAGACACTACCAATAACTCATTTGTGGCGACTTTGGTAACCAGCACCTCAAAAGTCAGTGCTTTTTTCTGGCCGTGCAGTTCAAGCATGCCATCCACAGATAACGGTTTTGTCTGTCCTACTTCAAGCTGTTTAATTTCATCAGGCGGTAACTTGGCAGTTATCAGCGCTTTGGGAAAGTCAGCAATATTGAACAAAAATTCTTTCATCCGACTATCGCGAATTTCAACACCCGTGTCTACCGAGGCTAGATCGATCGATACAGAAAATTCACCACTTTCAGACAGACTCCCCGCTATTTTGTCGAATTGATGTACTTCAGCAATATTCACTTTCTTTGTCGAAATAAAATTGATTTGTGATTCGCTATTGTTGATTTGCCATTGTGTCGCAGAAGCTGCTGAACTCACCAATAAAAAACCCAGGGTCGATAACCATACATTCATTTTTTTCATTTTTCTTCCCTTATTATTCGTAAACAGTAGTAACAGAACCATCAACTGATTCATGCTCTTTCATTAGCTCATCAATTGAACGGGTTAAACTTTCTTCAACCGGTGATTTAAGAACAATGATTTCTACACGTCTGTTAATCGCTCGGTTTTCTGGTGAATTGTTGGGCACAAGCGGTTTTGTATCTGCATAACCCTCCAGCACAAACCGTTCTGGCTTCATATCGCCGGGAGCCAACAATTCATGTACTACAGACGTTGCTCTTGAGGTAGATAGTTCCCAATTAGAACGATATCTTGGTGTATTAATCGGCACATCATCAGTGTGACCTGCCACAGCTATTTGTCCACCTGTGTCAACCAATACATCATGGATTTTTTTGAGAATGGGTTTAAAACTGGGGTTTAGCCGAGCATCCCCTGATGGAAATGAGCCGTTTTCCCTTATACGAATAACAATGCGACTAAATTGACTTTCAACTTCAATCAAGCCTTCTTTAATTTCTTCATCAAGTGCTTCACGAAATTTTTGGGTTTCTTCTGCAATTTCCTGTGCCTGTTGCTGAGCTACTTCTTCAGCATCCATCGTCACCTTAATTTTTTCACGAGTATCGTCAACCGTTTCTTGTCTGACAACTTTCAATGGTGTTGGCTTAGGATCACCTGGACTATATTCCTGGGCAATAATACTGGTACCCACAGGCACTGCATCCGCAATGACTTCTCGCTGAACCCCAAAGGCATTATCCAGGGATTTAACGACCATCTTATATTTCAGAGCATCCATTTCTGCAAAGGATAACAACAATACAAAAAAGCACATCAGCAGTGACATTAAGTCTGCAAATGTACCCATATAGGCCGGCAGGCCTTCGTCTTGCTTTTTAGGTCTAGGGCTATCTTCACTCATTATTGTGTGACCAACATTAGTTAATCTGCTGGTTCATCTGAGTCGCGTTTTGAAGCAGGTAGGAAGTTTTGTAATAACTCACCCAACACTTTTGGATTTTGGCCTTCCTGTATCCCCATCACACTCTCGATGATGATGCTTTTATTCATCAGTTCTTCACTACTGCGTAAAGCGAGTTTATCGGATACTGGCAGAGCAAACATATTCGCTAACATCGCACCATAAAGTGTTGTCAGCAAGGCGACGGCCATCGCGGGACCAATCGACTTTGGATCCGACATATTGGATAGCATTTGTACAAGACCTACTAATGTGCCAATCATCCCCATTGCAGGGCCCGCATCCCCCATCGTTTTAAAAATTTGCTGACCAATGGAGTGTCGATTAACCGTTTCATTCATTTCGGTAACCAGTGCTTTTTTGACGACGGCTGGCTCATGGCCATCTACCAGCATCCGGATACCTTTCGCTAAAACGGGGTTGGTGATTTCTTGTTTTTCCAGAGCAAGTAAACCTTCTTTTCTGGCAATGGTCGCCAGCTCAACAACCGACTGGATAATTTCTTGTGGAGATTCCGATTTATACAAAAACGCTTTCATGGCTGTTTTAATAGAGCCTAAAAACTGTCCTAAGGTAAATCGCATCAGTACAACGGCGAATGAGCCGCCAAGCACAATGGCTAGTGAGGGCATATTGATGAAAACACCGGCTGCAGCCCCCATAGCAATCGTTGCTATAATTAGGCCCCAAGCCGCAATAAAACCTAGCAGTGTAGCTAAATCCACTCAATTACTCCCTAAACACTAGAAACTCATCAATGAAATGCCGAAGCACTGGCAGTGCATTCTACCTAATCGCATAGTAAAAATCTCCTCTATGTCGATGGAAAATGATGCTTTTTATACTTCTTCGAACGGTAAATAAAAACCGCAGGCATGACCATCAGCATAATCACAATTATTACAATCCCCAATGGCCAGAGTATCGGCTGATTCCATTGAGACTGAAGTTTTTCACGCACACTCGTATCGATACGTCGGTATTTGAGCGTGTTATTAGCCATTAAATTAGGCTTAACATTATGATTCCATTCGTGATAAAGCGAGAATTGTTTAGGATGAAAGCCCCATATCCAGGGAGCATCTCTCCTGACAATATCAACCATCTGTTTAATTATGGCCAATCGCTCTGGTGTGTTTGACATTGTGCGCATCTTTTCAAAAAGTTTGTCAAAGTCTTTATTTTGATAATTTGCTGTGTTTTCACCACCAAACTCAGCTCGACCATTTGGACCATAAAGTAAAAACAGGAAATTTTCTGGATCAGGATAATCGGCATTCCAGCCCCATTGAAACATCTGTACCTGTCCGCGGCGGATTTTATCCTGAAACCGATTATAGTCACTGCTGCGGAGAACCAGCTGTATTTTCAGCTTTCTAAACTGCTTACGCATCCAGTCCAAATCTGATTTGCTGTCAGGACCACTCGCGGTGATATCCATGTAAATGACAAGTGGCTCACCTGTTTTTTTATCCCTGCCATTTGGATATCCAGCTTCCGCCAGGAGTTGTTTTGCTGCTTCTATGGATTTACGTTCAGCTTGACCATTCTCCCATGTGTACATGTATGGATTGATACCCGCTTTACCTTCACTGTAGCCAAAAATACCTGGAGGAATAGGTCCCTGTGCAGGGATGCCGCGGCCATTAGCAAATATGGAAATATATTCTTCCTGATCTATGGCGATAGAAATAGCTTGTCGGAGTTTTCTGGCTCGCTCACTATATCCGCCAACAACTGGGTCTAACATGTTAAATCCGGTATAAAAACTAGTCGCAGCAATGGCTGTTTCCAGTTTTATTCCTTTGGCTTTCATTTCATCACTTAAACCAAATTCGCCCGATGTTGAAATATTCACCGCTTGCTCGAAACTATCTGAACTTATGCCACTAACATCATAGTAGCCCTGCATGAATTTCCCCCAGTAAGACGTATTTTCTTTTTCGAGGGTAAAAACAATTTTGTCTATCATGGGCAATGGTTTACCAGCATCATCTAATAAGCCATTTTGCTTATCCGTCTCTTCCCCTTCAGCTGGATAGCGTTCACCATGAAAGTTAGGGTTTTTAGTCAACACCATGCGTCGGTTCGGATCATTCTCAGTCATGTAAAATGGGCCTGTTCCAACAGGGTACCAATCTAAAGTGATATTTTTATTAATCAGTCCTGGCTGAGAATAAAATTCTTCTGCCTCCCAAGGGATAGGTGCAAAAAAAGGCATCGCTAACCAGTAATCCAGTTGTGGATATTTTCCGTATACTTTTATCTGATAGTGATAATCATCAATGGTCTTTACACCACTGATTTCATGCTGACGAAGATCGACTTCACCCTTCTCTTTTCGAATGGTTCTTAATTGCTCAGCGTATTCTTTAAGCCCAACGATATGCTCCGCCATCACGCCAAGGATAGGAGAATGAATTTCAGGGTGCGCCAGACGTTTTATCTGGTAGACAAAATCAGCGGCAACCAGCTCTCGTGTACCTGTTTTTTCAAAGTCCGTTAAATCTTCTACATTTGCGATTTGTTCATCTGTTAAATGATGGTAAAGCCAACTTCCATTTTCATCCTTTGCAAAGGCAGGATGAGGTTGATAGGAAATAGCGTGTTTAATCGGAATGGTATAGACAGAAAAGGCAATATTACTGGCATTAGATTTAACTGGATTATTGTCCTTATCCAAATAAGTCACATCAGGCATCGCTGATGCGGCTAGTGGTTCAAGCTGATAGGGTCGTTTTAAATAATGATACTGATAAGGTGGCTCGTATACCTGACCAGTGATTATGACTTCATTCGCACTATAAGAGCGGGCTGGGTCTAGATGTTTAGGGCGAAGAGAAAAAGCAGAATAGAGAATAGATTCATCACTGGATGCTTCTGGATAAGGTGAGTTTATCGCTTTCATATCACATGCTGTTGCTAAGAACAGCACACTAATAAGCAACCAATATTTCAATCTCATATAACCTCATTTCAAAGCATTAGATACTGTTTGCATGATAACAGTAGAAGATTACTGCATGCTTGCCCTTTCCGTCATCCCTAAAATCAGGTAAGTTATCCGCCTTTATATGTAGTTAGGAGAGACACATGGGTTTTCTGCAAGGCAAACGCGCATTAATTGTGGGTGTCGCAAGCCCCCGCTCAATTGCATCTGGTATTGCTCATGCGATGGCACGTGAAGGTGCTGAATTAGCTTTCACATATCAAAATGAGAAATTAAAATCACGCGTTGAAAAAATCGCTGAAGAATGTGGCGCTAACCCTGCGCTGGTCTTTCCTTGTGATGTTAGCAGTGATGATGAAATCAACGGTGTATTTGAATCATTGGATCAACACTGGGATGGCCTTGATACTATCGTTCACTCTGTTGCATTTGCTCCCCGTGAACAATTGCAGGGTGGCTTCGTTGACAGTGTGACCCGAGACGGTTTCGCAATGGCCAACGATATCAGTGCATACAGTTTTGCTGCTTTAGCGAAAGCAGGAAAAAACATGATGGCGGGCCGTAATGGTTCATTATTGACACTGAGTTACTTAGGTGCTGAAAAAGCGATTGATAACTACAATGTGATGGGTGTAGCAAAAGCCGCTCTGGAAGCGACTGTCCGCTATATGGCCTACTCGCTTGGTGAACAAGGTATTCGTGTTAATGCAGTGTCAGCCGGTCCAATCAAAACACTTGCTGCTGCGGGTATCGGTGATTTTGGCAAAATGCTGGCTTATGGTGAACGCAATTCACCATTAAGAAGAAATGTCACCATTGAAGAAGTGGGCAATGTAGCTGCATTCTTATGTTCCGATCTGGCATCAGGTATCACAGGTGAAATCACCTATGTTGATGCCGGTTATAACATTGTCGGCATTGGTGATAAGTAAACCGCTTATTTTTGCTGGTATTCTAAAAGGGCATTTATAAATGCCCTTTTTTTTGTTCAAAACATGGAGGCCTTATGTCTCATAAACATGCCATGATTTTGCTGGCCTTCATTGTGCTGGGAGCAGTGAGTGGTGTTTTACTCGGTTGGTATAACCCCACGCTAGCCGTTAATATCAGCTGGCTTGGTACATTGTTTCTCAACGCACTAAAAATGACCATTATCCCTTTGGTGATTGCTTCCATTGTCAGTGGCATAGGTTCATTAGGCAACTTAAAGAAATTAGGCAAATTAGGTGGTTTTACGCTGCTTTATTACAGTCTATCGACAGCAACTGCAGTCTTAATTGGACTCATCGTTGTTAATTGGATCCAGCCCGGCGCTGGTATGCAGTGGAGCCAAACGGCTGTGCCCGACTATATTTTAGAAAAACAAAATACGGGTATCAGCGATATTATTCTGTCTCTCGTCTCCCCTAATCTGATTTCCTCAGCCGCACAAACTCAGCTTCTACCGCTCATTGTCTTTGCAATCCTGTTCTCTATGGCATTAAGTACCTTAGGTGAAAAAGGTAAACCCGTGTTTCAGCTGTTTGATGGCATCAATGAGGCGATGATGACCTTAGTGATCTGGGTTATGCATCTGGCCCCAATAGGTATTTTTGCTCTGATTGCTGCCAGATTGGGTAATGCGGGTGGTGGCGAACACTTTCTTGCCGAAATGAAAGCCGTTGGTTGGCATGTTGTGACCGTGTTAACCGGACTTTCTATTCATGGGGTCTTGTTACTACTGGTTTTATTTTTGATGACAAGACGGGGAATCTCCTACCTACTTGGTATGGCTCGTGCATTAGTGACAGCGTTTGGTACAGCCAGCTCCTCTGCGACACTTCCATTAACAATGGAATGTGTCAGAGAGAATGGTGTCAGCCATAAAGTCAGTAAATTTGTATTACCGCTTGGCGCAACTATCAATATGGATGGTACAGCGCTATATGAAGCAGCAGCGGTGATGTTCATTGCACAGGCTTATGGTATTGATTTAAGCCTGACTCAGCAGGCCATTGTATTTGTTACTGCCACATTAGCTGCTATCGGTGCAGCTGGCATACCTGAAGCCGGACTGGTCACCATGGTAATTGTTCTAAGTGCTGTAGGCTTACCACTGGATGGCATCGCCTTATTACTCTCTGTTGATTGGTTCCTGGACAGGTTCAGAACCTCTATCAACGTCTGGAGTGATAGTGTGGGCAGTGCTATCGTTGATCGGTTCACATAAAAAAGGCGCCCTAAGGCGCCTTTAACAATGCTCAATAAATAATCATTTATTTCAGTGCATCCTGATGAATATCAATATCTGCATCATTGCGTAATTGGGCAATAAAGGCTTCAACCTCTGCCGATGCATAAATGCTCGTTAACTGTTGTTGCAGAGCTTTCTTCTGCTCATCAGTAACATCATCAATATCGCCATTTTTAACCGCTGTTAATTTGATAACAACGTAGTTTCCATTATCTGCTGAGAATCCTTCATACTCAGGCGCCGATAAGGGTTTTGGCATTGTGAAAGCACGTTGAAGAATTTGACTGCTGACTTTCTCTGCATCACGACCATAAAACTCGGCAGCCTGCCAGTTAATTAACAGAGACTCAGGACTTTCGCCAGATTTCACTTTTTCTACTACAGACTCACCCTCATCTTGTGCCAATTTTCTTGCTTTATCAAACACTAACTGTTGTTTGATTGCTGGAGAAACAGACTCAAAGGGTAAAACCGTTTCTGGGATATGTTTGTTCTTATGTACAACGATAAGATCATTATCTGACAATTCAATCACAGCACTGTTTAGGTCATTCTTTAAGACATCTTCACTAAATGCTGCATCAATGACTTTCTTATTACTAGTGACCCCAGCCTCAGTTCCAGTTCGAGTAAAACTCTCGGTTGTTTTGATATCCAGACCAAGTGCCTCAGCCGCGACATCCAGACTATCGGGATTTTCGAAACTCAAATTGGCTAACTGTTCAGCTTTGTCATAAAAAATAGATTCAGCTTGCTGGCGACGATACATTTTCTCAACTTGATCACGCGCCTGATCAAATGTTTTGCCTTCTGGCTTTTGAATACCCGTCAATTTAATCAGGTGATAACCAAATTCTGTCTTGACCGGTTCACTGACATCTCCGACATTCGTCAATGCAAATGCTGCTTCTTCGAATGCTGGATCCATGACGTCTTTACCAAAGAAACCAAGATCACCACCTTTTTCTGCTGATCCAGTATCATCAGAAGTTTCTTTTGCCAATAAGGCAAAGTCTTCACCGTTCTCTAAACGGGTTTGAATCGCTTTAATTTTTTCTAAAGCCGCATCGTCATCACCTTCAATTAAAATATGGCTAGCACGACGCTGTTCAGGACCCACAAATTGATTTTGATTATCAGCATAGAATTTTTTCAGTTCATCATCATTGACTTGAACCCCTTTCGCCAACTCATCAACCGATAACTCAATATAGTTCAGTTTGACTTGTTCTGGAGCTGTATAAGCAGCTACGTTGTCCTCGTAATATTGCTTCACTTCTTCGTCATCCACATTCACTTTGTCAACGAATCGCTGAATAGGAACGAGACCATAAGCTAGCTCACGTTGTTGTCTCTCTAATCTCAATGCTTCATTAAGTAATTTAACACTGGCAATTGATGAATTCTGAATATTGGTGGTGAGCTCTTGAGATAATAAATCTGCTCTTAGCTGCGCTTCATACTGAGCAGGGGTATAGCCTACCCGCGCCAGCACCATCCCGTAATAATCGGAATCGAACTTACCATCACGTTGGAAAGCGGGAGTAGAACGGATGAACTGAGATACCGCAGCGTCACTTATGCGTTGTTTTAAGGTTTGATTTGCATCTCGTAATAAACGTTGGTCAATAAGCCCGTCTAATACGTCTTTTTTTACACTAGCGTTATCAAACATCGCTGGGTCAAATTGATCCCCCATCATGCTACGCATACGATCACGATACTGCTGTAACGACGTTTGTAGTTCTGTTTGGGTGATGGGTGAGCCATTCACTTCTGCCACAACAACCGTCGAGGCGCCAGACAAATATGAGTTAATGCCCCACAGAGCAAATGGAATACTAATTAAACCAACGATGAACCAGGCAATCCATCCCTGGGCGTGATTACGTATGAAATGCAACATATGAAGAGAACCTTCCCGAAATGTTGTTAAAAACGGCTATTCTAATACAATAGGCAAAAAAAAAGGCGCATAAGATGCGCCTTTCCTCTTTTTTGGCGGAGCGGACGGGACTCGAACCCGCGACCCCCGGCGTGACAGGCCGGTATTCTAACCAACTGAACTACCGCTCC
>NZ_DDCG01000001.1:17323-23781 GCF_002335235.1 Methylophaga sp. UBA2012 | reverse complement strand
GGCGTGACAGGCCGGTATTCTAACCAACTGAACTACCGCTCCGTATATTCTTGGTGGGTGCTGAGGGGTTCGAACCCCCGACCCTCGCCTTGTAAGGGCGATGCTCTCCCAGCTGAGCTAAGCACCCCAAGAAAAAAAACTAGTTTACAGCATCTTTTAATGCTTTGCCAGCTTTAAATGCAGGAATTTTTGCAGCGGCAATTTTGATTTCTTCACCAGTACGTGGGTTACGACCAGTACGTGCTGCACGCTCACGAACAGAGAATGTACCGAAGCCAACTAAAGTGACTTGATCGCCACTGCTTAGAGCTTTAGTTACGGCAGATGTCATGCCATCAACAGCTTGTGCAGCTTTTGCTTTTGAAATGTCCGCAGCTGCAGCAACTGCATCGATGAGTTCAGATTTATTCACAGCTTAATTCCTCATATCATTATTTATTTATGTCGTCCAAGTCCCAATAGCGACGTTAAGTTATGCTTATGAGTCCCATTGGTTCTGAGTATCTAACTACAGCAAAATCGGCGTGTCAAGACAGTTCATTTGTGTTGTTAGCAAGATTTTATCTAGCTTGCGTGAATAAGCCATCCACTTAAAACCAATTTAGATCATCTGGCATGATTATTGAGATTAAGCAGATGCAGCAAGATAACAACGAGTCAATCTGACAAAAGATTCAACCGTAATCGTTTCAGGACGCTGTGTTGGATCAATATCAGCTGCTTGAAACATATCTATAGAAATCAATTTTTTCAATGTGTTAGCAATGGTTTTTCGGCGTTGGCTGAATGCTTGAGTGACAATGTGACTTAATGTTGCCATGTCGACATCGCCACCAAGGCGTTCTTTACGAGGCTGTAAATAAATGATGGCAGATTCGACTTTAGGTGCCGGTTCAAATGCCTCAGGAGGAACAACAAATAACATGTCCGTCTCACACTGATGCTGAATCATGATACTCAATCGACCGTACTGCTTTGTTCCAGGCTGCGCACAGATGCGCTCAACAACCTCTTTTTGCAGCATAAAACACATATCCGTGATGTACTGAGAATAATCAAGCAAATGGAATAGTAATGGCGTTGTAATGTTGTAGGGCAGATTACCTATTATTCTCAACGGTTCATCGTTACAAACAAGCTGATGATAGTCATACCGCAACGCATCTGCTTCATGAATAGTAAGCTGTTCATAGTTAGAAAACTGGCTTCTTAATAGTGGTACCAAATCTCTATCAAGTTCAATCACATCAAGCTGCGTACAACGCTGTAATAACGGCTCTGTTAAAGCACCTCGTCCAGGACCTATTTCAACAAGATGCTGACCTGCTTCAGGACTTATCGCTTCAACAATTGAATTAATAACTGATTGATCATGTAGAAAGTTTTGTCCAAAACGCTTTCTTGCTCGGGGGAAAGGAGATTGGGTCATGATTTACTCAATGTGTGTTAGCCATCCTAATGGCCATCGATAAAGCAGCATATAAACTGCTAGGATTAGCCTGACCACTTGCAGCTAAATCAAGCGCTGTCCCGTGATCAACTGATGTTCTAATAAAAGGTAAACCCAAGGTGACATTAACGGCCTTACCAAAACCATGATGTTTCAAAACCGGCAATCCTTGATCATGAAACATCGCTAATACAACGTCATAGTTCAGTAACTTATCCTGATTAAATATTGTATCAGCCGGCCAGGCACCTGAGACAGCATAGCCGGCTTTAATATAAGCATCAATCACGGGCTGGATAATATCCACCTCTTCACGTCCGAGATGACCATCCTCACCCGCATGAGGATTTAAACCACATACGGCTATTCTTGGATTGACTAAACCAAAGTGTTGTCGCATCGACTGGTTAATAATCTCAATGACTCGACTCAATTCATCACGATTAATTGCGTCGGCGACCTCCCGTAAAGGTAAGTGTGTCGTTGCCAGTGCGACTTTCAATGACTCTGTTGCCAACATCATGACCACTTTATTGACACCAGCCCCATCAGCAAAAAACTCAGTATGCCCTGTAAATACTTCACCGGCATCATTGATAATGCCTTTATGTACAGGCGCCGTTACCACAGCATCAAATTCATGAGATAAGCAGCCTTCTAATGCTGTTTGCAGTGTTTCCAGCACATAGCGACTATTGAGCTTATCTAATTGCCCTGCTTTAACCGGCACTTTTAAGTGATGAGGCATAACGTAAAGCTCACCAGATTCAGCAATTTTAGGCGGCGCTGACAAATCGACTTCGATCATTTTAATTGATAGACCAAGTAGATCAGCTCGTTCAGCGAGTAATACTGGATCAGCAAGTGCAATGATTTGAGCCTGATGCTTTTGCTGCGCTAGAGTCAGTACCAAATCAGGGCCAATTCCAGCCGGTTCGCCTGGGGTTATTGCAATTCGTTTTATTTCACTCAAGGATTACGGTACTCAACATAGGCCTCATCACGCATCGAACGTAGCCATGTTTCCATTTCTTCATCAATTTTACGCTGGCGAATTTGTTCGCGCGCTTTGCTTCGTTGGTATTCTTCCGCCATGTTTTCTTCACGACGGTCAAAAACTTTAATCAAATGCCAACCAAAACGACTCTTAAACACATCGCTCATTTCACCCACAGCTAGCGAATTCATCTTTTCTTCAAACTCAGGCACCATCACACCCGGGCTAACCCAACCTAAACTTCCACCGTCAATCGCTGAGCCCGTATCATCTGAATTAGCTCGTGCTAACTCGGCAAAGTCTTCACCATTAACAATGCGCTCTCTCAGCTTTTCAAGACGTTGTTGTGCTTCTTCATCAGTGGTTAGCTCATTGGTTTTTATCAAAATATGACTAGCTAATGTTTGCTTGACCAAGTGAACATCTTCACTTTTTTTATCTTTGACTCTGACTAAGTGAAAGCCACTGCCGCTGCGTAATGGTTGACTGACCTCACCTACTGCAAGTGTTGGTACAACATCAGCGAACAGTGATGGCAGCTCACCTTGTTTACGCCAGCCTAATTCGCCGCCTTCAAGCGCATTTTGACCATCAGAATATCCGGCAGCAACTTGAGAAAAATCGCCCCCCTCTTTCAATAAAGCCTGAACTTTTTCCAGCTTTTCTTGTGCTGCTTGCACTTCCTCAGGAGATGCCGCTTCAGGAAGACTAATAAGAATATGTTGTAGATCGTACTCGACTTGTCCACCGTCTTGAATTTTTTGAGTAGCTAGAAAATTGTCGACTTCTCGATCTGATACCACAACTCGGTCTTCAACCTGACTTTTACGTAAACGAGCGATAATCATTTCATCGCGAATCGTTTCACGAAATTGGCTAAAGTCATAACCATCTTTCTCTAAAACATCTCTGAACTGCCTCAAAGTCAATTGGTTTTTATCAGCAATCTGTTTCAGAGCAGCATTAAGTGCATCATCACCAACACGGATACCTACTTTATCTGCTTCCTGAATTTGCAGACGTTGCATAATCAATCTTTCCAGTACTTGTTTACGCAATATGTCACTTGGAGGCATAGCAGCATCTCTCTGACGGATTTGCTGACGAATTGTTTGCTCCATATCCTGTAAATCACTCTCAAGAATGACTTCGTCGTTTACAACTGCAACAATCTTATCTAAAGACTGCGCCCATACATTGGTTGCCAGTAACAAACCGACAATCAGATACTTAATCATTAAATTCTATTACTCCAAATTTATGTTTTAACTTCGTTTCTGTTCGAGGCGTCTAAACGCAATGGACTATCTAGCACATCTCAAGTTCACTCTGCCTCAAACCCACGAATACTGCGTTCTAATAAACTATCAGATTTCTGGCCGAAGCTTCCCAGGCCTTTTAATTCAATTTGCAGATAAATGGCTGTATTCCGTTCTTGATCGGAAACATCATTGACGTAATCACGCATAACTAAACGTGTTGCCCAGCAACAACTGTCATATTGTAGGCCAGCAATTTTTTCCAGCGTTGTACCTTGATCAATTGCATGATACCAACGACCAAAGAATTTCCAGCGTTCAGAAATGGGAATTTGAGTAGACACATCTATCTGCTCTAATGATTCCTCTATCCCATTATTCGGTGTTGGATCATCACGACGATAACGATGTGAAATATTGAAAATACCGCCATTATCATTTTTATAACGTAATCCCACTGAAGACATGTTAGATTTCAAACCACTGGGATCCCATTGAAACTCACTATTCAATGACCACTCATCACCAATATAAGCGACCGCTTCTGCCACCATGTCAGAAGTAGAGTCACGTTCTGCAATGGTACCGTCTAATGTGACACGTTGATCAGTAAAATAACGAATTTGACCAACGGTTAGCTTAAGATTTTCTTTACCTGACTCCTCGTCAATAATCCGTGTTGTTACTGCCAGGGTTAGCTGATTAGCATCACCAATTCGATCCCGACCAATAAATCGATTATGAGAAAATAATCTTAGGGAATTAAATGTTGTCAGGCTCGTATCGAAGTCTGGAATATCTGATTGATCACGTTCGGGAACATAAAGATAAAACGCACGTGGTTCCAGCGTCTGAATATAATTATCACCCCATGCGATCATTTGTCTGTCAAAAAATAGTCCGCTATCTAAACTCGCTATCGGTAAAGTTCTTATGGCACTATCATCATAAGCATTTGTTTTATCATTTTTAAGACTGTACTGCGTATGATTAATGGCTAATCGAGGCGTAACAAAAAATGCGGCTGTTCCCATAGGCATACTGATTGCCGGTTCAATATTGATACGCTGGCCATCGACTTTCTCATTGTGATCGAATTCAACATATTCACTATCTAACTCATAGGTCAATCCTAATGCCTGATCAGGTAGATAACCTTTTAGTAATAACTGAGGTAAGCGTTTGTATTGTTCTTCGACATCACCCAGAGTTTGGTAGCCTTGGGCTCTCGCAGTAAAATTCCACACATCACCGGTATAACCAGTTTCGACATTTCTATTCAAATAAGTCCGGCTAGACAGGCTCAAGCCCGAACCAAAATCTTCAAAATATTCATCATCTGAGACGTAGTTATAATCAACTAAAGCACGCCAGCGGTTATCGAAATAACTTTCATGCTGCCATGAGAATAACTTTCTGGCTTCCTGATAATGAGGATTAAAATCTTCGCCATTACTTTTTAAATCATCCGAGTTCAGATAAGTTGCTTCAACTTCACCTTCTCCTGATTCAAACAAATATCTGAATTGTCCGCCCAGCATTAACCCACGGTCTGACATATAACGTGGCGTTAAGGTGGCATCCAGATTAGGTGCTATATTCCAGTAGTATGGGGTTAATACATCAAACCCGGTTTTATCACTGTTACCAACAGACGGTATTAAGAAACCTGATTTACGTTTGTCGTCTAAAGGAAAATTGATATATGGCGTATAAAAAACGGGCCAGCCCCCCATTCTAATCACCACATTTTTTGCTTCACCAACAGCCGTTTCATGATCTAAATGCACTTTATCTGCTTTGAGCTGCCAGGCGTCGCTTCCTTCTGGACAGGTTGTGTAGGTTGCATCGTCAAGATCCGTCGTTTGCTGACCCTGCCTTAAAATATGAGTCGCCTCACCACGCGCATGCATCTGACGAGTATGATACTGCGCATTCAGCATTTGACCCTGGTCATTTGCGACCGACCACTCCGCCTGCTCAGACTCAATCACCATTTCGCTGTCACGTACGCTCACATTACCACTGGCTCTGACATCACCACTGTTACGGTTATAGGTCGCTCTGTCAGCACTGAGTAATTGATTATCACGCAAAATATCAACATTACCGGAAAAAACAGATGTGCCGTTTTGTAATAGCTGCACTTTGTTTGCTTTTACATCGACAGGGGACTCATTCTCGGATTTTGTTTCTGTGGGGATAGGTAAAAACTGATCTTCGTAACCGAAATGACAAGTTAACCCTTGCTCTTGTTGCGCAGATGCGACACCAGCTGATAAGGATAGTAACAAGGTTGATAATAGCTTCTTTTTGCGCATGTTCATCCTCAAGCTGCAGCTCTAGCCATGATCGACATCCTGACCTAATGATAAATAACTCACAATTTATCGCATATTAATGATGAATCAGCAAATTGAAGAGACTCAGCATTAAACTAAAAATCAGTTTATCTAAATAGGCTCAAGTACTTAGTCTAATTGCTTATCTGTTACTATGTATTGGCGATGAGTGAGATTCCGTTCATGTGCTACTGTGATTGAAATTAATTTGTGATGAAATGTTGACAGTATGAAACTCAGTCCCTATGATATGCGCTTCCTTTCGGGGCTATAGCTCAGCTGGGAGAGCGCTTGCATGGCATGCAAGAGGTCGGCGGTTCGATCCCGCCTAGCTCCACCAAAAACCGAAAGAAAAAGTTTTAGGTCCCCTTCGTCTAGAGGCCTAGGACACCGCCCTTTCACGGCGGTAA
>NZ_DDCG01000001.1:0-17049 GCF_002335235.1 Methylophaga sp. UBA2012 | reverse complement strand
GTCCCCTTCGTCTAGTGGCCTAGGACTCCGCCCTTTCACGGCGGCAACAGGGGTTCGAACCCCCTAGGGGACGCCATCTTTATCTGCTCAGTCAGAGCGGATATATCCGGCAATATCTAAATTCATCTCAGTGTTATTTCACTCTCTTATTCATCCACCACGCCAAGCCTGCAAACAATATCGTAGGCAATGAAGCCGCCAACCATGGCAGTATTCCAAATACTAATCCAATATGTTGAAAACTTTGGTTAAACAGGTAAAAACCTAAACCGATCAATACCCCAGCCAGAATCCTGCCGCCGATAGGCGTCGAACGCAATGGCCCAAAAATAAACGGCACGGCCAACAGCACCATCACCGCTGTACTTAACGGCATCATCACCTTGCTCCAGAACGCCAGCTCGTATTGAGCGACAGATTGATGATTGGTTCTCAGGAAAGAAATATAATCCAGCAAATTCCAGACGGCCAGAAATTCTGGTGGCACAACAACCACGTTTAACATGCCTGGATTTAATTGTGATTTCCAGCGGGCATGTGTTGTTGAATTGACTTTAACACCATGCTCATCAATAGTGCTTTGCACAACATCGTTTAATATCCAGCTATCGTCCTCATATTTGGCACTGCTTGCTTTAGTGAGCGCGCGTAAGCGATTCGCACCATCGAATTCGTAAATGGCTATATTGGTAAATGTGCCATCGCTATTGATTCGTTCGATATGGTTAAAATGGTTACCGTCTCGCGTCCAGAATCCATATTCAGATCGTGTGCCTACCGTTCCGGTTTGCGCTACTGACTGCAATTCTCTGGCATGTTCTTCGGTGAGCGGTCTAATCACCTCACCCACTACAATCGCCAGCAATACCAAAATAGCTGCAACAACCATCACTGACTTATTAATATCTTTTATCGATATACCTGCCGCACGCATGGCCACAAGCTCACTTTGACTAGCCAGGTTACCTAAACCAATAACACTGCCTAATAAAGCAACGACAGGCAGTAGTTCATATATACGTTTTGGCATGGTTAAAGCTAGATAAGTCACAATATCAAGCAGCTGATATTGACCTTTACCGAGATCATCAAGCTCAGCAACAAAATCCATAAAGGTATAGAGCCCAAGCAACACTAACAACACGATAAAGGTGCTGGACAGAATATGGGATGCGATATATCTGGAAAGAATTTTCATTATTGCAGGCGTCTTCGTTTTTGTTGCGATAACAATCGTTGGATTTTTTGTCTGTTCATCAGAAATAGCATGATCATCACCATTAACAGGTGTACCCATACCATGCCTGCACCTACGCTAATACTGCCTTTCTCAATCCACGCCTGATTTACACCGAGTAAATTGCTGTAAATGATATATAGCAAAACAGCAGGCACAAATCCGGCATAACGACCTTGTCTGGGACCGGCATTAGATAAAGGAATAGCAGATAAACAAAGTACTAAGGTCATAATAGCTGATGAAATTCGCCATTGAATTTCGGCTATATCTTCCAAGCCTCCCCGCTGCCATAAGACGCTGGTGGGAAGCGCTTTATGCCTTTCCCGCACTTGTCCGTCATCACCTTTTTCAACAAGTAAACTATGTGACTTAAATTCGGCAATTGTAAAATCCTGTTGTCCTGCTTTACCTTCATAGCGATAACCATCATTCAGTACCAGAAATTTATCACCGGTGTCGACATCCACTTCAAAATGTCCCGTATCTGAACGGAAAATTAATGGTTTATTTTTACGATGAATTTCAATAAACACATTTTCCATCAATTGCTTATCACTACTGAGTTTTTCAGAATAAAACGTCCAGTCACCATTGCGGCTCTCTTTAAAACTGCCAGCAACAAGTCCTGTCGTATTCGCCGACATTTTCGCTTTTTGCTCTAGCTGGTAACGATCGGCTAATACACTAGGGACAATCGTCAGTGATAAATAAGCCACAACAGTTGCAACCAGCCCAGCAAATATCAGCACATTTCTAATAATACGTTTACGTGGAATACCACAGGCAGCCATCACGGTCAGCTCGTTATCTGAGCTCATTCTGCCCAACGACAACATCACACCCAGAAAGGCTGCAATAGGGAGTAAGATGGACAATGCACCGAGTGAACTAAAGCCAAGCAGACTGAAAATAACATCCGCCGGCATATTGCCTACCGCCGCTTCTGCCAGATAGCGCGCAAATCGTGTCGAAATATAAATTAACCAGAGTACCCCTGTGATTGCAGTCAGGTTAATCACAAATTCCTTGAGCATGTAACGGTCAATGACCCATAGCCAGGAAAAAATCTGTTGTGGAACGTTGCGCATGTATTAAGAGTCTTGGTTAGAATAGATCGGTATTATCTGACACACTAAAATAACGAAGTCTAAACCAAATTGACCTTACAGGAGAAATCCATGCAGTATTTTGTCACTAGCCATGCACTCGCATCTCAGCAAACCGATTGTATTGCCGTCGGCATATACAACGAAGGTGAACTCAGTCCTTCCGCCCAACAACTCGATGACGCTTCACAAGGTCAGATCAAACGTATCGCTGATAATGGTGACTTTAGCGCAAATCCAGGACAAACATTATTTCTCCACAATCTGGCAGGGATAAACAGCCCTCGGGTTTTATTGGTAGGTTTTGGTAAAAAAACAAAAACAACTGAAAACGATTTTAATACCGCCACCACAGCTGCCATGGTTGCGCTGAATGAAAGTGGTGCTGAAAAAGCTTTATGCTGTTTTACAGATATTGAAGTAAACGAACGCACAACTGTCTGGAAAGTTCGCCAAACAGCTTGTAATACCGAAACGGCACTTTATAAGTATTCACAAACAAAATCAGAAACAAAAGCTGTCAAGAAACCACTTTTGGAATGCGCTATTTTTGTTGCTCAGAATACTGATACCGCCTTACAAAAAGCCGCAGAACAAGGTGCCGCTATCGGTGCTGGTATGAACCTGGCACGTGAGCTCGGTAATCTGCCTGGCAATATTTGCACACCGACTTATCTGGCTGAGCAAGCCGTTGCGTTAGGCAAAAAATTTGCTTCGATTACTACTACCGTGCTGGAAGAAGCCGATATGGAAGCCTTGGGGATGGGCTCTCTGCTCTCCGTATCTCGCGGCAGCCGCCAGCCAGCCAAATTAATCACCATGGAATATAAAGGCGCTGGTGACAGCAAGCCAGTTGTATTAGTGGGTAAAGGACTCACCTTTGATGCCGGTGGTATTTCACTAAAACCATCTCAAGGCATGGATGAGATGAAATATGATATGTGTGGCTCTGCCAGTGTGCTCGGAACACTACAAGCTGTGGCCGAATTAAACCTGCCAATCAATGTGGTGGGTGTGGTACCCAGTTCAGAAAACATGCCTGATGGTGACGCCAACAAACCCGGCGATATCGTCACCAGCATGGCCGGTAAGACCATCGAAATTCTGAATACCGATGCCGAAGGCCGTTTAATTTTATGTGACGCTCTCACCTACAGTGAACGGTTCAATCCAGAAATCGTCATTGATATTGCGACATTAACTGGTGCCATCATTGTAGCTTTAGGTAGTACAACTACCGGCCTAATGGCCAATAACCAACAACTTGCTGATGATTTATTAAAAGCCGGTAATGACAGTTTTGACCGTGCCTGGCAGTTGCCTTTATGGGATGACTATCAACCCTTGCTTGACAGCAATTTTGCCGATATTGCTAATGTCGGCGGTAAAGAAGCAGGAAGTGTTACTGCCGCCTGTTTCTTATCACGGTTTACGGAAAAATATACCTGGGCACATTTAGACATCGCTGGGACAGCATGGACTAGTGGAAAAAATAAAGGGGCAACGGGTCGTCCAGTCCCAATGTTAGTTCAATACTTATTAAATCGTATCGACGCTAACAAATCATCATGACCCGAATCAGTTTCTACATTCTGAAATCAAGCGAGCTTGAAAAGCGGCAGGCATTTGCCTGTCGTCTCGCTGAGAAAGCCTATCATCAGGGCCATCAAATCTATATCCATACCGTTTCAGAAGATCATGGTCAGTCAGTCGATACGGCACTGTGGGCTATTCGGCCTGACAGCTTTGTACCACATGAAATCACTGACAGTTCAGATAATCAGAGTCCGGTACTTATCGGCTATCAAGACAAAAAGCCTCCCAGACTGATGGATGTACTAATTAATCTCACCGAAGAACAACCCATGTTCTTCAGCCAATTTGAACGTGTAGCTGAAGTAATTGATGATAATGAATCAAGCAAACAAGCTGGTCGTCAACGCTTCCAGTTTTACAAACAACGTGGCTATGAGATAGAAACTTTTCACGTTTGAACCAAGCTAGCAAACCGCTAAAAATACGAAATCCATATTGCCTCTGAACAGATGTTGTCGCAGCAGGTATAATGCGTCGTTTATTTACAGCGTATACATACGACATTCGTATATCCCGAACACCGACCAGACAGACAAGACATCACATGGAAAAAACATACAACCCTGACGCAATTGAGCAACGCTGGTACCAGAAATGGGAGCAGGCTGGCGAGTTTAAGCCGACAGGTGAAGGTTCACCCTACGCCATTATGCTACCCCCACCCAATGTGACCGGTAGCCTGCATATGGGTCATGGCTTTAATAACACCATCATGGATACCTTGACTCGTTATCACCGCATGAAAGGTGACAATACCTTATGGCAACCGGGCACCGACCACGCGGGTATCGCTACACAAATGGTGGTAGAGCGCCAACTTAACGCTGAAGGTAAAACCCGTCTCGACCTAGGAAGAGAAGATTTCACTAAACGTATCTGGGAATGGAAGGAAGAATCCGGCGGTAATATTACCCGTCAGTTACGTCGTCTTGGTTCCTCACTCGACTGGTCACGTGATCGCTTTACGATGGATGACGATCTGTCTGAAGCCGTTAAACATGTCTTCGTTAAGCTGTATAAAGAAGGTCTGATCTATCGCGGCAAACGCCTGGTGAACTGGGACCCGAAATTACACACAGCCATTTCTGATCTGGAAGTGGAAAACCGCGAACAAAAAGGCCATATGTGGCACCTTCGCTATCCACTTGCAGATGGACTGAAAACCAGTGAAGGCAAGGACTATATTGTCGTCGCTACAACCCGGCCGGAAACCATGTTAGGTGATACCGGTGTCGCGGTGAACCCCGAAGATCTTCGCTACAAGGCTCTGATTGGTAAAGAGATTATTTTGCCGTTAGTGAATAGACGTATTCCGATTGTTGGCGATGAACATGCCGATATGGAAAAAGGCACAGGCGCGGTGAAAGTTACTCCAGCCCATGACTTCAATGACTATGAAGTCGGCAAGCGTTGTGGCCTGGCAATGATCAATATTTTCACCCTCAATGCCGATGTACGTGACGTTCCACAAGTATTTAATACTGATGGCAGTGCTAATACTGAACTCGAGGCCAGCATTCCGGAAGCCTATCGTGGACTGGAGCGCTTTGCTGCCCGTAAAGCGATTGTGGCTGATTTTGACGCAGCTGGTCTGCTGGAAGAGATCAAGGATCATGATCTGACGGTGCCTTATGGCGATCGCGGTGGCGTGGTCATTGAACCGATGCTGACCGATCAATGGTATGTTGATGCAAAAACACTGGCCAAACCAGCCATTGAGGCGGTTGAAACCGGTAAAGTGAAATTTGTGCCGAAATCCTATGAAAATATGTATTTCAGTTGGATGCGTGATATTCAGGATTGGTGTATTTCACGCCAACTCTGGTGGGGGCACAGAATCCCTGCCTGGTACGATCCACAAGGTAATGTGTATGTCGGTCACGATGAAAATACCGTTCGCGTAGAAAACAATCTGGGAGCAGACGTCGAGTTAACTCAGGATGAAGACGTACTCGATACATGGTTCTCCTCTGCACTTTGGCCATTTTCAACGTTGGGTTGGCCTAAAGATGATGAAGCAGTAAAAACCTGGTATCCGGGCAATGTGTTGGTCACCGGTTTTGACATTATTTTCTTCTGGGTAGCCAGAATGATGATGATGGGCATTCATTTTATGGGCGATGTGCCATTTAAAGAAGTGTATATCCATGGCCTGGTCCGTGACTCACATGGTCATAAGATGTCGAAATCCAAAGGCAATGTGCTGGATCCCATCGACATCATCGACGGCATTGATTTGGAAACGCTGGTACAAAAACGTACTTCGGGCATGATGCAACCACAACTGGCTGAAAAAATTGAGAAAGCCACACGCAAAGAATTCCCGGATGGCATTGAAGCTCATGGTACAGACGCACTGCGCTTTACCTTTGCTTCGCTCGCCTCTACCGGACGTGATATCAACTTTGATATGAACCGTATCGCTGGCTACCGTAATTTCTGTAATAAATTATGGAATGCAGCACGTTACGTCTTAATGAACACCGAAGGACAAGACACCGGTGTTGATAATGATCAGGTTGAACTCAGTCTGGCGGATCGCTGGATTATCTCTCAATTGCAAATCGCTGAAAAAGAAGTCAGTACAGCGATTGAGGCTTATCGCTTTGATCATGCCGCACAGGGTATTTATGAATTTATCTGGAACAACTACTGTGACTGGTATTTAGAGCTATCGAAACCGGTATTAAACAGTGAATCAGCATCTGATGCAGCAAAACGCGGCACACGTCGTACACTGGTACGAGTGCTTGAAGCGACATTAAGAATGGCACATCCGTTTATGCCGTTTATCACAGAAGAAATCTGGCAGACGATTGCACCGTTAGCAGGTGTTAAAGGCGAGACGATTATGCGTCAACCTTACCCGCTTGCTGATGAAAGTAAAGTTGATCAGAGTGCGGTGACTGAAATGGAATGGGTCATGCAATTTGTTACTGGTATTCGCTCTATTCGCTCACAAATGAATATCGCGCCGAAAAAAGCACTGCCGGTATTACTGAAAGATGCTTCTGATTCTGATAAAGCCATTTTAACCAGCAATCAACAGTTCCTGAGCCGTCTAGCCAATCTGGAATCAATTGATATCCTGGAAGGTAAAGCTCCTGCTGCTGCAACAGCCTTAGTCGGTAAAATGGAAATCTTAATTCCGCTGGAAGGTTTGATTGATAAAGACGCTGAAATTAACCGTCTGAATAAAGAAATGGCGAAACTGGATAAGATCATTAAACAGTCTTCAGGTAAGCTATCTAATGAAAACTACGTCGCCAAAGCACCGGCAGATGTTGTTGCCAAAGAAAAAGAGAAACTCGCTGAACTGCAGCAATCCTATGAATTACTTGAACAACAACTTAAAGCATTGAGCTAAAGCTAAACTAAGCGATAAAAAAAGCCGCTATTTATAGCGGCTTTTTTAATGTCAGAATAATAACTTATTCTTTTTCCATACCAATTTCATAAAGTTCAATATTGGCTTCTTCAATTTCACCAGTTGTGGCATCCACATCGACTTTGACTTCATAGCCATGAATGCTTTGAATATCAAATTCGTAGGTCGCATCGCCATCGAAACCGATTTCATATTCTGAAGCAACAACTTTACCTGGATGTATAGCTAAGGCAAATTCTTTCGCTTCAGCTTGTGAAATTTTCGCTAATTTTTTGAAAACGGGATCATTAGCATCGACTTCACGCTCAATCTCACCAATGAAACCTTCTTCCGCATTACATTCAACATTGTAGGTCTTGCCATCGGCTTTCGCTTCAATATCAAATTCATAAATAGGATCATCGCCTTCCATTTTCATTTCAACTTTACGTGCATGACCAGGAATAGTATCCAAAGCGGCATCCAGACAAGTTTCAATTTTTACGATATCCCAGCTACGGATATCATCCAAATCATAATTATCATTTTCAGCAAATGCAGTTGAACTAATGCTTAAAGCAAGGACGGCAGGGATTGTCTTCAAAAACATTGAAGTCATAGAGTTGAGCTCCTTATTAGATTAGATAGATCAAAAGATCAGTCTCTACCCACAAGAGCAATGATCAAACTTGTGAGTAAAGTATAACATCCATTGGTAAAAATAGGACAAATTCCTATTTCATAAAATGATATCAAATGGTATGAAGGAAATTTTTCCTAAACACTGACACGTTTATAGTGACGATATTGTGGATGCCAGAAGAGCTCTTCAATCTTTTGTTCTAATTCACTATCCGATATCTTAGAAGCCAGTTGCTGATTTTGCGCAATTTTCACAATTTGAAATGCCATATTTTTACTTAACTCAGCTATATCATCCAAGGCTGGCAGTAACTGCTCTCCTTCTCCATTAAGTAGTGGTGAGTGTGTTGCCAGCACCTCACTTGCAACCATCATCATTTCATGTGTGATGTGTTTGATTTGGCCAGCAATAACGGCCAAACCAATCCCAGGAAAAATATAGCTATTATTACACTGTGCAATTGGATAGGTTTTACCTTGATAGACAACCGTGTTAAAGGGGCTACCAGTAGCGATAATGGCTTTACCCTCCGTCCAACTAAGCAGTGACTCAGGCAAGGCCTCAATCTGCTTTGAAGGATTACTCAAAGGAAAGATAATGGGCCGCTCACAATGGGCTAACATCGTTTTGATGACTGTCTCATTAAACAATCCCGCCTGCCCAGAGACCCCTATAAGTACTGTCGGTGAAGCGTGATGAATAACATCCGTTAAATCCAGCGTAATTTTATCAACCTCCCACTTTGTTCGCAGAGTGGCCTTTTGGCTTAGACGGCGTTGAAAATCGAATAAGCCAGCCATGTCATCCATTAATAGTCCGGCTTTATCAATCATGAATACACGTTCGCGGGCCTGAGCTTCACTAAGCCCTTCTGTCATCATTTGTCGGATTATCTGCTCAGCAATGCCACAACCGGCAGAACCCGCTCCTGCAAATACGATAGTCTGCTGTGACAATGTTTCATGTTTTGCTTTACACGCCGCCAATAAAGAGCCGACAGTTACTGCAGCCGTGCCTTGAATATCATCATTAAAACAACACAATTGTTGTTGATATCGCTCCAGTATCGGCAGCGCTTTGCTTTGTTCGAAATCCTCAAATTGTAATAAGACATCGGGCCAGCGTTTTTTGATTGCCTGGATAAACAGGTCGATAAACTCATCATATTCTGCGTCGTTTATACGTTTATGTTTCCAGCCGATATAAAGCGGATTATCAAGTAAGGCCTTATTGTTAGTCCCAATATCCAACATCACCGGTAAGGTATAAGCTGGGCTTATCCCAGCGCAGGCGGTGTAAAGTGATAACTTGCCAATAGGGATACCCATTCCCCCCACGCCCTGATCACCCAGTCCGAGAATCCGGCTGCCATCAGTGACCACGATAACTTTGATCTTATCTTTAGTGACATTGTGCAGAATGTCATCAATGCGATCTTTATCGGGATAGGAAATAAATACACCACGCGCCCGCCGATAAATTTCAGAAAAGCGTTCACAAGCTTCACCTACTGTCGGCGTATAAATAATCGGCATCATCTCAACCAGGTGCGCTTTTAATAAATAATAAAATAAGGTTTCATTGTTATCCTGAAGATAACGCAAATAGATATGCTGATTGATGGGGGCTTTGAAGGTTTTATATTGCAGATAGGCTCTTTCCGCCTGTTCTTCAATCGTTTCAAATCGATGTGGAATTAAACCATTGAGATTAAAATCATGACGTTCCTGCTCGCTAAAGGCAGTGCCTTTATTCAGTAAAGGTGTGGCAAGTAAGGCCGGCCCAGCATGAGGAATATAAATTGGATCTTTCGCCTTAATACCACGCATCGACGTACCTCACTTCTGATTCACATTAGCATCAGTTAAACAGTAAAACGACGATGGATTCAAGTCAGCTTTTTTAAGTTACGGCTCACAACGATATTGATGATATCGAATAAAAGAAGGCGTCCCAGCCATCAAGGTTTGATAATGCCTAACACAACCGCAATATTAGCCAGGTCTGCTGCGGTATTTACCCGCAGTTTACTTTTAATCTGTGTATTGTAGTTAGCAATGGTTTTATAACCCAGGTGCATATCTGCGGCAACTTCATGGGCAGTCATGCCTTTTGCCAGCCGACAAAATACATCAAATTCACGTGGTGAAAGTAAGTCCAGCACTTTTCGATAATGCTCGATATTGTCATGCCGGACATCATCAACTTCAGGGAGCAGACTTTCTTCAATATATCGCTTGCCTTCTGCCACACTTTTAACCGCTTCAGCCAGCACTTCGGCTGCACTATTTTTACTGACATAACCCATCGCACCCGCTTCCAGTGCGCGTTCAACATAAATAGC
The DNA here is from genome assembly GCF_002335235.1 of Methylophaga sp. UBA2012. Lineage (NCBI taxonomy): Bacteria > Pseudomonadati > Pseudomonadota > Gammaproteobacteria > Thiotrichales > Piscirickettsiaceae > Methylophaga > Methylophaga sp. UBA2012. The sequence continues at coordinate 6,753 of NZ_DDCG01000001.1, read as the reverse complement.
CTCATCATGAATGCTGTAGACCAAAATAACCGCGTCAGAATCCAGCTTTTGAAGTCGACGGATAGTTTCAAGCCCACCGATGCCAGGCATGGATAAATCCATCACTACCACGTCGGGTTTGAAGCGTTCATATTCCTGTGTGACTAACTCCCCTCTGTCCAGGTCACTAATCTGCCCGATAAAGGGTTGTGATGATAGTAAAATTCGAAATCCTGCTCGTACTACTTCATGGTCATCGACTAACAGTACTTTGATTTTATTATTGTTATTCATACTACTTCTCTATAAATGGCATACGTGCGGTCACTGTCACACCATCATCTGGTGAAGACTCGAACATAAACAGTCCTCCCATACTTTCTACTCTCTCACGCATAGCAAGAACACCAAAGCCTTCGCCTGATGATGAACCGCCGATACCATCATCGGAGACTTGTATCACTACCCATTTTTTCTGCTGAACAAGGCTCTGCCTGACGCTGATATTGGCCAGATTGGCTCTGGCATGACGTACGACATTGGTCAAACATTCCTGCACAATACGATAAACATGGATCGCCACTTCCTCATCCAAGTCATCAATACAGTCATCGTAATTTAAATGAATATCCAGGGACGGCTGCCGACGTTTCCATTCACCGACTAGGTCGGTCAGGGTCGCCACCAGTCCTAAATCAGTTAAGCTGAGAGGATGTAATGTTCTCATCATCGATCGCACAACCCCAGATAAATGATTACAAATTTCGATAATCGAATCAGCAATACTCTGGACTTTGCTATCGGATTGTTTAGCCACAACAGCCATCGCTTTCACTGCAGTAAGAGACTGCCCCATTTCATCATGTAATTCACGTGACATATGTCGACGTTCATTTTCCTGAATATGCATAGTATGTCTTGCCAGCGCCTGATTATTTTGTCGGGCCGCATTTAACGCACCGGTCAGGTTATTAATCTCTGCCGCTATAGCATCAAATTCACTAATGCGAAACCGCGGTAATCGTTGTTCATAATTACCACTTTCCACCGTTTTTAAACCCGATAAAATGGTTTTCACCGCCGTTAACATCGAATGAAACACGACATTGATAGCTAAGAAAATAATACCGAGCATTAATACAATCGACCAGAAATAGACTAGTGACTCCCGCCAGGCTTCATGAATTTCATCCATTGGGTCAGCACTAATTACAATGCGTTTAATCGCATCATTAGGCAGTTTGATTTCATAGGCCGAGCTAATGCTATCCATCATCACCGCCTCAATAAACCATTGAGGTGGTGCATCATCAGTGATGTCACTCTTTTCACCTCTCAGCATGGTTTCATTCCCAGCCTGGTCAAAGATCGTGATCTGTAAATGACGTGTTTCACGTAAGCGACTGATTTGTTCCAGCCATTCACTCTCGGTATGCTCATCCCGCGTGAACTGATTAAGTCCAAACTCAACCATTTGCAGTGCCAAATTATAGGAAGATGTCACTTCATCCCTGACTGACTCACGCGCCTGCCACACAGCTAAACTGGCTCCCAGTGCGATGATAACCAGTACCGAAATAACTATCCGTAAATTAATCAATCCTCTTAAGCTCATCCTTTACGGCTCCACGGGTAAGTCATTCACTTCGACGCCAGTATTCTTAGTCTTGTTCATAACATGATTTACACATTAATAACTGAAAATAGAACTTTAGCACCGACGGTTTTTAATACTACTTTCTGTTATTCACAAAAAAAGGAATTCTTCCTATAACACTTACATCTACAGACACCTAACATTGGCAGTTAATCATAACAACCTGAATAGCCTGAATGAGTGAAATAAAAGATATTAAGACTGATAAGGTCAAAAACAAATTACTCGAGTTATTTGATGATGTACTAACTCATGATGGGTTTGGTGAAATTAAAATAGAAATGCGAATACTCAAACGCCAACAAAAGGAAGTTATTCTACACTGTGGAAAACAATATCGATTTGTTATTGATACGCCACAGCAGCCATCAAACGACTAACATCATATCTACTCGTAAAACTACACAGATAAATACTAAATAATAAAAAAGGCCTGTGATGACTTATTTATCATCACAGGCCTTTTTGTCAGGATAAAAATGATGTGCTAAAACATGCCCAGTTGTAACTGCGCAGCTTCAGTCATCATATCTTTGGTCCATTGAGGCTCCCACACCAATTCCACGTGCGCTTTTTTTACACCGGGAACAGACATTACCCGAGATTCGACATCACCTGGGAATGACTGGGCAACAGGACAACCTGGTGCAGTCAGAGTCATATCGATATTCACATTACCTGAGGTACTGATTTGAATATCGTAAATCAGGCCCAGTTCGTAGATGTTAATCGGTATTTCCGGGTCATAGATGGTCTTTAATACATCTATCACATCTTCTTTTAACTGTTCCGGGCTGATTTGATATTGATCGTTCATAAACCTGCCCTTTTATTCTGTAGAAACTGAAATATCGTGATCATTGTCAACTGCGGCATGAACGGTATGCCAGGACAATGTGGCGCATTTAACGCGCGCAGGAAACTCTTTTACCCCTGCCAAGACCTGTAATTTGCCAGTAAGCTCAACAGCATTTTTATCACCGGTTAGAGCTTTATGAACATCTTCATAAAGTGCCTCAGCATCGGCTAGGGTTTTCCCTTTCAGGGTTTCCGTCATTAAAGACGCAGATGCTACTGAAATCGCACAACCACTGCCCTGGAAACTGATGTCTTCAATGACATCGCCATTAAGTTTTACATAGACAACTAAAGCATCACCACATAAGGGGTTATTACCATGTGCCATATGATTCGCATCGGTAATTTCTCTGAAGTTACGCGGCTTTTTCTTGTGATCCATGATCACTTGTTGATAGAGATCTCGTAAATCACTCATCAGGCAAACAACTCCTGTGTGGTGTTAATAGCTTTAACCAGCGCGTCAATTTCCTGTTCAGTATTGTAGAAAGCAAATGAAGCGCGTGCTGTGGCAGCAATACCATAATATTGCATAACAGGTTGAGCACAGTGATGGCCAGCACGTATAGCAACACCTTGCTGATCAAAAATAGTACCCACATCATGAGGATGAACATCTTCAATCAGAAACGATAAAACACTGGCTTTGTGTTCCGCTGTACCAACGATCCTGACGCCATCAATAGCCGATAATTTATCCGTGGCTAATTCAAGCAGGGCGTGTTCGTAGGCGGCGATTTTTTCAATACCGATTGACTGCATGTAATCAATAGCCGCCCCTAAGCCCACTGCACCAGCGATATGCGGGGTACCGGCTTCAAATTTATACGGTAATGCGTTGTATTCTGTGTGGTCAAAACTCACAGAAAGAATCATATCGCCACCACCTTGCCATGGCGGCATGGCTTCTAATAAGGCTTGTTTACCGTATAAAGCCCCAATCCCCGTTGGTGCAAACATTTTATGGCCTGAAAAAACATAAAAGTCACAATCCAACTCCTGCACATCAACTTGCATATGTGGCACCGCTTGTGCGCCGTCAATCAATACAGGGATGCCTTTAGCTTTGGCTTTTTCCGTCATTTGTTTGACCGGATTGACCGTACCTAATGCATTAGAGACTTGGCCAACAGCCATGATTTTGGTTTTGTCGGTCAGCAGCTCATCCAATCCGGACAAATTCAGCTCACCTGACTCTGTCATCGGGATGATCTTTAACGTAGCCCCAGTCTGTTCACAGACCATTTGCCACGGCACAATATTGGCATGATGCTCAAGGTAACTGATAAGAATCTCATCACCCGCTTGCAGTTGGGGCCTGACAAAACTTTGAGCCACTAAATTAATAGCTTCTGTTGCACCGCGAACAAAGATAATTTCTTTATCCGACTTCGCGTTCAGGAAGCCTCTTATTTTGCTTCTGGCACCTTCATAAGCATCTGTGGCGCGTTGACTCAGTCTATGCACACCACGATGGACATTAGCATTATCAAGCCGATAATACTGATCCACGGCATCAATGACCTGAACAGGTTTTTGGCTGCTCGCGGCATTGTCTAAGTAGACTAAAGGATGTCCGTTAATTTGCTGATTCAGGATTGGAAAATCATGACGAATAGCAGCAATGTCAAAATCATTCAGCATTGTATCGACCAAATTATGAGTAGATTGCGTCATAACTTACGCACCTCGCGGTAATCGCGTTTCGATCACATTTGATAGGGCCTGGCGAATCGGCATATCTGAAATTCGTTGCAGCACTTCAACAGCAAACGCATAGGTCAATAAGCTTCGAGCACTGGTTTCATTCATGCCACGAGCACGCAGGAAAAATAATTGCTGTTCGTCCAACTGACCAACGGTACTACCGTGACCGCATTTGACGTCATCAGCATAAATTTCCATTTCAGGCTTGGTATCAATTTCACAAGTGCGCGACAGCAGTAAATTACGGTTACTCTGATTCGCATCTGTTTTCTGTGCATCTTTATGCACGATAACTTTGCCGTTAAAGACGGCATGGCTATCACCATCCAACACGCCTTTGTAGATCTCTTCACTAGTGGTATTGGGCACAGCATGATCGATGCGTGTGTGGTTATCGACATGTTGCTTTCCAGCAACCAGATATAAGCCATCCATTGTCACATGGGCCTGCTCACCCAATAGCTGGCTATGAATATCATTTCTCGCCAGTTTAGCCCCTAGAGAAATATTATTGGTATGCCAGACACTGCTGCTCGCCTGCTTACCGGCCAATGTCGCTATATGATAATGAGACAAGGACTCATGCTGTAATTTGAAATGACTCAAATGAGCCTTTTCTGCCAAGTTCACTTCTGAAATGACATCTGTCAATCCAACGCTGTTATCAGCTAGGCTGACATAATGCTCGACCAGTGTTAATTCAGCATCTTCAGCGATATCGATCACATGACGTAAATGCGTAGCCAGTTTATCGGTTTCACCCGTATTAATCACCAGCAACTCTACCGGCTTGGATACCTTGGTGTTCGCAGTAACCTGAATATAGGCCCCTTCGGTCATCAACATCGTATTGAGGGCATTCAAGCCAGCTTTTTCAAGCGACACCTGCTGACCTAACACTGATTTTGTTTTAGGAAATGCCTGTGAAAGCGGCTCTACAGTCAGTCCAGCCTCTAGACCATCCAGATGTGATAACTCAGCACTGAATTGGCCATCAACAATGACTAATCGATAGGCAGTTTCCAGTAATGCGACCTGTGAACAACGCATCTCATCCAACTGGCTCGCAGCAGCTTCGTGTGTGAATGCCTCTTGAGATAAAGCCCATAAAGACGTGTATTTCCAGTCTTCAACTTTTTTAGAGGGTAATCCTTGACGCTGAAATTGCGCACGGGCTTGTTGGCGTAACTGCTGCAGCCAACCAAGCTCTTGACCGGGTAAAGTCTGAGTCGCGGCGATATCGTCAAAAGGTGTTGTGATATCCGTTAACTGTTTCATGCAGTCTCACCTTCAGGCGCATCATAAATCCAGCTGTAACCTGATTTTTCCAGTTCTTTTGCCAGTTCTTTATCACCTGATTTAACGATACGTCCTTCAGATAACACATGAACAAAATCAGGAACAATATGATCTAACAAGCGCTGGTAGTGGGTAATCATCACGATAGAACGATCTTCAGCACGGAGCGCATTCACGCCTTCTGAAACGGTACGTAATGCATCAATATCCAGTCCTGAATCGGTTTCATCAAGAATCGCTAATGCCGGCTCTAATACCGCCATTTGCAGAATTTCATTACGCTTTTTCTCACCACCAGAAAAACCTTCGTTAACGTTACGGTGAAGGAATTCTTCATTCATCTTAACCAGTTTCATTTTTTCACGAACCAGAGTTAAGAAATCCATCGCGTCGACTTCTTCCAGGCCCTGATATTTACGCACGGCATTCAAAGCCGCTTTCAGCAAATAAACATTGCTGACACCAGGAATTTCTACTGGATATTGGAATGCCAGGAAAACACCACGTTGTGCACGTTCTTCAGGCTCAAGCTCTAATAAGTTTTCACCTTTATAGATGACTTCACCTTGGGTAATTTCGTAACCATCACGTCCGGCAAGAACATTCGACAGCGTACTTTTACCAGCACCATTAGGGCCCATGATCGCATGGATTTCACCAGGGTTAACTGTCAGGTCAATACCGCGAAGAATTTCTTTGCCATCAACGCTGGCGTGTAAGTTTTTAATTGTTAACATCTTCACTCTCTAAAATTTCTGAATATTGTTTGGCAGTTCTCTTATGGTTTAACCCACGGAACCTTCTAATGACAAACCGAGTAGATTTTGTGCTTCTACCGCGAATTCCATTGGTAATTCACGTATGACTTGTTTACAAAAACCATTCACGATCATCGACACAGCATCTTCTGCATCTAATCCACGCTGTTTACAGTAAAACAGTTGGTCTTCACTGATTTTCGATGTGGATGCCTCATGTTCAACTTTTGCAGTCGGATTTTTCACTTCGATATAAGGGAAAGTATGCGCACCACAGGTATCACTCATTAATAAAGAGTCACACTCGGTATAGTTGCGAGCGTTTTCCGCGTTAGGTCCAATTCGTACCAGACCTCGATAAGCATTTTGTGAACGACCAGCCGAGATACCTTTGGAAATGATCGTTGAACTGGTGTTTTTACCCAGATGAATCATCTTGGTGACGGTATCGGCCTGCTGGTAATTGTTGGTTAACGCCACGGAATAAAATTCGCC
>NZ_DDCG01000013.1:194226-221057 GCF_002335235.1 Methylophaga sp. UBA2012 | reverse complement strand
ATGGATATCAAGATCGAAGGTATCAATGAAGAAATCATGCGCACTGCATTAGCACAGGCACGTGATGGTCGTATGCATATCCTGACAAAAATGAATGCGGTCATTTCTTCACATCGTACTGAAATGTCTGAGTTTGCACCTCGCATCATCACCATTAAAATCAATGCAGATAAAATTCGCGATGTTATTGGTAAAGGTGGTGCTACTATCCGTGCAATTACCGAAGAAACAGGCGCTACAATCGATATCCAGGATGACGGTACCGTGATGATCTTCTCTTCTGATTACAATGCCGGACAACAGGCATTACGCCGAGTAGAAGATATTACAGCTGAAGTTGAAGTTGGCAAGATCTATGAAGGTCGCGTCGCTAAATTAATGGACTTTGGTGCGTTTGTCACCATTCTGCCTGGTAAAGATGGTCTGGTACATATTTCTCAAATTTCTGAAGAACGTGTTGAAAATGTGTCGGATAAACTCTCTGAAGGCGATTTAATCCAGGTGAAAGTTCTGGAAGTTGATCGCCAAGGCCGTATTCGTTTAAGTATGAAAGCGGTTAATGAAGAAACAAAAGAAGAAGAATAAATTTTTCTTTAATGTGTTCTGAAAAAGCCCCGCAATGCGGGGCTTTTTTTTATCAAAATAAATATAAATTTTTATCACCATTCAGACAATCACAGACCTGAGCAGACCTTATATAAATAGGAAAGAGTTCCTCTTGATAAGCTAAATGATAACGATTATCATTGATAAATTGATAAGGGGGATTTATGGCTCAAGAAAATGACGCAGTAAGTGCAGCAGAGAATATTGGCAATAGTACAGACACAGCAACGAATGTAGATTCTGCTGCCAATGCTGATCCAAGTGCAGTTACTACAGGGATAACTGATGCATTGAATGGTACGGATGTCAGCACATTAACTCAGCAGCAACCTGATGCGGTTATGTCTCAATTTGCTGAATTCATGCATGTTGGCGGTCCGGTTGTCTGGATTCTAACGGGATTTTCGGTTATCGCTTTAGCGATTGTGTTAATCAAACTTTGGCAGTTTATGTCTACGCGTCCAGAGTCTGCAAAACACCTCAAGTCTGTGATTCGTGACTGGCAAAAAGGTGATGCGGCTGAAGCCATGGTGAGACTCAATCCAAAACGTCCGGTAGATGAATTAGTCTTAATCTCTATTCGTGGTTTAACACAACATAAAATGGATTTGGCCACGTTAAAAGAAGAGCTGGATCGTGTTGCAACGCTTCGTCTCAATCAATTACGTGCGTATTTACGACCATTGGAAGTGATTGCCACATTAAGTCCATTATTAGGTTTGTTAGGTACTGTACTAGGAATGATCGTAGCTTTTCAGCAAATGGAAGCAGCGGGAAATCAGGTTGATCCTTCTGTGTTATCAGGTGGTATCTGGCAGGCATTGTTGACCACTGCTGTCGGTCTTGCTGTCGCTATTCCTGTGGTGACTGTACATAACTGGATGGAACGTAAGGTTGAACGTGTCGCTGCATTAATGAACGACACCGTCACACAAATCTTTACTGTTGAACGTGCTCAGCCTGTTTCTGCAGATAATAAAACCATGCGCCATGCTGCTTAATACTGAACAGCCAAGACATAAAAGAGCGATTAGCCTGACACCACTGATTGATGTTGTGTTCATTCTGCTATTATTTTTTATGCTCTCGTCCACCTTTATTCAGTGGCGCCAAATTGACGTATCGGCCCCGAGTGAATCACAGTCTGAATCACGTGATCAGCGTGTGGTAACGCTGATATCTAACGACGGCAAATATAAAATCGGCAATATGACCTTATCTCTTAAAGATATGGATTCTGTTATGACAGTCGTTAAACAGGATCCTGAAGCCGTGTATGTCATTGATGTGAAATCAGGTATTGAAACGCAAACAATGATTGATTTACTGGATGCATTTAAACAAGCCGGTGCCAAATCAGTCAGTCTGGCTGGAGTGAACTGATGAAAGTCGGGCAAACAATTCAACATAAAAAACCAGATCAGGATGATAGTCTGGTACCACTGATAAATATTGTTTTTTTAATGCTTATCTTTTTTATGGTAGCAGGCCATATCAGTCAATCCGATCCAATTAAAGTCCAACCGCCTTTATCGTCTAGTGAGACAAAACAGATAGAGCAGCCTCTGGTTATTGTGGTATCTGACAATGGTCAAGTAGCGATTGAGCAGGACATTGTGGACGATAATGCATTATTACCCGCTATCAACAAGCAATTTGAGGCTGCAGCAGATAAAGACAAGTTTCGTATTTTAGTCAAAGTGGATGGCAGTTTGCCTGTCGAACGCTTACAGCACGTATTATCGATTATCAAACAGTCAGGTATTAAACGTGTTTCACTAGCCACACAAAAACAAGCGGAAGTGTCATGACAAAACATCGTTATTGGATATTTGCGCTGTTTATAGCGGTTGCTATTCACGCCGCAGGCTTTGCTTTCTTTACTTATCATGCTGAAGAAGAGCATGGCGCTGAATTAGAGGGATTGCAGGGAGTAGAAATTGATCTCGGTATGCTGGGTGATCTTGGTGAAGTAGAGAAAACAGAAGAACAATCGACTGAAACCGAACCAGAGCCGGAGCCACAGAAAGAGCCAGAACCTCAACCTCAGCACGTAGTGGAACCTGAACCTGTTGTTGAGCCTGAGCCGGTGATTGAGCCGAAAAAATTGGAAGCAAAACAAAAAACAGAGACAAAAGTAAAAGCACAACCGAAGCCTAAACCACAAAAAGTGGTTGAAGAGGTTATTGAGAAAGAAGTAGAGCCGGTTAAGCCAGTTAAACAGCACACTGTAGCCAGTAGCACAACAAGCACAAGTGATAATAAACAAACATCACAGAAAAAGACTACCGGCCAAGCTAGTACTCAATTGAGTGGTGGTCAAATTGCTGCACAGAAATCGTATTACAGTGAACTCGCTGCTACGCTTGCTAAGCATAAGCGCTACCCTATGGCATCTAGGCGTCGTGGTGAAGAAGGGATTGTTAAACTCTTTTTTATTGTCGATCGTACCGGCAAGGTGCTGGAGTTTCGTATTACAAAAAGTTCAGGTTCAGCACGTTTGGATGAAGCCGTAATTAGCATGTTAAAAAAAGCACAGCCACTGCCATCGTTTCCTGATGATATGACGCAGTCTCAGCTCGAAGTTAATGTGCCTATTGCTTTCCAGTTAAATTCATAAGCTGATATTGATTTGATAATTGCTAATGGTGGTTAATATGCGTTCAATCTGGGTCGTCGCTCACCGCTGGTTTGGTCTGGCTACGGCAGTTTTTCTGTTTATTGCGGGACTGACGGGGGCAATCATTTCATGGGATCATGAGGTGGATGAGTGGTTAAACCCTCAGCTTTATAAAGCAAAAACACAAAGCCTAGATAACGATTTGGTAAGTCCGTTAGCACTTGCAAATAAATTCGAAGCGGAAAACCCACAGTTAATGGTCAGCTTTATGCCACTCAATATTGAAGCTGATCATAGTTTATTGATGACAGTGATGCCGAGACCTTTACCTGAAACAGGTAAGGCAGCACCTGTTGATTTCAATCAAGTTGCGATTGATCCTGCGACGTCAGAAGTCCAGACAACCAGAATGTGGGGCCAGATATCACTGAGCCGCGAGAATATTCTTCCTTTTTTATACAAGCTACATTACAGCATGCATATTCCAGATGGTTTTGGTATAGAGCTTGGTATTCTCTTTATGGGAATTATTGCTATTGTCTGGACGATAGATAGCTTTATTGCATTATGGATTAGCTTCCCAAAAGCCAAAAGTTGGAAAAAGTCATTCCGGTTTCGCTGGAAAAAAGGCGGTTACAAATTAAACTTTGATTTGCACCGTTCTGGAGGAGTTTGGCTCTGGGGATTTGTATTGATATTGGCTGTAACATCGATTTCGATGAATCTGAATAACGAAGTGATGCGACCAGTGATATCTGTTTTTTCTGAACTGACACCAACACCATTTGATCAGCGTACGCCCACAGCATTGGATGAGCCGGTGAATGCTGAACTGACACGCGAACAAATTTTACCCCTTGCGCGTGAGCAGGCCGATAAAATGGGGATTACAGATCCAGCCGGCGGTATTTTTTATGCATCTCACTACGATGTTTACGGGGTTGGTTTTTATAGACCAGAGAATGATCATGGTGATGGTGGTTTAGGTAATCCATGGCTGTATTTTGATGGTAAAAGTGGTGAATACCTTGGTGGTAAATTGCCGGGACAAGGAACTGCCGGAGATATTTTTATTCAAGCCCAATTCCCATTACACTCTGGCCGCATCATAGGTCTACCAGGGAGAGTGATGGTTTCTATTATGGGACTGATGATAGCGATTTTCAGCGTCACCGGTATTATTATCTGGGCAAAAAAACGCCGTGCCAGAGTCTCTACCCGAATCAATCAAGCGCTGAGTATGTCTTCTTCTCTCCACTAACATAGATAATGCTATGCTAGCTCCATTTGAATAAATGAAGGAGATATTATGCGTATTGATTGGCATCAGGTTTATGCCGCCATTTGGCGAAGCCGGAGTCAAAAGTTAAAGCCGGTGGTTCGTCTTGACGCTGTTCGAATGGATGAACTGCAGGGAATCGATAGACAAAAACAAGCTATTATTGAAAACACACAGCATTTTCTGGAAGGTAAAACCAGCAATCATGCCTTGTTATGGGGAGCGAGAGGTACAGGTAAATCTTCTCTGATTAAGGCGCTCCTGAATGAAATGGCACCTCAAGGCTTACGTATCATTCAAATTGATAAAGATGATCTGAGTTTTCTGCCTGAAATCCTTGATGAGTTGGAAGAAGAAAGTGAGCAATTTCGCTTTATCATTTTTTGTGATGATCTATCGTTTGAAGCCGGTGAATCCAGTTATAAACCATTAAAAACCTTACTGGAAGGTGGATTGGAACTGCCCCCTGAACATGTCAGACTTTATGCTACATCAAACCGACGTCATCTATTGCCAGAAAAGCAGTCTGAAAATCAGCTAAGTGGATTAGTCGATGGTGAAGTGCATTATGCTGATAGCCTGGAAGACAAATTAGCCCTATCGGATAGGTTCGGACTGACCTTATCTTTCTACCCAGCTAACTGGGAAAATTATTTTGCTATAGTTGAAAAATTATTTGCCGATATCAGTACTGATAAGAGTCAATTACATGAGGCTGCCCGCCTTTACGCGATGGGAAGGGGGAGCCACAGTGGTAGAACGGCAAAACAGTTTTATCAATATTATCGTGCTCAGTTTTAGCTATAACCACACGAATGCTTGGTTGATTATTGATCATCTGTTTGGCTAAATGAAATTAAAGAATGAATGATGATGTCTAGCATCTAAATACTTACTTTTATTCATTGATATAGAGTAGCGTGGCTGTAATTTCATAAAGGATTATCGAAATGAATCGAGACAATTCTTTTTTCGAGTTTGACGCCGAGAATACTATTTCCTCAACGTCGAAAAAGCCGCGTTGGTTAGTCCTCAGTGTAGAGGATAATGACACTTTTCAACAATCATTAGTCAATGCCTTATCAAGAATGATTGTACAAGGGCATACCATGGAAGTGCTCACAGCCTCTTCAGCAAAAGAGGCTCGACTTATCCTGGAAAAGCGTCCAGATATTAATTTGATACTCCTCGATGTTGTTATGGAATCTGATGATGCTGGCTTACGCTTAGTTGATTACATCCGCAGTACGCTCAATAATCCTATTATTCGAATTATTTTACTAACCGGGCAGCCCGGAGTCGCCCCCAATCGTGATGTGATGGAGCAGTATGATATTGACGATTACTGGTCTAAAACCGATTTGGGTGAAGAGCACTTATTCAATGTGATGAACGGTAATCTGAAAACCTGGCGTCGCATGAACGAGTTAAAAAGTGCCCGTCAGGGATTAGAAAGAGTCGTCACTGCTTCACAAGCCATTTCAAGACAGAACGACTTACCCCATTTTTCGCAAACTGTGCTTGAAGAAATCGACCGGATTATCGGGATCACCGACGGCGGTATTATGAGTTTGAAAATGACGGAGCCGCTTGATTTAGAGAAAGGCTCCGCGGTTTTAGCGGCAACAGGACAATATCAACCTTATGTAGGACAATCAATTACTATTCTGGAAAATGAAATCCTGTTAAAAAGAATAAAAAAAACAATACAGCAAAAACAGCACATGTTTGTAGGACGCTATTCGTTATTGTATTTTTCATTTAAACAGCCTAATCCGGTCTATTATCTAATTGTCGTCAAGTCCGCCACAGCATTAACTGAGTCAGATATTCACTTACTAAAGGTCTTTGGCGAGAATATCTACAATGGTTTTGCCAATATTGCACTCACAGAATATTTAAACGAACTGGCATTCAAACATTGGCAAACCGGGATATATAATCGGAACTGGTTTTGTCAACAACTGGCTGCTGATGAGTATTGGGGTGAGCAGGCACAAATTGTTTTAATTTCGATTGATAGATTCAGTGATATTACGGTGACTTTTGGTGAGAAGTTTGCCATTCAATTATTAAAGACAGTGCACGACGAGTTATCACAAGTTGAAGGAATACAAGCAATAGCCATCATCAGTCGGGATGCATTTGCAATTTTATTGGATAAGTCACATGTACTATCTGCTTCAAGATTTGATGAGATATTAGGTAAGAAAAACCAGATCCAGCGTCGTGAGCATAAGATTATTGCGAAAGCCGTTTCAGCTCAGTTAGCTCCATCATTGAACCGAAGTCCCGAGCGTTTACTTGGACAAATGGAAAGTCACCTATATCGTCTCAGAGCCGTCAGTAGCAGCCATTTTCACCATGTTTCTTTAGACAATGAAGCTATGTTTTCTAAGCATTTGGAAATGCTGAATGATTTTAATATTGGTCTGACAACAAATGAAATACACGCCTACCTTCAACCCAAAGTCGATATGGTGAGCGGGAGATTGATTGGCTTTGAGGCACTGGCACGCTGGTTTAAATCGGATGGTGAAATGGTACCGCCAGATATTTTTATCCCTATTGCTGAAGCATCGGGCTTAGTGGAGCAGTTAGATAAAGCCATATTATTGCAATGCTGTGCGGCCATCAAACAACTACAGGCTGCTGGGATAAGTGTACCTATTTCTTTTAATGTCTCCTGCCATGAATTATTACTCAGTGATTTTTCCTCTACCATTCTGTCATTACTTGAGGCAGAAGCTATTTCGCCGCATCAGGTCGATATGGAAATAACTGAAACCTTAGCCATGATTGATTATGAGCAGGTATCAGCAACATTGAGAAAGCTCATTGCTCTTGGAATGGATGTGAGTATTGATGACTTTGGTACTGGTTTCTCTTCTTTATCACATGTGACAGAACTGGCTGCAACTACCTTAAAAATTGATAAATCGTTCGTGCAGTATCTTGGTGAAAGAGAATCGTCTGAACATGTGGTAGATATGATCATACGGATTGCTACACGGTTTGGACTCAAAGTGATTGCTGAAGGTGTCGAAACCACACTGCAAAGAGATAAGCTGATTGAACTTGGATGTACTTTAGGGCAGGGCTATTTTTATGCCCGACCGATGCCTATTGACGAGGCGGTTGGGTGGGCACTAAAACACCCGTAACAGCTTCTGAAACCAAGGGATTTCATCTGCCATTAATATTCAGAAATGTATGGCAAAGCCTGGTTATTCTCTATCTGCCCATTTTCTTTGTTATCAGCTTTCTCAGTTATCACATTTATCTTCAAATACTTGAATCAAATTATCAGCCGTATTTTGAAGCACAGCAAAATCGGCTCGATAATGCTATGAATACTTTTTCAAGAGAACTGGGGCATATCCAACAGTTAATTCGTCTGCTTCGTTACAATCAACAGTTTGAACAATCATTGCCGTTTGGTCAGCCGCCGGATTTTTCTTCAATAGAAAAGATGTTTACTGATTTCTCAAACGTTTCATCTTATATCAGTCAGGTGAGGTGGCTGGATAAGCATGGGATGGAAAAAGTCCGAGTCAATATCAATGGCGATGACATCATCGTTGTTGAGCAAAAACAATTACAAGATAAATCTAAACGCGACTATTTTCAGGCAGGGATGAAACTTCGGGGAGATGACGTATTTATTTCAGCGATAAACCCCAATATTGAAAATGGGAAAGTCATCATGCCTCTCGAAAAAACTATCCGGGCAGTGATGCATACTGCGCCGGAGGATGGTTTACAGGATGGGGTGTTAATTATCAATTTTGTGTTAAATGATATGCTTGAGTCTCTCGACCAGGGGCAAGGCAATAAATTACGCATAATTGATAATAAAGGTTATTGGATTATGCATCCTAATGCTTCGCTTGATTTTCGTTCGTATACAGACTACCTCGTCAGAACAAACACCTTACTACAAGCTGATGTCATCAGAACTATACTTAAGCAACAGCCATTACATAACTTCATAAAAGATAACAGGCTAATCAGTTACAGTGTTATAGATCTTGGTGATAATACGGCCGAGAGTCGTCATCGCCTGTTTTTTATTGATAGCTCCGAACCGGATTTATTAAATGATGTCGAGCAAAAAGTTGCTTTAATCGTCTTTAGTCCGGCTATATCGATTTTGCTGATTGTCTTGTTTTTGATTTGGCGTTTTCTTCACGATGGACGAAAACAGTATGACTTGTTCAGAGAACTGGCTATAGAGAAAGAGGCATTATCTCTCTCTAATCAACAATTAAAGATCGCCTATGAACAACAACAACAAATGCAGGACTCCATGGTCGAACTGCGTAAACTGTCTTCAATGGGGATGATGGTGGCAGGTTTAGCTCATGAATTAAATACGCCGTTAGGCGGTGCTTCACTGACATTATCGAGCCTTGATTCATCCCGTAGACAACTAGCTTTAGCGGTCACTGAGGGGTTGAGAAAAAGTGATCTTCAGGATTATTTAACACAGACGGCCGATACGATTGAACTTGCTCAAAAAAATCTACGAAGAGCCACTGATTTAGTCACCAGTTTTAAACGTCTGGCGGTTGACCGACATACTGATGAGGCAACGGAATTTGATTTAATGCTGGTGATTAAAGATGTCACCACAACATCTTTACCCAGACTGAAGGGGTTTGATATTCGTTTGGATATATCTGGGCCTGAAGAGCTAGTGATACAGAGTTACGCTGGCATTATTTCCCAGTTATTCCAGAACATGATTGATAATGCGATTGCACATGGTTTCGCTGGACGTGCTGGCAGGCAAGTTCAGATAGACGTTTTTCAGGAAACACTAGATCATGTGACGGTAACAATCTCTGATAATGGCAATGGTATTGAGGCGGATCGATTGAAAAAAATCTTTGATCCGTTTGAAACTAACGCGAGGGGAGAAGGACACACAGGCCTTGGATTACACCTTTGCCACCAGTGGATCACACAGTTGTTACACGGCTCAATTAGCGTAAGCTCACAGCCTGGTAAAGGCACGTCCTTCATACTGGTTATTCCCGTTCAGCTGAATGAGCCGGGATAATCGATAACGTCGCAGTGTGGCCGTCACTATTTACTTGATTTTGATACTGCCACTGCAATTTACGACAAAGTTGTTCGGTGAGTTGCAGGCCTAAACCAAAGCCCTGATCTTCGCTGCTATTACCTTTATCCGCTTGAGTGGAATGATTACGAATGCTGATCTGCGCACCATGCTGTTGAATACTGACATGGCCATTCCAGGTATGCTGAAAGGCATTTCTTATCAGGTTGCCAATGATGATTCTTGCTGCCACGGAAGACTCATGCAACTCACATGCTTGTGTTTCAACTTGGATAGTAACGGGTTTGCTTTTGAGCAAATAACGTAATTCATCGACTAAGTTATCGATTAATTCATCCAGACGAAAATGTTGTTTGACCAATGAGTCAGTCTCATCACGATTTAGCCACAATAATGTTTCGCACAGATTCTGCATCGTCAGGCTGGCGCGTTCAATTCGTTCAAAAATTTCCTGCTGCTTATCGGGTAAAGCGCTGGACTGTTTTTGCTGAATTTTATGCATTAATTCCACATTATTTCTGATCACACTGATAGGTGTGCGTAATTCATGACTGGTAAAGCGTAAGAATTTTTGTTCGCGTTCCATCGATGCATTGACGGATGATAAAGAACCCTTAATTAGCTCTGCCATCTCATTAAGCTCTGGATAGGCAAAATCAGGCGGTGACTGTTTTAGTGTTTCTGGGCGAAGTTCATGTGTCCATTTTGTGAGTTTTGAGACCGGCTGCGATAAACGTTTCATCAATAACCAGGTCACCAGCGCGAGGAGCAGGGTAATACCCATACTCAGGCTGATAATAAGCTGGCGGCTCTGTCTGGCATTTTGACCAACTAAGGGAGAAGCATCCGCCCTGGTAAAAGCACGACTGACAAAATAAGTCTGACCTTCCACTTTCAATTTGATCAGAAAATACATTAAATAAGGACGTTTTCCAGGTTCAGACTGTTTACGTTGCTTATGTAACACACCAAATCGTTTGGGTTCTTTAAAGTAGGTTTTTATCTGTTCGGTCTGCGCTTCCCATGTTTGTGTGACAGTGTAATTATCAACATTGCCTGGATTTGCCTTTCCCTCTTTTATGCCACTAAGATAATCTTCCGCTGCGTTCTCCATATTGGCTGAAATAATGCTATCCATGCCACGGAAAAAGAAATGAATACTGAGCATGGAGTAACCCGTAACAATGGTTATTCCGAGTATCAAAAAAGACAGAGCGATCCAGAGTTTGAGGCTGAGTTTAAGTTTCATTTCTTAGTGCAAACCCATGGCCGGAAATGGTGTGAATTAAAATTTTATCAAATGGCGCATCAACGGCTTTTCTTAGATGAAACATGTGTACTTTGAGACTGTCGCTATCAGGTGGTGAATCGCCCCAGATAGCGGCTTCCAGTTTTTGTTTGCTTACCACATCGGGGTAAGCACGCATTAAGACTTCTAATAACTGCCAACTGGTTGGTGAAAGTTTTAAGTTCAGTCCTCGGCGAGTGACAGTTTTTGTCTGAAGATCCATGATTAAATCATCGCATTGCAAGCGTTGCACCTGACCACTACGACGACGTGCCAGTGCCTGAATACGTACAACCAGTTCATCCAGATCAAACGGTTTGACCAAGTAGTCATCTGTTCCAGTGTTAAAACCGGTAATTTTGTCACTGATTTGGTCACGTGCTGTCAGCATCAGAATAGGGATATCATAACCTTGTCCGCGTAATCGCTCACACACTGTCAGACCATCCATTCTGGGCAGATTTAAGTCCAGTAACAATACATCATAGTGATTGTCCTGACTTAACTGTAAGCCAGCAATCCCATTACTGGCATGATCACATTCGATATTTTCTAAACTGAGATAATCAATGACCGTTTCAGCCAGGTCGAGGTCATCTTCAATTAATAACACATGGAACATGGTTAATTTACCTCAGCACGGTGTGTGATGGATTTTCGTTTAAATAAGGCTAAAACATCATTTTGAATCAGTAATAAGCTTGGAATTAAAATCAAAGTGATGATAGTGGCAAACATAATGCCGTAGCCCAGAGAAACTGCTGCCGGAATTAAAAACTGGGCCTGCCGGGAGGTTTCACTTAATAAAGGCATCAGACCGGCAAATGTGGTGACAGAGGTCAACAATACCGGGCGTAAACGACTTCGGCAGGCGATGCTGATGGCTTGTTTAATATCGTCATATTCATGGCGAATATCATTGAAGCGTGAGACTAGCAGTAGGCTGTCGTTGACCACCACACCACTTAAAGCAATGATGCCATTCAACGATAAAATACCTAAGGTCAGATCGTTGACCCAGTGACCCAGTATGGCACCGACAATGCCGAAGGGAATAGCGGTCATAATCAATACCGGCTGAATGTAGGAGCGCAATGGAATCGCCAACAGCATATAAATTATCAGGATGGCGATTAATGAGACATGCACCATCGAAGACTCTGTTTCAGCTTGTTCTTCAGCTTCACCGGCGAAGTGAATATCCAGCCCCGGATATTTTCGCATCAAATTAGGCACAATATTCGTCTGTAACTGTGATACCAGTTCAGTAGTGGATAAGATATCTTTGTTCACATCCGCAGAAATATATACCGCCCGTTTTTTATCTATTCGGGTGATTGAGTCGCGGGTAAAACCGAAGCTGACATTCGCCACACTCGATAATGGCACGACATCGCCATTCGGCGTTCTGACACGTGAGTTGAGTACGTCGGCGGCATTTTGACGTTGTTCTTCCGGATAACGTACCTTGACTTCAATTTCATCACTATTGCGTTGATAGCGTTGAACGACTTGACCACTAAAGCCCTGTAATATTTGTACTGCCAAATCGTTTGTGGTCATCCCCAATGCCCGGCCTTGAGGGTTCAGTGATAAATGTAATTGCGGCTGACCCGGCTCAAGATTATCGTCAATACCACTGATAGCAGGGATAGCCGTCAAGGTATTTTTAATATCGTTACCCGCTAATTCAAGAATCTGATCATCATTGGCACGTAATTCAATACGAAGATCTTCCACTGATCCATGTCGTGATCTGACACTGACGGTTTTTGCCCCTTCAGGTATGCCGACTAACTGACGCCAGTGATGGCTGAATGTAGTAATGTCATAAGGTGCACTAGACTTTAGTTCGACCGTGACCGTACCTGCCTGATCACTCGATGACAAAATTTGCAGATTAGCAATATCATCGTTACCACCTAACTCTTTGTCTGTCTGATAAGCGAGTTTTTCCATCAAAGCCAGGTCATTATGTGTCAAGCCATAGCTCACATCGTTTTGCATCGTGAGCTGAGCACGGACGGTATCGCCTGGAATAGAAGGGAAAAAGCTCAGTCTAACCATGCCGGTCATCGGCATAGTCATCACAAAAATAAATAAAGCAATAAACAACACGGTGACCGCATAGCGTTGGTTTAATGCGAAATTAATTGTTGGGCGGTAACAGGATTGATTAAACCATTGCAGACCACTATCCATCGTGTGCTGAATGGTATGCCAGACTTTTAACAATCCACGCTCGCTGATTTGACGCCGGGTGTTCAGATGGGCGAGATGCGCAGGCAGGATTAATTTTGATTCGATAATGGATAAAATCAGACAGATTGTGACCACGGCGGCAAATTGTGAATACAGCCTGCCCAAGCCACCTTCGAGTTGCGATAAGGCATAGAATGCAGCGACTGTAGTGAAGACACCGAATAGAGTAGGAATCGCAACGATCATCGTGCCTTTGATAGTATTTTCAATGGTATCGCCTTCTTTCGATCTGACATCGTAAACCGATTCACCCACAACGACGGCATCATCAACCACAATACCTAATGCCAACAGAAAGCCAAAGGTAGTGAATTCATTGAGTGATAGCCCCATAAAGCTGTCGCCCATAAAATAAAGTGTGCCGAAAAAGATGAACGGCAGTCCCATGGCAACCCAGAAAGCGACGGTCAGGTTCAGGAACAAAGCGAGCAGAATGAAAACCATAACGATGCCGGTAAAGGCATTTTTAACCAATAATTCCAGACGCTGTTTAATGGATTCGCTACGGTCATACCAGGCTTCGAGCTGAACGTTGTCAGGCAGCTTTCCATCCTGCTGCCATTCCTCAGCTACTTTTTTTGCAGCATTAACCGTATTGGTGATGTCATCCTGACCGGTGGTGATGACTTGTAATGCAATACTGTCATGGCCTTGAAAGCGAGATAAGACCGAAGTACTGTCATCATAGGTATCATTAATTTTGGCGACTTCACCCAACATTAGTTGGTTACCATTCGCCAGTGTGAGTAGCGGAATAGAGGCAAAGTCCTGCTTCAGATAAGCCTGCTCTGATGCTTTTAGCTGCAAGTAAACCGTTTTATTGCGTAATACTGCCGTCATGGTATTGGATGAACCGGCATTGATTGCTTCTTCTACATCAGATAAAGACAGGCCGTAGGATTGTAATTTGCCATCATCAATTTCTATGGCCATCATCGGATCCAGCCAACCAGAAATATTGACTGAGCTGATATTGGGATTGGCGATTAGGTCAGTTTTTAAATTGTAAGCAAGTTGTTGCAGGCTATGTCTGTCGGTATCACCATACAACTGCAACCACAGTGAGTGTTCTTCACGCTGTGCTTTTTCAATAACCGGTTTTTTGGCATCAGCCGGAAAGGTAGATATCGCATCAACTTTGGTTTTGACATCACGTAATAAAGTGTCGAGGTCATATTCACTTTGTTTCTCAACATTGACAGTGACGCCTGTACCGGTCGAAGTACTAGTAATACGTTTTATACCAATCACGTCCTCAAGCTGTTCTTCTATCTTTATCGCCAGTCCTTCTTCTGACTGTTTGGCAGAACCGCTGTCATACGATACGGAGATAGTTAAAGAGCTTGGATCCTGGCTTGGGAAGGCTTCTTTACGTAATTGACCTGACTCCAGCACACCCAGCACAATGACCAGAATCATGAGTAAGTTAGCGGCCACCGGATTAGCGGCAAACCAGCCTATAATCCCACTTGAGAATGATTTTTTCATCATTAAAGCGCTACCTCAACCGGGTTAACAGCCATGCCTTCAAGGTAGCTGTTTAAAGGGCTAACGAGGATCATAACGGGCGTATTGTTTAAAGGTTCAGGTGGTTGTATATAGATATAACCGCTGCTGGAAAATAATGGCGAGGCACTGAATTTTTGCAGAGTGTTATCCGCAGCAACATACCAGACCTCACCGCGTTGACTTAAGGCGCTGTTAGGCAGTTTCCAGACACCAGCGACATTTCTACCTGTGATATGGGCGCTGACAAAGGTACCAGGGAATAAGGCGGGTTCGAGATCCAGAGGTTCATCTACTGCAATAATGAGACTGCGCTGGCGGGTTTCGACATTCAGATTTTGCTCAGCCCTTAAAACACGTCCTTGCCATATATGATGATCTTCGACACTTTCAATTTCAACGGGCCACTTCCCACTGTTGAGTATTGCCAGACTAGGTAAGTTATTCCACTCTTGAGCAGACAGCGCCACACTGATTTCAACACGATCAGTACTGTATAAGGTCGCCACTTCAGAGCCTGTTTGTACATAACCGCCAGGGGATACGGCACGGTTGATCACTAACGCATCAAAAGGCGCTTTTATAGCGGATTGAGACAGATCTTTTTCAGCTGCTTTTAAGCTGGCCTCTGCCTGTTTTACCGTTGCTTTTGCTGCAGCCAGTTGGGGTTTTCGTAATACTAAATCGGAATCAGGTTCGCCTTCTAATCCCGATGATTTCCATTCACTTAAAGCCTGTAAACCTTGTCGTTCCTCTTCAAGTAAACTGACTTTAGCTGAACTTAATGCCTGGCGTGCACTTTCAACAGCAGCTTGATATTCACTGTTTTCCAGCCTTGCCATTATGGTATTTTTTTTGAGCCGTTTACCGGTTTCAAACTGATCTGATATGGAATCAATCTGTCCGGCCACCTGCGCAGTTAAAGTGATATCAAAGTGCGGTTTGGCCGCACCGTAGGCTTTGACTTCAGATGCATAGCTACCTGCTACCACTTTAATCACAGACACATCCGGGCTCGGTGCTTGCTCTTTTTTCGTCGGAATAGGGAGATTGGCCTGTGCTGCAGACAGGTGCTTTACCACCACGACAGTGATAATCAAAATGCAGCAAGCAATAAAGAATAGAATGATTTTTGGTAGGTGGCGTTTCATGATGCTGTTCCCAGGCCCAGTGCTAAGCCAAGATTAATGCGGTTGATTAAACGTTGATAAATCAGGTTGTCCAGAGAGGCTTCCAGATTGTAGGTTTGTTGTTGAACAGTTAATAAATCCAGAATATCGACTAGGCCGGTTCGATAACTTGTTTGATATTGTTTCAGACTGTTCTGGGCACTTTTTAATGCAGCGGAAATATGTTGCTGACGAGTCATCAGATTTTGTTCCAGACTCAGGTATCGTTCAACTTCATTAATAGCGGTTAATAGTGTTTCTCGGTAGCTCTGGTAGCTATAAGCTTCATTTAACTCAGCTTCTTTGGCAGCAGCACGTAGTTCTCCGCCTTGATAAATCGGGGCTGTCAGTTGCGCCAGTAATGACCACAAAGGTGAAGCCATTAATGCCTGGTGAGGTGAAGAGGCCGCATCTTTGATTGCAGCGCCGAGATCCAAATTAGGCAGTAGTTGTTTATACGCTACTTTGGTTCGTAACTGATTGGCTTCTATTGCAGTATAAGCGGCTTGTAAATCGGGCCGACGTGCCAGAGTTTGTTGTGGTAAGTCAGCTAGTGCCAGTTTGACTTGAGGGTAGCTTTCCGGAGCAGCGATGTCCTGAGCATTGCTCAGTCCCACTAATTGCTTCAAGTCACGCTGTTGTTGACGGTAATCTTCTTGATAGGAAGCCAGACTTGCCCTGGATTGTGCACTGGCACTGCGAGCATTATCCAGATCTTCTAACGTACCAATGCCATTTCTGTAGCGTTGCAGAATATAGGTTTCATTTTGCTCTAGGGTATTCAAGCGCTGCTGTTCTATATCAATGGCATGTGACGTAGCAGTGAGATTTAACCAGGCTTTCATTACTTCGGCGCTCAAACTATCTCGGGCCGCCTGATAAAGCAGGGCTTGTTCTATAACGTCTTTACTGGCTGCCTGACTATTGTTTTTTAACTTACCCCATAGGTCAGCCTGCCAGCTGATATCAATATTACTAGTAAAGCTATCCGAAGCATTTTCACTGCGGGTGGCACTGGCATCCGCACTGACTTGTGGTTTACGTGCCGCATCGGTTTGTTGTAACTGTGTTTGACGAATTTGTAGCGTTAACCAGGTCTGCTGCAATGTGGGATTGTTAGCGACAGCTGTTTCTACCAGCTGATTGAGCTGCTCTGAATCAATCAGACTATTAAGCGAAACAACAGCAATAGCATCAGCAGATTGTGACCAGGCAGGCAGCGCTTGTTGTTGCTCAATTTGTTGTGTGTAATCAGGACTCGCAGGCATGGAAATACATGCTGATAGCAACAATGTAGTACTCAACAGTGTGATTACTTTGCTTTGTCTGACACAAGCTAACTTCATGAATACCTCTATCAACGTTTACCTGCACAGCATAGATGGCTGTCAGTTAAGACGGGGTTAAAAATTACGGCTGCGTTTGCGGCTGTTGTTGGCCGTATTGCAGTAATGTCCTGAGGATGGGACCTAGTAAGGAACAGACAAACATGATGAGAACCATCGGCCACGGTGTCCCATCGCCGAGTAAACCAACCAGCGAACCGCTGAGCGCACCGGCAGCAAAGCCAATGGAGCCCAACAATGCGGTTGCCGTTGCACTGTTGTGGGGGAAAAACTCCACCGTCCCAGACGTGGCATTTGAGACAATCAATCCCATTGCAGCAATAAATAAAATCAATAAACTCACCACAAACCAGAGTTGAGGCTGTGCGATGACACTGACATAGCTTAATAAAATTAAGCTGGTCAGAATTTGTGCGGCTTGCCCTAAACTTAATAAAAAATGTGGTTTGTAATAGTGCAACAAACGAATATTGAGGCGGTTCGCCAGCATCATACCGATCACATTCAAACCAAATAGAAACGGATAGATGGTTTCGCTGATTTCAAAATATCCCATGTACACGGAAGGTGAGCCTGTAATAAAGGCAAACATTCCTGCGAGGGCAAAGCATTGAGAAAAAATAAAGCCCAGAGCACAGCGATGACTCAATACCATGCCATAGCGCTTGAGCATACTAGTGCGTTCGGTTGTCTTTTTACGGGTTTCTGGCAGTCGAAAAAACAGTGCTATGCCGATAGTTAAACCATAGACAAGTAAGAAAACAAAGATAAGCCGCCAGCCACTGATATGCAGGATCAGCATGCCGATAAGTGGCGCCAATAAAGGTGCAAGCATCATGATAACTGCCATATTGGAAAGGTGTCTGGCACTGTCTTTGCCATGACTTAAATCTCGAATAACAGCGGCAGCATTGACAACGGCAACGCCTCCGCCAATGGCTTGAATGACTCTAAAGCCCCAAACACTGTGGATATCCTGGCTGAAAATAATACCAATCGTACCTAGACAGAAAATCGTCAAACCACTGCCCGTTGCTGTGCGTCGGCCAAAATGATCGGAGAATGGTCCACCCAATATCTGACCTAGTGCAAAACCAGCCAAGTAGAGGCTCAAGGATATTTCGGTGTCATGAATACTGGTGATTAAATCGTTAGCCATTTGAGGGATGGCTGGTAAGTAGGCATCAATCGCTAACGGCGTCAGCGCGGTCAACGCTGCCAGTAATAAAATAAGTGCCTTCGTTGGCGCTGTCGTTTGGTTCATAAGGTATCAATGGTTGATGAGTCAATAGAGGCAAGTGTCGACTTGAGTAAGTTCGCTAGTAAGGCTTTATCTTTGTTTTCTATCGAAGAAAGGAGCTTTTCAAGTAATACAAAGTGAGCTGGATAGGCCGTGTTGATAAGCTTTTTACCACTGCTGGTTAAAGAGACCAACACTTTTCGACGATCCTGCTGACAATGTTTGCGCTGAATGAGCATTTTCTGTTCCAGTCTATCCAGCCGGCTTGTCATGGCACCAGAGGTGAGCAGCATGCTCTGGTAAAGCTCTGATGGGGTCAAATAGCATTTGTTTTCACGTTTTAACGTGGCGAGTACATCAAACTCACCCGGCTTGAGATCAAAGGTCCGGTGTAGCTCGGCCAGTTGCTGTTCAATAGTCTTTGCTATGCGCAAAATTCGGCCGACGACTTTGATGGCATCTGCATCGGTCTCTAGACCCACGTGTTTCCATTGCTGCATGATGACATCCAAATCATCCATATTTTGTGGCGACATGACTTACCTGATTAGCTGAAATTTATTTATCTTAACATAGAGATAGTTAACGTTAAGTTAATTTTATTTCACTGTTTTTAAAAGCAAATATTTAATAGCCGCTAGAGGAAGTTTTTCCTGAAATTGAATGTAATATTGATGCTGACTATAGAAGCAAATTATAATATTCGTGATCGCAATGATCAGAAGGATGACAGGATTTATCATTAACTATCAGATCCTGTTTCATCATGCAGAACATGCCGTTCTGATCTCACTTACCGTATTCGGCTACAACGATGAGATGCCTGTCATAACAAGCGTAATGCTTTGTTTTTCATGAACCGTTGTTAGCTGTTTTTATTATCTTGTCCGGAGAGATGTCCTAGTGAGTCATTACAAGCCCTACAATGGTCCAGCTGCTGGTTGGGGTGCACTTATCAGTGTTACTCGTAACTGGTTGGGTAGCAAAAATGCTATATCCAACATCCGTGCGATGCTGAAAACAAATCAGGATCACGGTCTTGACTGCCCAGGGTGTGCCTGGGGGGAAACGCCTGAAAAAGGCATGATTAAATTTTGTGAAAATGGCGCTAAAGCAGTTAACTGGGAAGCCACTGGCCGTAAGGTCACCCCAGCCTTTTTCGCTAAGTACAGTAATACTGAATTACTCAAAGAGAGTGATTTCTGGTTGGAGTCACAAGGCCGTATTACCCATCCGATGCGTTACAACGCAGACACAGATCATTACGAGACCATTACCTGGCAAGAAGCGTTTGATACAGTAGCAAAACATCTTAACCAACTTGATTCTCCTCATCAGGCAGAATTCTACACCTCTGGTCGCGCCAGTAACGAAGCGGCATTTTTGTATCAGCTTTTTGTTCGTGCCTTTGGTACCAATAATTTTCCTGACTGCTCCAATATGTGCCATGAAGCCAGTGGTATAGGCATGTCTGAAGCAATTGGCGTGGGAAAAGGAACGGTTACCTTTGAAGACTTTGCTGAAGCGGATGCGATTTTTGTCATCGGTCAAAATCCAGGCACCAATCATCCACGCATGTTGGAACCGTTAAGTGAAGCGGTAAAACGTGGCGCGCATGTGGTGTGCTTTAACCCACTAAAAGAACGTGGCCTGGAACGTTTTCAGCATCCACAAAGCCCGCTTGAAATGCTGACCAATGAGTCAGAGCCTACGAATAGTGCCTATTTCAGACCCGCATTAGGCGGAGATATGGCGGCTATCCGCGGTATGGCCAAATTCTTATTACAATGGGATCGTGAAGCGCAGCAAAAAGGCAAACCTGCCGTATTAGACCATGCGTTTATCCAGCAACATACACACGGTATGGACGATTATTTTGCCGAAATCGATAACACTCCTTGGGAGTTAATCGAATCTCAGTCGGGTTTGAGCCTGGCCGAAATTGAAATGGCTGCCAGAATTTATAGTAAAGCTGAGCGTGTCATTATGTGTTGGGCTATGGGGATCACACAGCATGTACATTCAGTACCGACAGTACAGGAAATTGTGAATCTGCAATTACTGCGTGGCAATATCGGTCGTCCTGGTGCGGGATTATCGCCTGTACGTGGTCACAGCAATGTGCAGGGTGATCGTACGATGGGGATTGATGAGCAACCACCGGAATGGTTGTTGGATGCGATTGAAAAACGCTTTGATTTTAAAGTCCCGCGCGATCATGGACATACAACGGTTCAGGCCATTGATGCGATGGAAAAAGGTCAGGCGAAAGTGTTTTTCGGGCTCGGTGGTAACTTTGTTCAGGCAACCCCAGATACCGAACGTTCTCATCAGGCTATGCGAAATTGTGATCTGACTGTGCAGATTTCAACCAAATTGAACCGTAGTCATCTTGTTACTGGAAAAGAAGCCTTGATCCTGCCTTGTCTGGGACGTACTGAAAAAGACTTCCAAAAATCAGGGTTACAGGGTGTGACGGTGGAAGATACCTTCAGTATGGTACATATCTCCTATGGCCAGCTAAAACCATTTTCACCTCTATTACGCTCTGAAGCGTCTATTATTGCTGGTATCGCTAAAGCCACATTAGGTAATAAACCCGTGGATTGGGAATGGCTGGTAGAAGACTATGATCGCATCCGTGACTTAATCGCTGAAGTCATTCCTGGTTTTGAAGGTTTCAGTGAGAAAATACAACATCCGGGTGGCTTCTACTTAGGTAATGCGGCGGCGGAACATCAATGGAACACTTCAACAGGCAAAGCTAACTTTGTTGCCAATCCATTACCTAAAACCTTGTTACAGGATCAGGTCACCATGAAAGGGCAAACGCCAGATCTGATTTTGCAAACCATGCGTTCACACGACCAATACAATACAACGGTTTACAGTATGAATGACCGTTACCGTGGTGTGTATGGCATGCGTGATGTGGTCTTTGCAAATGAAGCGGATATTAAACGTCTTGGCCTCGAGCATGGCCAGAAAGTTGATATGATTACCGTTTGGGAAGATGGCAAAGAAAGAAAAGTGTCTAACTTCACCTTGTTGAGTTATGACATCCCGCAAGGTCAGGCGGCAGCATATTACCCGGAAACGAATCCATTAGTGCCACTGGAAAGTTATGGTGATAAGACTTTTACACCGACCTCTAAATTCATTGCAATTAAAGTGGTGGCCAGTGCAGCTAATGCCAATGAAGCGGTGACAGCATCTGTAGCCTAAGTTAGACCAGGCAAGAAATAAAAAAGGCACTGATGATCAGTGCCTTTTTTTATGTGATATAGCAAGTGTATTTGCTATTAGATTTCCGCTACTGCTTCCATGCATTCAGGCAAGGTTTGACCACCATCCACGACAATCTGCTGTCCTGTGATGTAAGCCGCTTCATCAGCAGCAAAGAATAAGGCCGCGTTGGCAATATCTTCGACGGCACCCAGACGTTTTAATGGGATCGCCGCAGCCATGCTGTTCAGATATTCTTCACCCAAACTGGCTAAACCTTCAGTGTAAATATTTCCTGGCATGACGGCATTGATTGTGGTGTTATAACGAGCCAGTTCCATTGCAGCTGTTTTCATAAAACCTAACTGACCTGCTTTTGTTGCACCGTAGTGAGACCAGCCAGGGTAACCGGTGATTGGGCCAGTGATAGATGAGGTCACCACCACACGACCTTTACCTTGTTTTTCGAACTGTGGAATACACGCTTTCACACACAAGAAGGTGCTTTTCAGATTGGCTGACATGATGTCATCCCAATCTTCTGGTGTTAAGTCGACAATTTTCTTTTGTGGAAAGGTGCCTGCATTCGCGCAGAGAATATCAACGCTACCGAAACTCTCTTCGGTATAGGCGACTAATGCCTGAACTTGCTCCCAGTTTGAGACGTCGCATAAGTAATAATCTGCTGTGCCACCGTTGGCATTAATTTCTTCAACAGTTTGTTTAGCAGCGGCTTCACCACGAGCAGCGATCATGACTTTTGCACCTTGCTTTGCAAATACACTGGCAATACCTTTACCAATACCTTTCGAGCCACCAGTGACAATGACAGATTTGTTCTTAATTGAAGTGAGCATATGCAGTTCTCCGTATATTTATTGAATAGTGTTGTGACTGTATTTTTAACATAAATCTTGCACTTTGCAACAAAAATATTGCAAGTCAGTAAAAATGGATATATAAATGTGGCTAATTGATACAGTTTTTAGAGGTTTGTTTTTATGGCTGGTTTATATAATTCCTTGTTTGTTCAAGGCTTAACTCGCGGAGTGAAAGGTTTGCTTCCTCAGTGGGGTGTTTCGGATGAGGCCACAATTTCGTTATTGACCGTGTCGGAAAATGCCACATTTTTAATTAAAGATAAGCCGCGTGGTAGCAAGTTTATTATTCGGGTACATCGGCCTGATTATCATTCTAAAAATGAGATTCTGTCTGAACTGATGTGGATACAATCATTACGTCAGCAGCAAGTACTGAATACTCCCGAGCCGCTCGCAATGAAAGATGGATCGCTGGTAGCAGAGTTTGATGATGACGGCACAGCACGTTATGTGGTGGCGTTTGAGTTTCTTCCTGGACAGCAGCCGAGTGAAGATGAATCGTTGATAGAGGGCTTTGAGTTATTAGGTGAGACTTCAGCAAAGCTGCACCTGCACGCAAAAGAGTGGACATTACCTGACACGTTTGAGCGTAAAAAATGGAATTTTGATAGTGCTTTTGGCCGCCAACCTTTATGGGGAGACTGGCGTGAGGCTTTGGGTCTGGATGAGCAAGGTAAAAATGTGCTGGAAAGACTGTGTGAAGTCCTTGAGTCAAAACTGGCAAATTATGGTGAAGGACCAGAACGGTTTGGTCTGGTTCATGCTGATTTACGTTTAGCCAATTTATTGGCCGACGGCCATGATCTCGGCGTCATCGATTTTGATGACTGCGGTTTTAGCTGGTTTATGTATGATTTTGCTTCAGCGGTGTCGTTCCTTGAGTTATCGCCATTATTACCAGAACTAGAGCGTGCCTGGATACGGGGTTATAGAAGCGTTTCACCGCTATCCGAAGAAGATGAAGCGATGATTTCGACATTTGTGATGTTCCGGCGCTTGCTGTTGACCGCATGGGTCGCGAGTCATCCAGAAACGGAAACCGCAGCGGAAGCGGGCTTTGATAAATACACAACCGGTACCATTGAATTAGCTAAACGTTATCTTGATGAGCATGAAGAACAGGAAAAGTTACCCCTGAATGAAAAGCGTATTCTCGATATGAATGCGTTTGAAGCTAAGCCTGGTAAACATAATAAAAATGTGGAAAGACGATTAGATAATCTGGGCGCCGCATCTGTATTGTTTTATCAAAACCCGATTGAAATGGTCTCTGCTCAGGGCGCTTGGATGCATGCTGCAGATGGTAAACGCTATCTTGATTTTTATAATAATGTGCCTTGTCTGGGGCATTGCCATCCGAGAGTTGTCGCGGCTGTATCCAAACAAATTGCAACCTTAAACGTGCATACCCGCTATTTGGTCTCTGTGGTGGATGATTATCTGGAATCACTGAAAGCAACATTGCCAGATTCTCTATCCAATGTGGTGATGACATGCTCAGGGAGTGAAGCCAATGACCTGGCTATGCGTCTGGCAGAAAATGCATCAGGTGGAACCGGTTTTATAGTCACTGAAGATGCGTATCACGGTAATACCAGCTTAGTGACAACGGTGTCACCGTCGATCATCAAGCATGGCAGTTTACCTGATAATGTGGTCGCGATTCCGGCACCATCATCTGCTATTTATGGTGACGATATTGCTGGGGGATTTGCCGCGAAAGTGGCTGAGGCTGTTGAAACGCTTGAGCAGCGTGGCATAAAGGTGGCGGCATTATTAGTAGATACGATTTTCTCATCGGATGGTATTTACTCAGAGCCACGAGGGTTTCTGAAACAGGCCGTTAATGTGGTACGAGATGCTGGTGGTGTCTTCATTGCCGATGAAGTTCAACCTGGATTTGCCCGCATGGGCGAGACCTTCTGGGGCTTCGACTTCCATGGACTGACGCCAGATATTGTCACAATGGGTAAACCGATGGGAAATGGTTTCCCGATGGCCGCTGTGGCAACGCGACCGGATTATCTTGAATCGTTTTGTGCTGATGTCGGCTACTTTAATACTTTTGGTGGTAACCCTGTTGCGGCAGCGGCCGGGCAGGCGGTACTGGATACGATACAGCAGGATAATCTGCAGGAAAATGCACGCAAGATGGGTGCATATCTCAAACAGCAGCTTCAGTTTATGGCCAAACAATCATCTTTTATAGCTGATGTGCGTGGCCAAGGTTTATTTTTAGGAATTGATATTGGTGAAAGAGATAATAAACACATTCCTGATCCAGGCAAAACCCGACAAATTATTAATGGTCTGAAACATGCCGGCGTGTTAATTGGGGCAGCAGGAAAATATGGAGCAACCTTGAAGCTTCGCCCTTTATTGACATTAACGCGTTACGAAGCAGATTTCTTTTTAGATGCTTTATCCAAGCAGGTCTAACTCATATTTATCATTGAGGCGGTTCAGGTTGCCGCCTCGCTGATATTCACCTTATCAGCCGTTAAGGCTTTCTTTAATGGTCCACTGGGTTGACGATCTGTCACTAGATGATCAATTTCATTCCATCTGGCATAGCGCGCAGTTGCCAGACGATCAAATTTACTGTGATCAGCGACCACCATCGTATTGGCACTTTGGCGAATCATTTGTTTATAGACATCAGCAGCGTCGGTAAGTGCATCAGCCGGCCCGGTAGGTGCCAGACTACTAGCCCCAAGAATGGCCCAGTCAGCCGTGTAATCTGATAAAAACTGACAAGTCTGCGAACCATGTGTTGCGCCTTCTTCGCCATGATAAATACCGGGTGCCATGATCACTTTAATCGTTGGATTGAATGATAGGACAGTGGCCACACCAAAAGCATGGGTGATGACCGTAATATTATTCATTTCATAGGCAATCCGTTTCGCGACTTCAACCGTGGTGACACCTGAACCTATCATCAGCACTTTAGCCCCTTTCAACATCGGTGCGGCTTTTTTTGCAATGGCTGCACGCTCTGCCAAATTGGCTTTATGACGTTCATTGAGAACAGGTTCAGCCGCCTGTCTTAGTAAAGCACCACCATATGTGCGACTAATCAGATTTTGTTCTGCTAGTTCTTCTAAATCTCGACGGATAGTTTCAGTGGTGACTTGCAGTGTTTTTGCTAACTCACTCACCCGCATAGAGGGATTGATAGTCAGTTCGTCAATGATTGCTTTGTGTCGTGCTACTTTTTTCCGTGACATAGTTACAGCCTTATGAAGAACCTAAAAGTTACCACAAAACCTCGCATCGCTAACATGTCTGTTGTGTTAAACATTAGGATTTGTCTTGTTTGATTGTTTCCCCAGGCGTTTTCAGCGAAAATAGGCGACTTTTCTGAACCTTCAGAATAATTAGTATTCATAAGAGCATTACATTCATGTCATCTAGCCCAGTTCAACAAGCGGCATCAAAACGCCGTACTTTTGCGATTATTTCGCATCCCGATGCCGGTAAAACGACATTAACTGAAAAGCTGCTCTATTTCGGTGGTGCGATTCAGATGGCCGGTAGTGTCAAATCCCGGAAAACTGATCGTCATGCCACGTCTGACTGGATGGAAATGGAGAAAGAGCGTGGGATCTCGGTCACTTCATCTGTGATGCAGTTTCCTTACCGTGACCGTATAGTCAACTTACTGGACACACCGGGCCATGCTGATTTCTCAGAAGATACGTACCGGACATTAACGGCGGTTGACTCGGCCCTGATGGTGATTGACAGCGCGAAAGGTGTTGAAGAACGGACCATTAAATTAATGGAAGTGTGTCGCCTGCGTGACACGCCGATTCTTACTTTCGTGAATAAACTTGACCGCGAAGGTCGTGAACCGATTGAACTACTTGATGAAGTCGAAACGATTCTGAACATTCAGTGTGCCCCGATTACCTGGCCAATTGGTATGGGGAAAGGTTTTAAAGGTATTTTCCATTTACTGAATGACAGTGTGCATATATTCGAACCACACAGTAAAGAAGCCGGAGAAATTATTGAAGGCTTGGACAATCCAAGACTGGATGAGCTGTTTGGCAGTATGGCCGAAGATTTACGTGAAGAAATTGAGTTAGTACGTGGTGCCAGTCATGAATTTGATTTGGATGAATTTCTGGCCGGGCGTCTGACACCAGTATTTTTTGGTTCAGCGATGAATAACTTTGGTATTACCGAGTTGATGGATTCTTTCGTCGAATATGCACCACCGCCACAGCCGCGCGAAACCAAAACACGTGAAGTGGGTGCAGCTGAAGAAGCGTTCAGTGGTTTTGTGTTTAAGATTCAGGCCAATATGGATCCGAA
>NZ_DDCG01000013.1:36742-194058 GCF_002335235.1 Methylophaga sp. UBA2012 | reverse complement strand
GTGTTTAAGATTCAGGCCAATATGGATCCGAAACATCGTGACCGCATTGCGTTTTTACGTGTGTGTTCAGGCAAATATACAAAAGGGATGAAGCTGCATCAGGCGCGTATTGGCAAGGATGTGACCATCGCTAATGCAGTGACCTTTATGGCGGCTGAACGTGAGCAGGCAGAAGAAGCCTATCCAGGCGATATTCTGGGGCTGCACAATCACGGCACCATTCAGATAGGTGATACCTTCACTCAAGGTGAAGATCTTCAGTTCACCGGTATTCCCTATTTCGCGCCTGAGTTATTCCGTCGGGTCAGATTAAAAGATCCTCTCAAGAATAAAGCCTTATTAAAAGGCCTACAGCAACTGAGTGAAGAGGGGGCGACTCAGTTATTCCGACCTTTGGATAATAACGACCTGATCTTGGGTGCGGTGGGTGTGCTTCAGTTCGATGTGGTAGTCCACCGTTTGAAAGGTGAATACAACGTCGAATGTGCTTATGAAGCGGTTCAGGTGTATACCGCTCGCTGGGTCTATTGTGATGATGTGCGGAAACTGGAAGAGTTTAAAAAGAAAGCATCACAAAACCTGGCATTGGATGGTGCGGGTAATCTGACCTATATCGCACCAACACGGGTGAATCTTGACCTGACGATGGAACGCTGGCCTGATATCGATTTCCGGGCAACACGCGAACATCTCTGATAATTGAATGCTTATTGCCTGATTGCGGTTATATATTATATGATAATGATTCTCATTTATTTAACTCGTCAGGCAATGTATGTCCGTTTATCAGGAGTCAGAGCAACAAACCATAGCTAGTCTCTACCGACAGCACCATTCTTGGTTATTTCGCTGGCTTCGTGGCAAAGTCGAGTCAACGGAATCAGCTGCTGATATTTCTCATGATATTTTTGTGACCTTATTGGCGCGTGAGGAGCAGCTCTTATTAGAAGAGCCGCGTGCATTTCTCACCACGCTGGCCAAGCGCAGTGTGGCTAATCACTGGCGCCGTCAATATGTTGAAAAAGCCTATCTAGAAGCGATTTCTGACATACCTGAAGATTTACATCCGTCTGAAGAAGAGCAAGCTATTATTATCGAGTCGATAGTGGCGATTAATCAGCGATTACAAGGTTTGCCACTGGATGTGAAGCGTGCATTTCTTCATGCGCAACTGGATGGAATGAAACAGCAGGAAATTGCTGAGAAATTGTCTGTTTCGGTCTCTACCGTTAAACGCTATCTGAGTCGTGCTGCTGCTCAATGCTATTTTGCGATCAGCGTGAAATAAAAAATGACTGAAGCCATTCAAATAGAACAAAAGATCGCCTTAGAGGCGATTGAATGGTATCTGAGCTTGAGCGAGCGTGATGATGACCATGTGCTCAGACAGCAATGGCAGGAGTGGCTTGAGGCTGACAGCAGTCATCAAATCGCCTGGTCAAGAATCGAACAGGTCAATAACGAGCTGAGTTCTTTAAGCTCGCCGCTTTCACGTGGGGTGACTCACCAATCATTAAATAAAGCCGCTAAAAGTCGTCGTCATTTTTTACAGTCATTGGCCGGTGTAGCCATTATCAGTGGTGGTTCCTGGGCATTTTTAAAGAATGATATGTTTCTTGCACCCTTAATGGCTGACTACCATACAGGGATTGCTGAGACTCGACAGGTGACATTGGTAGATGGCACTCAAGTTCAAATGAATGCGAACACGGCATTTTCAGTAGATTATTCAGAGCAACAGCGTTACCTCACACTACTGGCGGGTGATGTGCTTATCACCACGGCCAAAGAGAATAGACCCTTTTTATTAAAAACACCTTGGGCTGATATGCAGCCGTTGGGCACACGTTTTTATGTGAAACAGCGTGAAAATCAGGCATTACTTGCTGTGTATGAAGGTGCTGTTAATATCATCAGACAGGATAGGTTTCCGACATTGCTAATTAAAGCAGGTCATCAGATCAGCTTTGCTGCTGATCAGTCTGGCTCGGTTGTTCCTGCCAGAGAAGAGGCATTGGCATGGCAACAGCATATGTTAATAGCAGATAACATGGCTCTGGCTGATGTGTTAACGGAATTGGAAAATTATCACCATGGATGGTTACGTTGTGACCCGACAATAGCCACCCGCCGAGTCTCGGGGACTTATCCATTAATGGATGTTGAGCAAGTATTACGAGCGTTATCTGCAACATTGCAGATTGAGTTAGTTTATAGAACGCGTTACTGGATAATGCTCAGACCAAAACAGACCGTTTAATTTTTTTGGTCTTTTTTTCATTCTCACGTGACAGAACAAATAGACACTATTTGTTAATGGAAGTGAGACATCGCATGTTATACAAGCCAACGTTATTGAGCGCCATGACGCTCGCAACTGCTTTACTGACCACTACAGGTTTGGTCCTGATATCACCGACGCCGGTATTGGCAGCAGATCAAGAGATCAGTAGCACAAAACAAAAAGTTAATTTTAATGTGGCAGCAGGTCAGTTAACCAGCGCATTAAATCAGTTTGGTCAGCAAGCAGGTATTTTATTAAGTTATTCGCCTGAATTAGCCAGTCCATATAAAACCGCAGGGCTGAGGGGGGAATACAGCATTAGCATGGGATTGCAAAAACTATTGCAAGGCACCCCTTTGTCAGTGGTTAAACAATCAGAAAATAGTTATCGTCTGACACAAAGCAATGAACAGTCTGCTGATTTACCTGTGGTGACGGTCACGGGGGAAAAATCATCATTATCGCCTTATACACCGATTGATAGTTATGCTGCACAGCGCAGTGCATCAGCGACTAAAAACAACGCCTCAATTTTTGATACACCGCAGTCAATTTCAGTGGTTACCCAACAGCAATTAACTATTCGTGGTGCAAAAACGGTCACGGAGGCATTGCAATACACGCCGAGTCTGAGTGTGCCTTATGGTTACGATACACGCTATGACTGGTTTAGTTTGCGTGGCTTTGATGCCAAAACACAGGTCTATCGTGATGGTCTGCTGATTCCAACCAGTACCTATGGTCTACCCAGAGCGGATAGTTATGCACTAGAGCGAGTAGAAGTGATTCGTGGCCCGAGTTCAGTGACTTATGGGCAAGCTCAACCCGGTGGTTTGGTGAATTTGGTCAGCAAGCGTCCAACGGAGGAGCCTTTGCATGAATTACGTCTGTCGGCAGGCAGTAATGACTTTTTTGAGTTAGCCGGTGATTTCAGTGGCAAAGTTGATGAGGAAGGCAAATTACTATATCGCCTGACCTTTGTGGGTAACGATAGTAATTCAGAAGTCGACTATAACGACTCCAGACGTAAGATGGTGGCACCCTCATTAACCTGGAATATCAGTGATGATACTCAGTTAACGGTACTGGCTGTTGAGCAGCATGATGATCAAACTTATAGTTTTAATAGTCATTTCTCACCGGCATTGTTGAAAACTTTTAGTGCTTTTCGAGGTGGAGCGAAGGTCTACGATCGAGAATTCGGTTTTTTTGATGGTGAAGAGGATTTTAATAACTTTGAGCGTGATTATCGAGCAGTGGGATATGAGTTTTCTCATACTTTTAATGATACATGGTCTTTCAGACAAAACACCCGATATGATCAAGTTGATCTAGACTTTAAAGCTCTTGGTATTAGCGGTAATCTATTTGCATCCGATTTAACTTCAGGTATACAAGGTAGAGTAGCTTCCAGAAAGAAAGAAGAATTAAATGCTTTTGCTGTAGATAATCAGTTGTTAGCGCATTTTGATGCTGGAAAACTAACTCATGATGTGCTTATTGGTCTGGATTGGCGCTATTCTGATGCTACAGAAAAGACTTTTAGTGGAACAGCCACAGCGATTAATTATTTAAATCCTGTGTATGGTTCAGCAGTAGGTGATCTCTCGCTTAGTCAAGATAGAGATATTTACTCGCGTCAAACAGGGTTGTATATGCAGGACCAACTCGCTTATGAAAATTGGCGTTTACTGATTGGCGGACGTTACGACTGGGTTAAAAATGATGTTGATGTGAATTATACAAACAGTAGCGATGTTGATGCAGATAAATCAGCGGAAGATTTTTCAGGGCGTATTGGTTTGGTCTATAAATTTGATAATGGCCTTTCGCCTTATATGAGTTATAGCGAATCATTTAATTTAGTCACAAAAACCGATACGAATGGCAATTTATTTGATCCTGAAAAAGCCAAGCAATATGAAGTCGGTGTGAAGTATGAACCGAAAAATATTGATGGTTTTATCAGTATGGCTGTGTTTGATTTGACGAAAGAGGACTATGTCATCACCGAGTACGATGCCGTGAATGTTAATGGTGTATCACGTCAGGTGGGTGAGGTGAACTCTACCGGTGTGGAAATTGAAGCCGGTTTAGATATATCCGAACAAGTCAAACTCACAGCCGCTTATAGTTATGTTGATGCGCGTATTACTGAAAGTCCAAATAGCTGGGAAAAAGATAGTCTGATTCCTAACCAACCCCGTCAAACAGCAAGCTTATGGCTTGATTACACACAAACAAGCGGTGTACTGAAAGGTTTAGGCGTAGGGGCAGGCTTACGTTATATTGGTGAAAGCACTTATATTGGCAAGGATAATTTGAGTGCGCTCAGCGGTAATCAGAGTGTCGATATTGAAACCGGTGGTTACACATTAACTGACGCTAGTATCCGTTATGACTTTGATGATGTGAGACTGGCGCTGAACGTCAGTAATTTATTTGATCGTGAGTACACCACCACATGTACGGATCTGGTCTGTTATTACGGTGATGGCCGTCGAGTCATTGCCTCAGCGACTTACAACTGGTAGTTCTACCAAGGGTTGCATGATAAATCATGCAACCCTTTTTTCTTATTTGTTGCCAAACACTTACTGACTCAAGCAGAATAAGCCTCAGCACTCAGAGAAGAGGGGCAGGACCATGAAAGTCAGATCGATTACCAAAAATAAAGGTAAACCTGTCATTGGCTTATCACCAAAAGACAGTCTGGATAAAGCGGTTGCCATGTTGATGGAACACCGAATAGGTTCATTGATTATTACCGAAGCCAACGGGACGATGGTGGGGATTTTATCTGAACGGGACATTTTGAAAATTCTTGATACACATCCAGATCAGTGGAATCAAATGCTGGTCAACGATGCCATGACGCCTAATCCTTATACCTGTGAGCCCGATAATACGCTTGAGGAAGTGATGAATAAAATGGTGGAGCATAATATCCGTCACTTACCTGTTGTTTATAAAGGTAAGTTGGAAGGTATGTTATCTATTACAGATATCGTGGAAGAGTTGCTGAAAAAAGCCAAGTTCGAGAATAAATTGCTAAAAAATTATATTCAGAACTGGCCTGACGCCGAGCAGGAAATCTAATGTTGTTCTGAATCGAAGTTATCGCTGTGATCGATTTGTAGATGGTTATCTTTGGCGAAATCTAACAGAAAGTCGAAAAGCATCTCGTCTCTTTGTTCTAAGTCAGCGTCAATCACCACGCATTTGACGCCTTCTAATGTCGCTAGCCTGACACTGGGATGAAAAATAATGCGTCGACCAGGACCATATGAGGCAACTGCTCCGCACAAGCGCTCTGCCCAGTCACTGGGGCGAAACTTTCCACCGTCTAAAGTCAGTCCGCGGATGATCACCTTTTTCGATATGGACATAAAGCGTCAGCTCAATTGTGATGGGTTAAAATCGGCATTCTACTGTAAATAATCATGTTTGCATAAGCACAGAGTGTAAATAAAAGTGCTTTCAATGATTTAGGTCGGCAATAAAAATCCGTATAATCACCGCTTTTAGTTTTCCTACTCTACGAGAATCTTGTGGCTGACTACAAACAAACGCTAAATTTACCTGCAACAGAATTTCCTATGAAAGCCGGTTTACCTAACCGTGAACCACAAACGCTTCAACATTGGCAGGATATTAATCTCTACGAAAAAATTCGTGAACAGGCCAAAGGTAGACCACAATTTATTTTGCATGATGGTCCTCCCTATGCAAATGGTGATATCCATATTGGTCACGCCGTTAACAAGATTTTAAAAGATATTATTATCAAGTCTAAAACCTTGAGTGGGTTTGATGCGCCATATGTTCCCGGCTGGGATTGTCATGGTTTACCTATCGAACTGAATGTCGAGAAGAAAGTGGGTAAACCTGGTGTAAAAGTCACTGCCAAAGAGTTTCGTCAGGCCTGTCGTGATTATGCTGCTAAACAAGTGGATGGTCAGCGCGAAGACTTTAAACGTTTAGGTGTTTTGGGTGAGTGGGATAATCCTTATCTGACCATGGATTTCAGCTTTGAAGCCGACATCATCCGTACCTTAGGGCAAATCACTAAACAAGGCCACCTGCATAAAGGTGTGAAACCTGTGCACTGGTGTGTGGACTGCGGTTCTGCTTTAGCAGAGGCGGAAGTCGAATACGAAGATAAAACCTCGCCAGCCATTGATGTGCGTTTTAGCATCGTTGACAAAACTGCTTTTGAAAATGCTGTAGGTCATTCAGGTAAAGGTGTACTGAGTTTGCCTATCTGGACAACGACTCCTTGGACACTACCTGCCAATCAGGCTGTTTCGGTCAACCCTGAATTCACTTATGTTTTATTGCAAGCGGATAATGAGCAACTGGTTTTAGCTGAGTCATTATATGAAGCGGCTCTCCAGCGCTATGGCATTGAAGCTGAAGTAGTGACACGCTTTAAAGGCGAAACACTGGAAGGTTTATTGCTTCAGCATCCATTTTACGATCGACAAGTGCCTGTTATTTTAGGTGACCACGTCACGGCGGATGCCGGTACTGGTGCGGTGCATACGGCTCCTGGACATGGTCAGGACGACTTTGTTGTCGGTCTGAAATATGACTTAAAAGTGGATAATCCAGTGGGTGGTAATGGAGTGTTTTTACCGGACACGCCGATTTTTGCTGGCAAATCTGTGTTTAAAGCGAATCCGGATGTTATCGCGCTTTTAAAAGAAAAAGGCGCATTACTCGCGCACATCGATATTCAGCATAGCTACCCGCATTGCTGGCGTCATAAGAGCCCGATTATTTTCCGCGCGACGCCACAGTGGTTCGTTAGCATGGATCAAAATGGTTTGCGAAGTGCTGCGATGAAAGCCATTGCTGATACAGACTGGATGCCAGCCTGGGGTCAAAAACGTATTGAAAATATGGTAGAAGGACGCCCTGACTGGTGTATTTCTCGTCAGCGTACCTGGGGGGTGCCAATTCCGTTATTTGTTCACCAACAAACAGGTGAGTTGCATCCTGACACTGAACAGTTGATGGAAACCGTCGCCCAGAAGGTTGAGCAAGAGGGCATCGATGCATGGTTTGATTTAGAGCCAGAATCGTTATTAGGCGAACAAGCGGCCGACTATGAAAAAGTAACTGATACCCTGGACGTATGGTTTGATTCTGGTGTGTCTCATGCGTGTGTATTGGCTCGTCGTGCGTATTTAAATCGTCCTGCAGATTTATATCTGGAAGGTAGTGACCAGCATCGTGGCTGGTTCCAGTCATCTTTGTTGACCTCTGTGGCAACCACTGGAAAAGCACCCTACAAAGCAGCATTAACTCACGGCTTCACTGTTGATGCGAATGGCAAAAAAATGTCTAAGTCCTTGGGTAACACGGTTTCACCACAAAAAGTGATGAACAGCCTGGGGGCCGATATTATTCGTCTGTGGGTGGCTTCCACTGATTACAGTGGCGAGATGACAGTGTCTGATGAAATTCTCAAACGCACTGCCGATTCTTATCGTCGTATCCGTAATACTGCTCGTTATTTATTATCAAACCTGAATGATTTTGACCCAGCCAACAATAGGGTTGCTGTCGACGATTTATTACCTTTGGATCGTTGGGCTTTGGATCGCGCTTACCATTTACAGCAAGATATTCTGGCAGCCTATGAGAGTTATCAGTTCCATGTGATTTATCAGAAGTTACATAATTTCTGTGCAAATGAAATGGGCAGCCTGTATCTGGATATCACTAAAGATCGCCAGTACACGATGCAGACAGATAGTTTGGGCAGACGCTCATCACAAACAGCGATGTACCATATTCTGGAAGCAATGGTGCGTTGGATGGCGCCTATTCTGAGTTTCACTGCAGATGAATTATGGGGCTACTTACCGGGTGAACGTAACGAATCTGTATTACTCAATCTCTGGAGTGATGAATTAGCGCCATTGCCTCAAAACACCGACTTTGATCTAGCATTCTGGAATCAGGTCTTTAGTGTCAGAGAGGTGGTTGCTAAAGAACTCGAAAATCAACGAAATGCAGGCCAGATTAAAGGTGGATTAACTGCCGAAATTAGTCTGTTTGTAGATGAAAAAATGTTGGCTTCATTGAACAAGCTGGGCGATGAGTTAAAGTTTGTTTTGATTACCTCAAAGGTCAATCTTTTCAGTATGGATAGTGATGCAGCTAAACAAGCTGTACAGACAAGCTTGTCAGGCGTACTTGTTGCAATTAAAGCGGCTGAATATTCACGCTGTGACCGCTGCTGGCATCAGGTTGAATCTGTTGGACAGAATAGCCATCACCCTGAGTTGTGTGGTCGTTGTGTTGATAATATCGAAGGAGATGGCGAACTAAGACAGTTCGCTTAAATAAATAACATGCTGAAATGGTTGAATCTTTCTGCTTTGGTGATTGTGTTTGATCAACTCAGCAAATGGTGGGCGAATAGTACATTAGAGCTTTATCAGTCTATAGCCGTTTTGCCCTTTTTTAATATTACTCTGGCGTATAACCATGGTGCTGCATTTAGTTTTCTTGCGGCAGAAAGTGGCTGGCAACGTTGGTTTTTTAGTGGTTTAGCCGTTCTGGTAAGTATCATCTTACTGTTTTGGATGAAACGACTAAAACCAGATGCAAAATTCGAAGCAGCCTCTTTAGCATTAATTCTGGGTGGGGCATTGGGTAATGTGATTGATCGCTTCATACATGGTTATGTCATCGATTTTCTGGATGTCTATTACGGAACCTACCATTGGCCGGCATTTAATGTGGCTGACTCAGCGATTTGTATAGGTGCCATTCTATTGATTTTCGATAGCTTCAGAAACAAAACGGAGCAGAAATGAGTTTTTGTGATCTTGCTGTAAGTGGGGTTGCTAACCTGCAACCTTATGTCCCGGGTAAACCCATTGAAGAGTTACAACGTCAGTATGGTGTTCGTAATGTTATTAAGCTGGCCTCCAATGAAAATCCGCTTGGTCCTCCTAAAGCGGCTGTGGCCGCAGTGGCAATGGCAGCTAAAGAAATGGCACGCTACCCGGATGGCAACGGCTACGCATTAAAATTGGCATTAGCTGAAAAACATCAGGTAGCACCTGAGCAGATTACCCTGGGTAATGGCTCGAATGATGTACTGGAAATGGTGGCACGTGCTTTTGCCGGGGCAGGGGATGAAATTATTTTTTCAGAACATGCTTTTGCTGTGTATGGGATAGTGACGCAAGCCATTGGTGCGACCCCAGTTGTGACGCAGGCTAAAGACTATGGTTATGATCTTGATGCTATCTATAAAGCGATTAGCCCACGTACAAAAGTCATTTTTATTGCTAATCCCAATAATCCGACGGGTACTTGGTTAGAGCCAGAGAAAATTAAATTATTTTTAGAAAAAGTCCCTGAAAAGGTCTTAGTCGTACTGGATGAAGCCTATGTTGAATACCTCAATATGGAAGAAAATTCGGTACCATGGCTGCAGGATTTCCATAATCTGATCATTACCCGCACATTTTCTAAAGCTTATGGTCTGGCGGGTCTAAGGGTGGGGTATTCTTTATCACATCCTGAAGTCGCTGATTTGATGAATCGAGTCAGACAACCGTTTAATGTCAGTAATCTGGCTCAAGCTGCTGCGGTCGCCGCTCTGGGCGATGAAGCTTATTTACAGCAAACGCGAGATGTCAATCAAGCTGGCATGAAACAACTCATTGCTGGCTTTGAGAAAATGGGATTGCAATATATTCCTTCCAGAGCCAACTTCATCACAGTCAATGTGCACACCAATGCTTTTGAAGTTTACGATGAACTGCTATATGAAGGGGTTATTGTTCGCCCAGTGGCTAATTATGGTTTACCTCAGCACCTTCGGGTCAGTATTGGTTTAGCTGAAGAAAACCAGCGCTTTCTCGATGCCTTATCTGGTATTTTGGGACGCGGTTAATGATTAATCGGCTGGCTGTAATAGGTGTTGGACTGATTGGTGGTTCACTTGCCTTATCTCTTAAATCCAAAGGTGCTGTTAACGAAGTCATCGGTTATTCACGCAGTGAAAATGCCCGGCAAGAAGCATTGGCTTTAGGGGTTATTGATAAGGCTGCTGATTCCATTGCTGAAGCGGTTGCTGAAGCCGATGTTGTCTTTGTTGCCGTGCCGATGGGGGCGATGGTGGCGGTTTTTGCTGATATGAGTCAGCACCTAAGACCAGAAGCCATTATCACCGATGGTGGTAGTGCTAAAGCACAAGTGGTCCTGGCGGCACGCGAGGCATTGGGAGATAACTTCAAGCAGTTTGTGCCGGGACATCCGATTGCTGGTACAGAAAAAAGCGGTCCTTCCGCTGCATTCGCTACTTTGTATGAGGACCATCGGGTTGTTCTGACACCGGTGAGTGACACAGACCCTGCAGCCACCGCAAAAATTAAAGCCATGTGGCAGTTAACAGGGGCAGAAGTCTTTGAGATGGATGTCGAACATCACGATACGGTATTAGCAGCGACAAGTCATTTGCCTCATGTACTGGCATTTAACTTGGTAGGCATGTTAGCGCAACGTGATGATTGCGATGAAGTTTTACGCTATGCCGCCGGTGGCTTTCGTGATTTTTCGCGAATTGCCTCAAGTGATGCTGTGATGTGGCGAGATATCTGTTTGGGTAATAAACAAGCCATTCTTAATTTACTTGATGAATACCATCAAGGCATTAATAAAAT
This sequence comes from Methylophaga sp. UBA2012, assembly GCF_002335235.1. Taxonomy (NCBI): domain Bacteria; kingdom Pseudomonadati; phylum Pseudomonadota; class Gammaproteobacteria; order Thiotrichales; family Piscirickettsiaceae; genus Methylophaga; species Methylophaga sp. UBA2012. Next base: position 183,081 of record NZ_DDCG01000013.1, on the reverse strand, counting down.
CGAACAGGCCATCAAGGAAGAAGATGGGGAGTATTTAATTGAGGTGTTTGCTCGTGCTAAAAAAGCCCGGGATACCCGTTTTGCCGATCCTGATTTGATAGATAACAGTGAAGTATAAAAGTGGAATCAACAGACGTGTCTAGTGAAGCGAGTAAAAAATATATTGTTCATCCTGGTGGTAAGATTACCGGGAAAGTACGGGTGCCGGGTGATAAATCGATTTCACATCGCTCAATCATGCTTGGCTCACTTGCAGAGGGAACGACAGAAGTTACCGGATTTTTAGAGGGTGAAGATGCTTTAGCAACACTCGCTGTTTTTCGTGGTATGGGGGTCGACATCATTGGCCCTGATAAAGGTAAGGTCACGATTTATGGTGTAGGTATGCACGGCCTTAAAGCACCTGAAACAGCATTAAACCTGGGTAATAGCGGTACATCCATGCGTCTGTTATCTGGACTGCTGGCAGGCCAGGGTTTTGATGTCACCATGACGGGGGATAAGTCATTATCATCCAGACCGATGAAACGTGTGACCGATCCGTTAGCATTAATGGGCGCGAAGATCGATACCACTGATGGCAAACCACCGCTTACCTTACATAAAACAAGCAGCCTGAAAGCGATTCATTATGATTTGCCAATGGCCAGTGCACAGGTTAAATCCTGTCTATTATTGGCCGGTTTATATGCAGAAGGTAAAACGTCTGTTACAGAACCTGCGCCAACGCGAGATCATACCGAGCGCATGCTTCAGGGGATGGGCTATCAGGTAGAAAAAGAGGGCAGTACCGTTTCTCTAGTGGGTGGCGGTAAGCTGACAGCAACAAACATAGATGTACCTGCCGATATTTCCTCAGCCACGTTCTTCATGGTCGCTGCGGCGATTGCACCCGGTTCAGATATTACTCTCGAACATGTTGGTGTGAATCCGACCCGTATTGGTGTTATCAATATTCTTCAGGAAATGGGCGCAAATATTACGCTGACCAATGAAAAAGTCACTGGTGGTGAGCCTGTGGCTGATATTCGTATCCAATATGCACCCTTAAAAGGGATTCAAATTCCAGAAGATCAAGTACCTCTAGCCATTGATGAATTTCCTGCATTATTCATTGCAGCAGCCTGCGCTGAAGGTCAGACAGTGTTGACCGGGGCTGAAGAGTTACGAGTGAAAGAAAGTGATCGCATTCAAGTTATGGCCGATGGTTTAACCACATTGGGGATCGATGCCAAGCCAACAGAAGATGGCATTGTTATTACTGGTGGTGTGATTGGTAGCGGTGAGGTCGACAGTCATAGTGATCATCGGATTGCAATGTCATTTGCTATTGCGGGGCTGCAGGCTGGTGGCTCTATCCAGATTAATGATTGTGCCAACGTGGCTACCTCATTCCCGGGCTTTGTTGATCTAGCCAATAAAGTCGGTTTGCAGGTTGATGAAATTGATGGCTGATATTCCTGTATTAACGATCGATGGGCCCAGCGGATCTGGCAAAGGCACCATTGCACAAATGATAGCCAGAGAATTGGGTTGGCACTATTTAGATAGTGGTGCGATATATCGGGTACTGGCATTTGCCAGTCTTAAACACCAGATTCCAGCCTCGGATGAAAAGTCCCTTGTTCAACTAGCAAAAACCTTAGATCTACAATTTCATTTAGATGATGACGGACTCAGCGTGCTGTTAGAGGGCGAAGAGGTTAGCCAGCAAATTCGTACAGAAAAAGCAGGTAATGCAGCGTCTAAAGTGGCAGCGATTCCTGCTGTGAGGGCAGCATTATTACAGCGTCAGCGTGACTTTTGCCAATTACCCGGTTTAGTCACCGATGGGCGTGACATGGGTACGGTTGTCTTCCCTGATGCACCATTTAAAGTGTTTTTAACCGCAAGTGCGGAAGAAAGAGCATTGAGACGTTATAAGCAGTTGAAAGAGAAAGGAATTGAGAGTAACCTTTCCGATCTCATTGCAGAAATCTCAGAGCGGGACAAGCGTGACAGTGAACGTAAAGTCGCGCCGTTATTGCCCGCTACGGATGCATTGATACTGGATTCTACCGAATTAGGTATCGCTGCAGTATATGAAAAAGTGCGCAGCTATTGTGCAATTTAATTTTTTGGTGCCTGTTCGATACTTGTCGAATGGGATGTTTAACGATCTCGCATGAGCGAGTGATTAATTAGGTGATCTTGTTTCCTCAACAGGGTCAAGGATATTTAACAATGAGCGAAAGCTTTGCTGATCTCTTCGAAGAGAGTCTAAATTCAACTCCAATGCAACCAGGCAAAATTGTTACCGGTACGGTAGTCAATGTCGGTCCTGATGTTGTTATGGTCAATGCCGGTCTGAAATCAGAAGGCGCTATCCCAGTTTCAGAATTTTTGAACGAAAATGGTGAAGTAACGGTTTCTGTTGGTGACTTAGTCGATGTATCGCTGGAATCATTAGAAGATGGTTTTGGTGCGACACAATTGTCACGTGATAAAGCGAAAGCTGCCGAAGCATGGACTAAATTGGAACACGCGTTTGAAGCGGGTGAAACCGTTATGGGTATCATTTCTGGTAAGGTCAAAGGTGGTTTCACCGTGGATCTGGAAAATATCCGTGCATTCCTTCCTGGTTCTTTGGTTGATGTTCGTCCAATCCGTGATACTACTCACCTGGAAAATAAAGAACTCGAATTCAAACTGATTAAACTTGATCGTCCACGTAACAACATCGTTGTTTCACGTCGTGCGATTATGGAAGAAGAAAACAGTGCAGAACGCGAAGCGTTATTAGAAACGCTGGAAGAAGGCAAAGTAGTTAAAGGTATTGTTAAGAACCTGACTGACTACGGTGCGTTCGTTGATCTGGGCGGCATCGATGGTCTGTTACATATCACTGATATGGCGTGGAAACGTGTCAAACACCCATCTGAAGTTGTTGCTATCGGTGACGAAATTGAAGTTCAAGTACTGAAATTTGATAAAGACCGTGAACGTGTTTCACTGGGTCTGAAACAAATGGGTGATGATCCTTGGAAAGATATCGCTCGTCGTTATCCAAACAGCACACGCATCCACGGTAAAGTCACAAACATTGCTGACTACGGTTGCTTTGTTGAAATCGAAGATGGTGTTGAAGGTTTAGTTCATATGTCTGAAATGGACTGGACTAACAAAAACGTTCACCCATCTAAACTGGTTCAACTGGGTGATGAAGTTGAAGTTATGGTTCTGGATATTGATGCAGAACGTCGCCGTATTTCTCTGGGTATCAAACAATGCCAAACGAACCCATGGGAAGAGTTTGCGATGACCCACAACAAAGGCGACAAAGTGAGTGGTGCTATCAAGTCAATCACTGATTTTGGTATCTTCATCGGCTTAGACGGTGGTATTGACGGTCTGATTCACTTGTCTGATATCTCTTGGGAAGAAGACAACGAAGAATTAATTCGTGACTTCAAGAAAGGTGATGACGTTGAAGCGGTTGTTTTAGCGATTGATCCTGAACGTGAACGCATCTCTTTAGGTATTAAACAATTACAAGACGATCCGTTCTCTGCTTACTTAGCTGAGCATCCACGTGGAAGCATTGTTAACGGTAAAGTCATTGCTGTTGACGCTCGTGGCGCAACAATTGAATTAGCTGAAGGCGTTGAAGGTTATGTTCGTGCTGCAGATATTGCTCGTGAACGTGTTGAAGATGCAAGTAAAATTCTGGCTGTTGGCGACGATGTTGAAGCTAAATTTACTGGCATGTCACGTAAAGATCGTACGCTAACTCTTTCTATTAAAGCGAAAGATGATCAAGAAGAATCAGAAGCTGTGAAAGAGTACAGTAATGTTTCTGCAGGCAACACTACTCTGGGTGATTTGCTGAAAGAACAAATGGATCAGAAAGACAATTAATCGTTTTTCAATTTAAAGATGAACCCCTGATTTTGTCAGGGGTTTTTCTCTAATAGATTCAGAAGATTAAAGCCGATATTTGATATTGGTGTTTAGCGCATTATTCCAGGAATTTTAAAGACATGACCAAATCAGATTTGATTGAAGTTTTATCTGAAAAACAATCTCTATTGAATTATCGTGATGTTGAGCTTGCAGTTAAACTCATTTTAGAACAGATGAGCGATAGCCTTTCACAAGGAGATAGAATTGAAATTCGCGGGTTTGGTAGTTTTACCTTACATCATCGACCACCACGTGTTGGGCGTAACCCAAAAAGTGGTGAATCTGTTCAGTTAGATGAAAAATATGTACCGCATTTCAAGCCTGGTAAAGAGTTGCGTGACCGCGTCAACGATGCGGCAGGTTATCAGCAGTAGAACAGATGAAACTGAGCCAGGAAGCGGTTTTCGAATTTAACCAAATCCACTCATATGATGAACAGTCAGTCACTGTTCGCCAGAAAAATACACAAATTCTTAAGTCTTATGACCTCGGGTTTGTTTTGACGCCAAATCAAATAATAGAAAATATTGACGTCACTAATATCCAAAATCTAACAGCAGATACTCTGTCTGCTTTAAAAGCGCTGGCTCCAGAAGTAATTATTTTTGCGACTGAAGCCGGCCTTTCTTTTCCCCTGATAAACACAGCCAAGTATTTCAACGAGCAAGGTATCGGAACCGAGTTTATGACATTGTCATCTGCCTGCCATACATACAATTTACTGTTAGCAGAAGAACGTTCAGTGGTACTGATCCTCAGTCCTTAAATACGAGCAAATTTAATAAGCCGCAATCATTCATTATCTTGACATTATCCATATTTCTTTTTTTTTAACGGATTTTTGTAACTATTTGTTTTTTTAATATAAATATAGGTTTTATGTCAGGTGCCAACGTTGACCAACTTGACCGGACATTTTGTTCTTAGGAAAATTCCCTGTTACGTGCGGGGTGGGGCATTTCACAGCACAATGAGCTTTATCACACAACGTTTGATCTAGATCAATGTTTTGATGTGAAGCAATTCTAATGATTGATGTAAAATTCTAACTGCTTTCGATATTCATTGAAGCATGTAGAAAAGGGTCCTGATTTTGTTGTGTGGTTTTCAGCAAAGTTGAGAGAGAGTTTTCCAAAGAGAGAAGGTGTGGTCGCTATGCAAGCGGAACAACAACAATATAACTTTCAAGTGGTCAAGTGGTTTGCCTATATGGCATGCGTCTACTTGGTCGTTGGCACCGGTATCGGTGTTTATATCGCCTCAGAATTGGCTTGGCCAGTCCTGAATTTTGATAATCCATATATCAGTTTTGGTCGTTTACGTCCTTTACATACCAATGCGGTTATTTTTGCTTTTGGTGGTTCAACACTAATGGCAACAGCTTATTACATCGTACAGCGCACATGTCGTACGCGTCTATGGAGTGATAAGTTAGCCTGGTTCACTTTTTGGGGCTGGAATCTCGTTATTCTTGGTGCTGTAATCACCTTACCTCTTGGTTACACTCAATCAAAAGAATATGCGGAATTAGAATGGCCGATTGATATTCTGATTGCAGCGGTATGGTTGGTTTATACCTTTAACTTCATCATGACAATCTCAATTCGCAAAGTTTCACATATCTATGTTGCAAACTGGTTCTTCATTGCGATGATGGTCATGATTACTTATCTGCATGTTGTGAATAGCTTGGCTATCCCTGTTGAATTATTTAAATCTTATTCACTGTTTTCAGGTGTTCAAGATGCCATGATTCAGTGGTGGTGGGGTCATAATGCGGTTGGTTTCTTCCTGACTGCAGGCTTTTTGGGAATCATGTACTACTTTGTTCCTAAACAAGCGAATCGCCCTGTATATTCATACCGCTTATCTGTCATCCATTTCTGGGCATTAGTTTTCGGTTATGTTTGGCTAGGTGCTCACCATCTTCAATATACTGCGTTACCTGATTGGACTGGTTCATTAGGTGCCGCTATATCATTAGCGATGATCATTCCTTCATGGGGTGGTGCAATCAACGGTATGTTTACATTGAGTGGAGCCTGGGACAAGCTGCGTACCGATTATATCTTACGCTTCCTGATTGTCTCTTTAGCATTCTATGCGATGTCAACTTTTGAAGGTCCAGTCATGGCTTCAAAAACTGTTAACGCATTATCACACTATACAGACTGGACCATCGGTCACGTTCACTCAGGCGCATTAGGCTGGGTAGCGATGGTGTCTATCGGTGCGCTTTATCATATGGTTGAACGTATGTGGGGAACAACCATGTACTCAATCCGTCTAGTGAATCTCCACTTCTGGATGGCCACAATTGGTACAGCGGTTTATATCACAGCTATGTGGGTATCCGGCATTATGCAAGGCCTTATGTGGCGTGCATATGATGACTACGGTAACTTGGCCTACACCTTTGTTGAGTCAGTTGCTCAAATGCACCCTTACTATGCAATGCGTGCTATGGGTGGACTGATATTCTTCTCAGGTGCTTGCATCATGTTATTCAACGTTACAGTGACTATCCGTCGTGCAATTGCTAAGCCATCGGCTGCAATGGCAACTGCGGCTAACATTTAAGGAGACTGGAATGTCTGATCATAATTCTAATAAACCAGTTACCTTTCAAGAAAAACTGGAAAAAAATATCTGGGCGCTTGTGTTAGCAACGGCATTGGTTGTTTCTGTAGGCGGTATCGTAGAAATCGTTCCTCTGTTTTACCTCAAAACCACTTTTGAGGATCAAGTGCATCCTGAGTATGAAGAGCTGAAAACAGTTCGCCCATATACGGCACTTGAATTAGCTGGTCGTGATATCTATCAACGTGAAGGCTGTTATTTGTGCCACTCACAAATGATCCGTCCTTTTCGTGATGAAAAAGATCGTTACGGTCATTACTCTCTGGCTGTAGAGTCAAAGTATGATCATCCTTTCCAATGGGGTTCAAAACGTACTGGACCTGATTTAGCCCGTGTTGGTGGAAAATATTCTGATGCATGGCATATTCAGCATTTACATAACCCCCGTTCGGTTGTACCTGAGTCTGTTATGCCAAGTTATCCATGGTTAGAACATGCAACCATTGATGGCAATGGAATTGAAAAACGTCTGCGGGCGATGAAAGTCTTAGGCGTTCCATACACGGATGAGCAAATTGATAATGCTGCTGCAGAAGTTGAAGGTAAAACTGAAATGCAGGCGTTAGTTGCTTATCTGCAAGTGTTGGGAACAATGGTCAACTTTGAGCCTGGCAGGTCATATCGTGAGTAAACTTCAAGAGTATTTTCATACTAATTGGAGTGAAATGACAGCAACCGACTGGTTTGGCTTAGTGTTTACAGTAGTAATTTTTATACTGATGGTGGTGCTCTATTTTTGGGTTCTTAACCCTAAAAATAAAGACAAAATAGAGTCTCACCGCACTATGCTGCAGGACGATGACGATACAAATTCGGAGAAATGATGATGGCTGATAATAAAAAGAATCCTAATGAAGTGCCAGATACAGGGCACGAATGGGATGGCATCAGAGAGTTAGAAAATCCACCTCCACGTTGGTGGACAAATGCCCTTTATTTGAGTGGCTTGTTAGTGTTGGTCTATTTTATCCTTTATCCATCGCTGCCATTAATTAATGACAGTACAAAAGGATTGTTAGGCTGGACTCAAATCAAAGAGTACAAAGAAGATATGGCAAAAGTTCAGGACGTCAGAGCCCCATATGAAGAGAAATTAGCTTCAATGACGGCTGAAGAAATCCTTGCTGACACCGAAATGAGAAACTACGCAGTAGGTTCGAGCAAGGTTTTATTTGGTGATAACTGTGCTGCATGTCATGGTACTGGTGGTGTTCCAGCTAAAAACTCTGGCTATCCTATTCTGGCCGATGATGATTGGTTGTATGGCGGTGATATCAACACTATCGTCACCTCTCTTGCGGCTGGACGTCATGGCATGATGATGGCACATGAGAAAACCTTAAAACCTGAGGAAGTGGATGGTTTGGTTAAATTTGTTGAAAACTTATCAAATGGCAAAGCCACAGAGGCCGGATGGAAGTTATTTAACGAAAAAGGCTGTGTCGGTTGTCATGGTGCAGATGCCAAAGGTATCCATGAATTAGGCTCAGCTAACCTGACCGATAAAATCTGGCGCTTCTCAGGTGATCCGGAAGAGGTTCGCTACACAATCCTGCATGGCGTTAATGACCCATCAGATCCATTAACACGTGTTGCTATCATGCCTGCATGGAATGAAAAGCTTGCAGTGAAACTTGAAGCTGAGAAATGGGATGAAGAGCCTGAATACGAAGGCGATGAAACTCAGCGTTTATCAGTAACTGAAATTAAGAAATTAGCTGTTTATGTTCATCAATTAGGCGGTGGGCAGTAATCAATATCACTCCTCTCAGTTAGTTTCTGAGAGGAGATGAAATCTTATTCAGGAGAGAAGATATGCATATTGACGCAGTTGTTATTGGAGCGATTGCATCTGTTGTTCTGACTATTGTCGTAATAGGTGTTATCGGTTATAGAATTATGAAAAATCTAGACGATAAATAATTGTTATAGAAAATAAATAATTATTATTGAACCGTTGTTTAGGTAAATGGAAAGCCGACAAATAAAGTCGGCTTTTTTATAACGAATTAATATCAGTAAGTACTAATATTAGATTGTGCCTGTGTTAAAATGCACGCGATGAATACTATTTCGGAGATGATATGAGTCAATCACAAACAAACGTTAATGATGATGTCAGCCAAATTTATGAAGAAGTCTCCGATTGGCACGTGAATACCGGTGACCAAAAAGTGGTTGCCAAACGAATCAAGGGCCGATTTCGACTCCGGAAGTGGCTAGGGATGTCTGTTTGGTTAATATTCTTTTTAGGCCCATACATTCGTTGGAATGGGCACCAGGCGGTTTTGTTTGATATTCCAAATCGACAATTTAATTTCTTTCATTTAACGATTTATCCTCAAGACATCTGGATGTTGTCGTTAACATTATTATTCTTTGCTATTTTATTAGCCGCTGTAACCAGCATTGCAGGACGCGTGTTTTGTGGTTACTTCTGTTTTCAGACTGTCTGGACAGATATCTATACCTTTATCGAAACCAAGCTTGAAGGAGATAGTCCTCAGAAGGCGATGAAGTTCAAAAAAGCGCCCTGGTCATTTGATAAGTTGGCACGTGTGGTAACGAAGCATTCTTTATGGATTGCGATCGCGCTGATTACCGGAATTTCCTTTGCCGCATGGTTCACGGATGCTTATCAGTTATGGCCTGAGATTTTTAGCTTACAAGCACCATTGCCTGTTTGGATTTCAATGGCGGTGTTTGGTGTATTTACTTATGTATTTGCAGGCTTTATGCGTGAGCAAGTCTGTTTCTGGTTATGCCCATATGCTCGACTACAAGGTGTGATGTATGACCAGGATACTGTTTTACCAGCTTATGATGCTGAACGTGGTGAACCGAGAGGTAAACTAAAAAAAGGTCAGCTGGAGGATGAAACCAAAGGTAGCTGTATTGATTGTAAAGTCTGTGTTGCTGTTTGCCCAACCGGTATTGATATAAGAAAGGGACAGCAAGAGGGCTGTATTACATGTGGTATGTGTATTGATGCATGTGACAGTATTATGGATAAAACTAATCAGCCTCGCGGTTTGATTCGTTATGCTTCCTATAAGGAACTGCATCACGATAAAAACGTCTTAGCCATGTATAAAAGACCTCGTGTCATTATATATAGTTTGATTTTGCTGACAGCATTGTCAGGTATTATTTATGGTTTCTTCACGCTGTCACCAACTGAGTTCCAAGTTATTCATGATCGTCAACCATTGTATGTAAGGCTCAGTGATGGTGGGATCCAGAATAAATATACGTTGAAGTTATTAAATAAAACAAAAGAACCAATCGACGTCCGTTACGATGTCGAAGGATTGGAGGGTGCTACCCTACATGGTATGGGCGATAAAATTACTGTTCAGCCAGGTAAAGTTGTACCTGTGACGGCGTTGGTGAGAGTACCTGACGATAAAGTTCAAAAAGGTCTGGTGCCGATACAGTTTAAAGCGGTTGTATTAAATAATTCAGCCATATCGACCTCATACGAAAGTATGTTTATGGCGCCTGAGTAGTGGAAGAGGAAAAGAATGAATATTTCACAAGAAAATAGTCAAGCACTGAAAAACCCATGGGTATTGGGTATGCTGGTATTTTTACTCGTATTTCTAAGTGCTAATGCACTATTTATCTATCTAGCATTTAAATCACCACCTAACTTGGTGCTTGAAGATTTTTATGAAAAAGGTCAGGCATACGCTAAAACAGAAGAAGAGATTGCCAAGGAAAAGAACCTTGGTTGGTCAGGTATTTTGCTGACGCCATCGGCAACCAGAGTCAATCAAACGCAAACCTATGAAGCGTTGATTACGGGACAAAATTCTGCTGGTTTAATGTTAGATTCGGTGAAGTTCTTCGCCTACCGACCCTCTGATAAACGTCAGGACTTTTCTGCTGATATGCAGCCTTCTGGGCATGGTAGCTTTGTCACCGATGTGAGTTTTAATTTACCTGGTAGTTGGGACATTATCATCGAAGCACGTCGTGGAGACGATAAGTACGTATTAACCCGTCGCATACAAATTAATCCTTAAAATTAAAATATTGATAAACTGAAATCTAGGATTAGTTTTGACCACAGCTTGTTATCATTGTGCTTTAGCCGTCGAAGATATAAACGAGTTTAAAGCCGAGATTGATGGGGCAGAACGCGTATTTTGCTGTCATGGTTGTAAAACTGTATGTCAAACCATTTATGGCGCGGGTTTACAAAGTTTTTATGCCAAAACCCCTCAGTCCGAACCTCTTGCTCCTCCGCCAGACAGGTTAGGCGATCTGTCGGCTTATGACCTGGATGAAATTCAATCCGACTATACGGATATTGATCAAAATGAACGTACTATTCATTTATTGGTAGAAGGAATTCACTGCGCGGCTTGTGTCTGGTTGATTGAAAATGCGCTTAATCGACTAACTGGCGTTATTAATGCTGAGGTGAATTTAACGGCAAAAAGGCTAAAGCTAAACTGGGACAATTCAAAAATCGCTTTATCTAGCGTTCTGAACCGCCTAGCAGAAATAGGCTATGCCGCAGTCCCCTTTGATCCGGAAACAGCAGAAGGGGCATTAGCAAAACGACATCGTGGATTACTTTATCGTATGGCATTTGCTGGCTTTGCGATGATGAATATGATGTGGATATCCATCGCTCTATACAGTGGGGCAAGTGATGGAGAGTTTCGCCAATGGTTTCACTGGATAGGTTTTCTGATTGCAACGCCGACCCTACTGTATTCGGGCTATCCATTTATTCGTAGTGCCATCAGTGGCTTACGACAGCGTTTTTTAACAATGGACCTACCGATAGCGATTGGTGCAACTTCAACCTACTTATATTCGACTTACGCTACGATAAAAGCACTTGATACGGGTCATGTTTATTTCGACACTGTGGTCAATTTTTTGTTTGTAATTTTAGTAGGGCGCTATCTCGAAGCGATTTCAAAAAAGAAAGCACTTTCTGCCACCAGGAGGATGCTGGAATTACAGCCTAAATTTGCCACAGTCATCGTTGATAATATCACTGAAGTTGTGCCAATACGTGCAGTGAAAATCGGACAAACCATTTTAGTCAGACCTGGTGAAAGTATCCCTGTAGACGGGGTTATTGTGTCAGGTGATAGTGCGGTAGATGAGTCGATGTTGACTGGGGAATCTGTACCTGTAGTCAAGCAAGTCGGGGATTCTGTCGTTGCCGGCAGTATTAATGGTGAAGGGGCATTTCAGGTTAAGGTTGAGCAGGTATTACGTAATACCGCTTTGGCCAAAATTATTGCATTGATGGACGAAGCGCAGGCTTCAAAAGCACCTATCCAAACGTTAGCCGATAAAATTGTTCCCTGGTTTGTGTTGATAACGCTAACGCTTGCTACCTTAACATTCGTATATTGGATACAGTTTGACTTCGAAATCGCTTTACTCGCGGCTATTTCAGTATTAGTGGTTACTTGTCCATGCGCTTTTGGTTTAGCCACACCAATGTCAGTTGCTGTTGCAACTGGCGTAGGGGCGCAGCGAGGGGTCTTGGTCAAGCAGGGTGAAACACTCGAGCGTCTGTCAGCAGTGAATCATTTTGTATTTGATAAAACCGGTACGCTAACAACCGGCCAATTAAATGTGCATGTGGTTGAGCCCTGTGCAGACTTAACACAATCGGAGTTACTCAGATTGGCGGCTTCTGTTGAGCAACACTCAGAACACACTATTGCGACTGCTATCTGTGATGCTGCAATATCAGCGGGGCTCAAATTGCTACCCATCACAAAGTTTACTACGACACCCGGACGAGGTGTGACAGCGTATATTGATGGTAAACATATACTCGTTGGAACTCGTCAGTGGTTGAGCTCACAAAGTATTTATTTTCCTGAAACGCTTAACAACACTATTCTACAGAATGAAAAGCAAGGTATTAGTTGTGTGTCTGTTGCAGTGGATGGTGAGCTACAAGGTATTATTGGTTTGACAGATTCTCTTCGGGCGGATGCTTTGTCAACGATTCAATTATTACAGGCGGCGGGTGCCAAAATAACTGTGTTGAGTGGAGACCGACTGGAGGTAGTGAATGCGGTTACACAGTCATTTTCAAATATACAGCGATTTGCGGAAGTGCTGCCTCAGGACAAATCTGCTGTTGTGAAATCACTGCAAGCGCAAGGTGATATCGTAGCCATGATAGGGGATGGTGTAAACGATGCGCCGGCTTTAATTCAAGCAGATGTGGGCATGGCCCTGGCGTCTGGCACTGATGTCTCAGTAGAAAGTGCTGATGTTGTCTTATCACATCAAGAGCTGGCTAAAGTTGCTGAAGCAAAGCTTTTGGCGACAACAACTTTACGTATCATTCGTCAGAACATAATGCTTTCTATTGGTTATAACGTTATCATGGTGCCTTTAGCGATGTGTGCTTGGGTAAATCCTCTAGTGGCTGCGATAACAATGCCGATAAGTTCGTTATTAGTTATTGGAAACTCTGCTCGGATCGGAAGGTTTATAAATAAAAATAAGTAGCTGGCACGATCTATTAAAAGTCAGTGCTTGTTTTGCCCTGATTTCATCGCTCAACGAAAGGCAATAGTTTGGAGTATGTGATGGAAGTCATTTATGGGTTGCTTCCAGGTATGTTATTACTTGGCATTATTGGTGTAGCCGTTTTTTTCTGGGCCGTTCGTAATGGTCAATACGATGATATGGATGGTGCAGCTAATCGGGTACTTATGGATGATGATGAAGTAACACCTGAATCTGATGAGTCAGGCAAACAGAGCAAATCAGAAGATAAAAGTAAGAACCAACATTAAAGCAATGGATGGCTAAAATGTTACTTCAAAACGGTGAACAATCAGATGTTTAAAAACTGGAGTATCAAACATTTGCTCCAGCTATGGGCTGCGATCACATTGATTGCTGTCCTTGTGATGGGCGTGATGGCAAATTACGCCAATAACCTGATGTCCGAGACACATTCAATTTTTGTCGACCATCTTTTGCCATTGGAGTCGAGCAGCCGCAAACTTAGTCAAGTTTCATTACTTCTCGCCCAACGCCAGCAACAATTCCTCAGTTCAGCTACGGTATCTGTCTTATCTCAATTTGCTGACAGAGCGCCGCTTGAAAATTTGTTTCAGGAAAATGCAGAATTACTCACTCAGACATTAGATGATAAGCAACAAGTTCAAGGCCTGTTGAAGTCGCTTTTGACGACCTACCATGATTATTTACAGATCGACGCCAAGCTTTATCAATTAAAAAAACATCATCTTGAATTAACCAACGATATAAAAGCCAAGCAAGAGGGGAATGAACGGGTTTCGGCTGCATTATTGTTGTTAGTGGATAATCTTGAAAAACGATTACGCAACGATAATCTGGTTTCTATCCTGGGTCTGGTTAACCCGTTAAAAACTCATATTCATCAACTTCGTTTATTAAACTACAAGTTGTTTCTTCAGACTGAAGATCCATCAAGTTTTACTCAATCAGAAAAACAATTTGAGACCATTTTTACTCAGATAGAGCAGGATATTGATGCTTTTTCCAGCCAATCTTTTCAATTGTTGTATGTAACGGATACATTACAGGCGATAGAGAAACAGGTGGATTCACTCAGGGTTTTAATGGGAGGAGAGAACGGCTTAATAGCGATAGAAAAAGAAAATACTCTCACCCAAAGAACGTTGACTAAAGAGCTGCAATTATCCCTTGCTATGATGTCAACATTAACAGTGGACTTGAACCAGTTAACGGAACAAATCAATCTTTATAACTATGAAGAGATCGCAAGTGATGCCTCATCGGCCGATTATTCATGGTGGCAAATTATATTAGTCAGCATTCTTATTATGAGTGCAGTCATGGTGTTTGCTTATATTCTTATAAAAAGAATCAATGAACCATTAGTGTTGATCAAGGACTCTATTCGAGCACTCTCTGAAGGTCGGTTTGAGACAAGAATGTCGGTGACATCAACGCAAAATGAAGTCTCTATGCTGGCTCGTGACTTGAATCATTTCGCCGAGGTGACACAAAATCTGATTGCTGATTACAGCAAAGCAAAAGTCACCATGCAACATAAACAACAACAGTTAAGAGCAATTCTTAATGGTGTACCTGAAGCGATTCTGTCACTGAGTGAAGAGGGTTATATCATTGATATTAATCCTGCTGGTGCCACCATGTTTGGCGGCACCATTAAAGAGATTGTCGGGAAACATTTATTTCATTTTTTTGCTGAAAAACATAAACCCGAGTCAATTGATGATTTAGAGCACGATGATGAGTCGAATGGTGAGTATGAAGGCATTCGTATAGATGGATCCGCATTCTCATTATGGATTTCTGTCAGTCGTATATTAAGTGGTAATGACGAGTTTGTTTGGGTGTGTGTTATCGCTGACATTACTAAATGGAAACAAACTAACCAGCAATTGCATCAAATGACGTCAGAATTAAACACAATTCTGGAAAATGCGATGGTGGGTATTGCTTTCATTCGTGATCGTAAAGTGGTGCGTGTTAACCAAAAGTTTGAAGAGTTATTTCAATACAGTCGTGAAGAGATTGAAGGACAAAAAACACAGTTTATTTATCCAAGTCAGGTAGCTTATGAGCAGTTTGGAGAACATGCTGCTCATTATCTTTCTGTAGGGGAGAGCTATGAAGCTCAGCTTGAATTAGTCCGTAAAAATGGTGAGAAATTCTGGTGCGCTATGGCGGGAAAATCAATTGAAGCTGAAGCCCCACAAAATGGATCTATCTGGTTATTTGAGGATATTACAACTCAACGACAGAATGAGGAAAGGCTGACTAACCTGGCAAGCGTTGATAGTCTGACAGGCTTACCAAACCGGAACGTGTTTAATGATCGTCTTGAGCATGCTATCCATAAAGCGCATCGTGACTCAGGTCGACTTGCGGTTTGTTTTTTAGATTTGGATCATTTCAAACATATTAACGATTCATTAGGACATAAAGCGGGTGATAGTCTGCTGCGTGAAGTGGCAATACGCATTAAGAAGACTATCAGGGAGGGTGATACGGTTGCCAGACTTGGAGGAGATGAGTTCACCGTTATTTTGGAAGATATTCGTTCCGCACAATACGTGGGTAAAGTCGCTGAAAAAATTATCGATGCGATGAGTCAGCCGTATATTATTGATAACGTTGAAATCAGCATCAGTCCCAGTATTGGTATCAGCCTCTATCCTGCCGATGGTCGGGATGTCGATATGCTAATTAGAAATGCGGATGCAGCCATGTATCACGCTAAAAAAACAGGACGGAATAATTTTCAGTTTTACTCCGTCGATATGAATGCTCAGGCATCATTGCGTCTTGCCATGGAGACAGCTTTAAGACGTGCCGTTGAGCAAGAAGAATTCTTTATTCATCTGCAACCACAGGTTGAGATTGAAACTGGAAAAATGAACGGAGCCGAAGTGTTATTACGTTGGAATAGTACCCAATGGGGGCTCGTCTCACCCGCTGAATTTATTCCTATTCTTGAAGATACTGGCTTGATTGAATCTGTCGGTGAGTGGGTGCTGACACAAGCATGTAATAGCTTCTTAAAGGTGAAAGACAAATTGGCGGATGATTTTAAGCTTGCCGTCAATTTATCAGGCAGACAATTTAAAGGTGGTAATTTAGCTAGTCGCATCCGTTATATTCTGGCAGAAACGGGTATGCCCACAAAGAACCTGGAGTTAGAAATTACAGAAACTATGCTGATGGAAGATCCTGAGTTGGCAACGCTCACTTTATCGGAGCTTAGCCAGATGGGCATTAGTCTGGCAATTGATGATTTTGGTACAGGTTATTCTTCATTGTCCTACCTGAAGCAGTTCCCTTTGAATGTTCTGAAAATTGATAGCAGTTTCATTCGGGATGTCACCACAGATAAGGACGATGCCGCCATCGTCAACGCGATCATGGCAATGAGCGAAAGCCTGGGCTTGATGGTTGTCGCCGAGGGCGTGGAGACAATGGAACAATTAAATTACCTCAAACAGCATACTTGTCAGGGCGCTCAGGGGTATTTATTTAGTAAACCTGTGAGTGAAGACCTGTTTTACGAGCTGGCGCAAAAAGACACACTTATTTAGTTTGATAAATTAGTATCGTCTTACCAGTGCTACCAAAGATAACGCTTAAATTTAGTGCCTGATAAGACCAGCTTTCACTCGTATTACCTTTATCATCAGGTAAGCCCACATCAATGCTATCAGGTTCACCAAAGCGTTCCTGAATCATCTCCCTGCTCAAGCGGACACTAGGAATGTAGGTAATGGCAGCGACAGGTGAGGATAGTAAAAACTGTTTGTCTTCTTCCACCAATTCATGCTGATGCGCACCACTGGGTTGAAGTTTGCCTACAGAGGCCCTTTGCAGCATAGCGGAGACTTTATCCTCTGGTACATCAAGATTAAGCACCATCTTGGCGGATAGTCCTCCTAAGTTAACACTATCAAAATAGGCTTCGACCGTGGCCTTATTATCGGGGTCGGTGAAGATAGCCGTTTTACCAAATATTCGCAGTTCTTCTTGTGCTGTTTTGTAGTCGGTATTACCCAAGTGAATACCAAAGACGCTGATATTGTTGTCAGGCATCACGGTCACTTCCCATGGTTTACTGGCTGGCGGTTGTGGTGAGGGGATTAGCATGATCGCGGCAATTCCGACAAACACCAATAAAAGACCAACAATAAAGTTTCTGATAATGCGCATTCAAAAAATCCTGTAACGGTGATTAGCTATGAAGCCAGAAAGTGACTGGCCCATCGTTGATGAGTTTAACCTGCATATCGGCACCAAACTGACCGGTACAGACCTTGGGATGCTGCTGTTTAGCGGCATCAACAAACTCATTAAACAGTTGATATCCTATGTCAGGGGGGGCTGCAGAAGCAAAGCTCGGACGTAATCCTTTTTGTGTGTTAGCGGCCAAGGTAAATTGTGGGACAAGAAGTAAACCGCCATTAATATCTTTGACGGATAGATTCATCTTTTCCTCAGCATCCGCAAACAGACGATAATTGATGACCCTTTCTACCAGACGAGCTACCAATTCAGAGGAGTCACCTTTCTCAATACCCACAAAAACCAGCACACCCTGATCAATCTCTGCGATGCATTGTTCATTTACTTCAACCGATGCCTGCTTAACGCGTTGTAATAAGGTGATCACTGCAGTTCACCCGCTAAGGTATCGGTGGCTCTCACTAAGGCATCAATCACAGCGGGTTCGCCAGCAGCATGACCAGCCAGCGGCAATACGGTTAAGCTTGTTTCTGGCCATGCCTGATGTAGTTCCCAGGATTGCTGAAGTGGGCAAACAATATCGTATCGACCATGAATAATCTGAGTAGGAATGTGACGTATGGTTTCTATTTCACTCAAAATGGGACGGTTTTCGATAAAGCATTGATTTAACGCAAAATGTAATTGAATGCGGGAGTGCGCCAATGGGCCAGGAGCTTCCGTTAAATCCGGTTCGTATTCATGATCCCGTAATGTGACGATGGTGGCTTCCCAGCTATTCAAAATAGTGGCAGCTGAGATTTGCAGTGACTCATCAGGATCGGTGAGGCGAGTATAGTAAGCTTTGAGCGGTGTTTGTTGTTCTGACTGATCAAGCATATGTGTTAGGCGATGCCATGCTTCGGGAAATAATTTTGAGGCACCGCCTGCGGCATAAACCCAGTCAATATCCTGCTGACGCCCAAGAAAAGTGCCGCGTAATATCATGCTTATCACTTTTTCGGCATGATCTCTGGCATAACACAGTGCCAGGGTAGCTCCCCAGGAACCACCAAAAATGACCCATTTATCTATGCCCAGACGGGTACGGATATATTCCATATCGCTGACCAGATGCGCAGTGGTATTGTTTTCAAGTTCGCCACTGGGAACTGAGCGTCCGCAACCTCGTTGGTCAAATAATACAATGCGGTATTTTTCAGGATTGAAATATTGTCGATGTTGAGGCCGACAACCAGAACCCGGTCCACCATGTAGGAAAACCACCGGAATCCCTGAAGGATTGCCACATTCCTCTACATAAATTTCGTGTTTTTTACCAGAAGATATGGTTTCTCTTGCAAGTAAATGGCTTTGATAGGGTTCTATTTCTGGGTATAGCGTTAACATGTAAAAACTCGTTTATGACATTCGGCATGAACTATATCATGTGTAGTGATGGTAATTATTGAGCTATTGCGAGAAAATATAACGTTTTCGACGTTGAATTAAGATCTTGTTTTTATCAACAAATCACACATTCTTTCAAAGATAGTTGTGCTTATGATTGAAAAGACAACTAAGCAAGGCAAGAACATACAATGAATCTGCATGAATTTCAGGCCAAACAATTATTTAATCGATATGGTGTGCCTACACCACAAGGGCAAGCTGTCGCTGAAGCTGCTCAGGCGCGGCAAGCGGCTGAGTTATTAGCGGGCGAGCGCTGGGTGGTTAAAGCACAGGTTCATGCCGGTGGCCGCGGCAAAGCGGGTGGCGTTAAAGTGGTGAGTTCGCTGGATGACGTTGAGTCAGCCGCTGCTGGTATGCTGGGAAAAAATATTGTCACGCATCAGACCACTGCTGAAGGTTTACCCGTACAGCAGGTATTGGTGGAAAAACCGACCAATATCAGCCGTGAAATCTATCTGGCCGTACTGGTTGATCGCAGCTCTCAACGTATTGTGTTTATGGTGTCAGCAGAAGGCGGCATGGATATCGAAGCCGTCGCTGAGCAGCAGCCTGAAGCCATACTGAATTTATATGTTGATCCTGTTGTTGGTTTACAGGGCTATCAGTGTCGTCGCGCCGCATTTTTCCTGGGCTTGACTGGAAATAGCTTTAAGCAGCTACAGTCCGTCATGCAAAATTTGTATCAGCTCTTTACAGAAAACGATGCCAGTCTAGTGGAGGTGAATCCACTTGTGGTGACTGATGACGGTGACTTACTTGCCGTTGATGCAAAAATTAATTTAGATGATAACGGCTTATTCCGTCATGCCGATTTGGCAGAGATGTTTGATCCGAGTCAGGAAGATGATGCAGAAGTTATCGCCCGTGAATTTGGCCTTAACTATATTTCTTTAGATGGGAATGTGGCTTGTATGGTCAATGGAGCTGGTCTCGCTATGGCGACGATGGACTTGATTCAGAAAGAAGGTGGACAGCCTGCTAACTTCCTGGATGTAGGCGGTGGCACTACGGCTGCTCGCGTGGCTGAAGCATTTAAGCTGATCCTGTCTGATAAAAAAGTGAAGTCGATCCTGGTCAATATCTTTGGTGGTATTGTCCGCTGTGATCTGATTGCCGAAGGCATTATTCAGGCAGCAAAAGAGGTCGGCTTATCGTTACCTGTTGTCGTCAGACTCGAGGGTACCAATGCGCAACGAGGTCGTGAATTATTGAAAAACAGTGAAATGAGTATATATGCTGCCGATGATTTAACCGATGCTGCGCGTCAAGCTGTAGCGGCAGCTCAGGAGTCGCAGGCATGAGTATTTTAATCAATCGTGAAACCAAAGTGATTTGTCAGGGCTTTACTGGTAAACAAGGTACATTTCACTCAGAGCAAGCCATTGCATATGGCACCCAATTTGTCGGTGGTGTTACCCCAGGAAAAGGTGAGCAAACGCATCTGGATAAACCGGTATTCAACACGGTTCATGAAGCGGTTGAACAGACCGGTGCTGATGCCACCATGATTTATGTGCCTGCCGCCTTTGCTGCAGATGCGATTCTGGAAGCGGCTGATGCGGGTATCAAAATAATTGCCTGTATTACAGAAGGCATCCCTGTACTGGATATGTTACGCGTCAAACATGCTTTAAATAGCTACGATGCACACTTGATAGGGCCGAACTGTCCGGGCCTGATTACTCCAGGTGAATGTAAGATTGGCATCATGCCCGGTAACATTCATCAACCGGGTAAAATCGGCATAGTATCGCGTTCAGGCACCCTGACTTATGAAGCTGTTCATCAGACAACGCAGAACGGACTTGGACAAAGTACCTGTGTTGGTATTGGCGGTGATCCAATTCATGGTATGAACTTTATTGAATGTCTTGAGTTGTTTGAGAATGATCCGCAGACCGAAGGTATTGTGATGGTTGGTGAGATTGGCGGTCATGCTGAAGAGGATGCGGCCGAGTTTATCAAAGCGCATGTTACTAAACCGGTGGTGACCTATATCGCCGGTCTAACGGCACCGGCTGGCAAACGCATGGGACATGCAGGAGCGATTATCAGTGGTGGCAGTGGCACCGCTGAAGCGAAATTAAAAGCGCTTGAAGCGGCAGGCTGTGGCATTGCGCGATCGCCCGCAGAAATTGGCGACATTATGCTGGCAATGATGGATAAAAAATAAATGCAGACAGTCACGCTGGTGATGGGGCAAATTAATCCTGTAGTTGGGGATGTTGCGGGTAATGTTAATAAAATTATCGAGACGGCACAGCAGGCAAAAAAACAATTCAATGCAGATTTAATTGTTTTTCCTGAATTGACCCTAACCGGATATCCGCCAGAAGATTTATTGCTTCGTCCTGGTTTGTTGAAGCGCGTTCGTAAAGCATTAACGACACTGGCAAGCAAGCTGGATAATGTAGCCGTGTTAATCGGCCATCCCGATGGTGATGTCGAGTCGGGTTTATACAACTCTGCATCGTTAATTGATGGGGGCAAGCTTGTTTGTACCTATCACAAACAGCAGTTACCCAATTACGGTGTATTCGACGAAAAACGCTATTTTATCGAAGGCGAAAATGCCACTGTGTTTGATTTTCGAGGTCTGAAAATCGGCATTACTATCTGTGAAGATATCTGGTTTACACAGCCGAGTGCTAAAGCAAAAGCTGCCGGAGCTGACCTTATCGTCAACTTGAATGCTTCTCCTTACCATATGGGCAAATGGCCACTGCGTGAGGCTGAAGTAAAAAAACGTATCAGTGAAACGGGCTTACCTATTGTCTATGTCAATCAATACGGTGGTCAGGATGAACTGGTTTTTGATGGTCATTCTTTTGTGATGAATGCCAATGGCGAAAAAGTGGTCCAAGCACCTGCATTTGAGTTTGGTTTATTTCCGGTGACGATTGAACGACAGTCATCTGGTGGCCTAGCTTTATCGGGTGCCATTTGTGAGTCGCAGGACGACTTATCTATCATATACAAAGCGTTAACCCTTGGACTGAAAGATTACATTGAGAAAAATCACTTTCCAGGTGTTGTACTTGGACTGTCAGGAGGCATTGATTCTGCGTTAACAATGGCACTTGCTGTTGATGCTATCGGCGCAGACAATGTGCATGCGGTGATGATGCCGTCGCGCTACACATCTCAAATGAGTCTGGATGATGCAAAGTTAATGGCTGAAGGCTTGGGTGTTAAGTACAGTATTATTTCGATAGAACCGACATTTAATGCCTTTATTGACTCATTAGCTGATGAGTTTAAAGGTTTGCCGGCCGATACCACGGAAGAAAATATTCAAGCCCGTTGCCGCGGCATTATTTTGATGGCCTTATCCAATAAAACGGGTTCAATGGTGTTATCAACCGGTAATAAAAGCGAAATGGCTGTCGGCTACTCAACTTTATATGGCGATATGGCTGGTGGTTACTCACCATTAAAAGATGTTTATAAAACGTTGGTCTATCAGTTGAGCCATTATCGCAATCAGCAATCTAATGTGATTCCAGAGCGTATCATCACACGACCTCCATCCGCTGAATTGGCAGAAGGTCAGTTGGATCAGGATAGTCTGCCTGACTATGCTGTCCTAGATAAAATTCTACAACGTTATATAGCTGATCAGTGTTGCTTTGAAGAGCTAGTCGACGAGGGCTACGACGCCGAAATGGTTGCAAGAGTTATTAAAATGGTAGATCGTAATGAATACAAAAGGCGGCAGGCGCCTCCAGGTATCCGTATCAGTAGCCGGGCGTTTGGCCGAGACCGTCGGTATCCCATTACGTCAGGCTACACCGTCACTTCAACTATAGAGTAAGGAACTACGATGAAAAAAATTGAAGCGATAATTAAACCTTTTAAGCTGGATGATGTTCGCCAGTCACTTTCTGATATTGGTGTGACCGGGATGACTGTCACTGAAGTCAAAGGATTTGGTCGTCAGAAAGGACATACCGAGTTCTATCGTGGTGCTGAATATGTGGTCGACTTTTTACCGAAAGTGAAATTAGAAATTGCCGTAGCAGATGACAAAGTCGATAGTGTTATCGAAGCAGTGATCAAAGCGGCCAATACAGGCCGTATCGGCGATGGTAAGATTTTTGTTACGCCGCTGGAGCAAGCGATTAGAATTCGTACTGGTGAGCAGAACCAAGACGCTATTTAAGCTGTTCTAGGCATAAAAAAAGCCCGCCTCTGAATATTCATAGGCGGGCTTTTTTATTGTTTAATTATTGCACTTCAGTCTGTGCAACTTCAGCAATACCCGGGTGACCAGGGTAATTGATTTTCAATACTCGTAAAGCATCATCTGAAAGATCGGTCATGCCGAGAATTTTGTATGCTTTTGCCATAACGACTAATGCATCAGGCATAGCCGGTGTACGGTCGTAGTTTTCTATCACATACTTACCACGGTTTAATGCAGCCAGGAATGATCCTCTACGCATATAGTAATTAGCGACATTCACCTCATGCTGTGCCAGTCGGTTACGAAGATAAACAATACGCTGCGCAGCATCTTCGGCATAACGACTGGTCGGGAAGCGATTAATTAATGTGTTGAAATCACGCAAGGCATCCTCAGCAGCGCCCGGGTCACGTTGAGATTCATCACGGGGGATATATTTTTCTAATAAACCAATATCACGATGAAAATTGACCAGGCCACGTAAATAAATAGCGTAATCAATATTTGGATTAAGTGGATAAACACGCATAAAGCGGTCAATGGTAGCGATAGCTGTTTCAGGATCATCTGATTTGTAGTGAGCATATGCAGACTCAAGCAGCGCTTGTTGAGCATATTCACCAAAAGGAAAACGAGCTTCAAGTTGTTCGTAGTAGGTAATCGCTTTGCTGTAGTCTGCGATGTCGAGTGCGGCTTTTGCCTCGCTGTATATACGATCTACACTCCAGCTTTCATCCGCTTTAACTTCTTCTTTTTTAAAAAAAGAGCAACCAGACAGTGACAAACAGGTCAAACCGATAAGTAATGGCAAATAATATTTTTTCATTGAAGTAGAGTACGCTAGCTTGCTGTTTAAGGTAAAGGCTGATCTTAGCCCTTTTTCTGATTCAAAGCACGTTTTACCGAATGTGAAGATTATATTTAATCAAGTACAATATGCAGCTTTATTCTTTGATAAACAGGAATCATCAATGTTGAAACGGTTGTTGGCTCTTGCTGTAGGGCTTGCGGTATCAGCACCTTCTATGGCAACTACTTTTGCGCTTAATTCAGCTGACTCAACCGTTGTGGGTCACAACATGGTGGTCTATAGCAGAGCAAAAGACACATTACTGGATATTGGCCGTCAATTTGACTTAGGTTATAACGATATCGTTGAAGCCAATCCAAATGTTGATCCATGGCTTCCCGGCGAAAATACCCGGGTGATTATCCCAAGCCGTTTTATTCTGCCCAAGGCCGGTCAAAAAGGCATTGTCATCAATATTGCCGAGTTACGTCTTTATTATTATCCGGAAACCAAAGCGGGACAAACGAAAACAGTCATTACCCATCCTATCGGGATTGGGCGTGAAGGCTGGGGCACACCACTGGGCAAAGCTAAAATTACTCAGAAGCGAAAAGATCCAACCTGGACACCACCAGAATCCATCAGAAAAGAACATCTGGAAAAAGGCGATCCTCTGCCAAAAGTGGTGGCAGCTGGTCCCAATAATCCACTAGGTGCTTATGCAATGCGTTTGTCTATGCCGGGCTATTTGCTGCATGGCACAAATAAACCCTACGGTGTAGGAATGCGAGTGAGTCATGGTTGTATCCGACTGTTCCCGGAGGATATCCAACATTTGTTTAATATTGCCGCTGTTAATACACCGGTAGAGATTATTTATCAGCCTGATAAAGCGGGCGTGCGTGACGGTAAGTTATATCTTGAAGTGAATAAACCGCATAGTGACATTGATAAACGTCAGGGTTTAAATATGACACCGATGGTAGCAGCCATTTTAGATGCGCAAGATAAATTACCTGCGGACAACGACTGGGCATTCACAGAAAAATTAGTTGAAGCGCAAGACAGTATTGTAAAGCGAGTGGGTGAGGAGCCTCTCGATATTGTTGACGATGTCTGGTTTGTTCATGCAGGTCTGAGCCAGAAAGCGATACAAAAAACGCGTCAGGCTATTAACTCATTACAGTTGAATGATCTGTTCTGGCCAGCCAAATCTGGCGCGGTTGGTGAAATGATGATTGGTCCCTTCAATTCTCAACAAGAAGCGGCAGATATGGCGAATAAAATTAGTGAAGCTGCGGGAATATCTGTGTGGGTTGCGCAAGTTTCCAGTGACGCGCTTTAGGATAAATATTGAAGATAAAAAAAAGCCGGAACATTTGTTCCGGCTTTTTTGTATGAGGTAATCTAAATTTTAGATTATTTGCTCATCGCTTTTTCAAACATACGGTCGATTTTTGCACAGCATTCTTCGACAGTTGATTGAGCTTCATCAGCAGCTTTCTGGGCGTTCATAGCAGCCAGTTCTGCGTCAGTTGCAGTACGTTGCGCTGTGTCGGCAGTGCTTTGAGCATTGCGGGCTGCGACCAGAGCTGAATCAGCTGTTGATTGAGCTGATTCTACAGAGGCTTTCAGCGCTTCCATTTCGGCAGTGTTGGCACATGCAGTCAACATAGCTAAAGGCAGGATTACAGCACTCAGTTTTGCTAATGATTTCATTTTTATCTCCTTAAAGTACCAGTTAAATTGGCGTGGATATTATATTGCTAATTCGCAACATAAAACATACGCTAGCAAGAAATATTTTTGCTGTCCATTCACATTAATAAAAAACCGTTTTTAATATTACAACAGATTCATAAAGAAATAGTTGGTATAATAGCGTCCTTTATATGAGTCATTGATCTTCAATGTACTCTTGAAGTACCTATCGTTCTGGAAAAATTTGTTTATGCATCCAATGCTCAATATAGCAATCAGGGCTGCGCGTAATGCTGGCTCTCTGATCATGCGCTCACTACAGCATGTTCAGCATCTTGAAGTGACTACAAAAGGTCGAAATGATTACGTGTCAGATGTCGACCGCCTGGCAGAGCAAGAAGTCATCAATGTAATAAAAAAAGCGTATCCTGACCACGCTATTATGGCTGAAGAGTCTGGTCGCTCAGGTGATAATGAAACAGTGTGGATTATCGACCCACTGGATGGTACAACAAATTTTCTGCATGGTTTCCCGCATTACTGCGTATCCATTGCCGTTAGAGTCAAAGGTCGTGTTGAGCACGCTGTTGTTTATGATCCGCAACGCGATGAATTATTCACTGCTAGCCGGGGCGAAGGCGCCAAATTAAATGACCGTCGACTGCGTGTTACCAAACGCAGAGAGCTTAATGGTGCATTGATTGCGACGGGTTTCCCTTTCAAATATCCATCATTTCATGATGCCTATTTCAATAGTTTTAAAGCTCTATTTCCTCAGGTAGCTGATATTCGCCGTACGGGCTCAGCAGCACTTGATCTTGCTTATGTTGCAGCAGGTCGTGTTGACGGCTACTGGGAAATGGGATTAGAAAACTGGGATATGGCGGCTGGATTACTTCTGGTCGAAGAGGCTGGGGGAATTGTCACCGACTTTGATGGTACCGATAATTTGTTCAACAAAGGTAATGTCATTGCAGCCGGGCTTGGTATGCACAAGCTGATGTTAACAACACTGCAACCACATCTATCGAAAAACCAAATAAGCGCCTAAGGGCATATTTTTTCCGCATGCCTAGCATGCTTTTACAGAATTCAAACAATGACAAACAAACGAGATATTTCTAAGCTCCGCAATATAGCCATTATTGCCCACGTTGACCACGGTAAAACAACCTTGGTGGATCAACTTCTTCGTCAGTCTGGCACTTTCGGTGAACACGAAGAATTAACCGAGCGCGTAATGGACTCTAATGATCTGGAACGTGAGCGCGGTATTACCATTCTGTCGAAAAACACGGCGATTCGTTGGAACGACTATCATATCAACATCGTCGATACCCCAGGCCATGCTGACTTCGGTGGTGAAGTGGAACGTGTTCTGTCGATGGTTGACTCAGTATTGCTGCTGGTCGACTCTTCAGAAGGTCCGATGCCACAAACGCGTTTCGTTACACAAAAAGCATTAGCACTAGGTTTAAAACCGATTGTGGTTATCAACAAAATTGATAAACCTTCTGCTCGTCCGGATTGGGTCTTGGATCAAACCTTTGATTTGTTCGTTAATCTGGATGCCACAGATGCACAGCTCGATTTCGATGTCATTTATGCGTCAGGCTTAAATGGTTTTGCTGGTATGGAAGATACCGTTCGTGGTGGTGATATGACACCACTTTTCGAATTGATCGTGGATAGAGTGAGTCATCCGGATGTGGACGCAGATGGTCCTTTCCGTATGCAGGTGTCGTCACTGGACTATAACAGCTACGTCGGTGTTATCGGTGTTGGCCGTATCGAACGTGGTCGCGTTAAAACCAATACACCTGTCACGGTTGTTGATCGTGAAGGTAAAAAACGTAACGGTCGTGTACAACAGGTCATGGGCTTTTTAGGCCTACAACGTGAAGAAGTTGCTGAAGCGCAAGCGGGCGATATTATTGCCTTTACTGGTTTAGACCCATTAAATATTTCTGACACATTATGTGACCCAAGTGCTGTAGAAGCCTTGCCACCACTTTCTGTTGACGAACCAACAGTGACGATGACCTTCCAGGTCAATAACTCGCCGTTTGCGGGTAAAGACGGTAAGTTTATTACCACTCGTCAAATCAAAGAACGTCTTGATCGTGAATTGATTCATAACGTGGCATTACGTGTGGAACAAGTGCCTACCGATCCTGATAAGTTCAAAGTTTCTGGCCGTGGTGAGTTACATTTGTCAGTTCTGATTGAAAACATGCGTCGTGAAGGTTTCGAACTGGGTGTATCACGTCCGGAAGTGATTATCCGCGAAGTCGATGGTGTGAAAGAAGAACCGTTCGAATCTGTAACCATTGATATCGAAGAAGAGCATCAGGGTACAGTGATGGAAAAAATGGGTGAGCGTGGTGCTGACCTGAAAAACATGGTGCCAGATGGTAAAGGCCGTGTTCGCCTTGATTTTATTATTCCTTCACGTGGCTTGATTGGCTTCCGTACCGAGTTCCTGACAGCTACACAGGGTACTGGCTTGATTTACAGTGTCTTTGATCATTATGCTCCAATGAAAGCCGGTAGCTTTGGTAAGCGTATTAATGGTGTGTTGATAGCAAACGGTGTGGGTAAAGCAGTGGCATTTGCTATCTTCAACTTACAAGACCGAGGACGTATGTTTATCGGCCATGGTGATGAAGTCTATGAAGGCATGGTCATCGGTATTCATTCACGTGATAATGACTTGGTTGTTAACCCGCTTAAAGGTAAACAATTAACCAATATGCGTGCATCAGGCTCTGATGAAGCGGTCACTTTAGTACCACCTATCCGAATGAGTCTGGAACAGGCGCTGGAGTTTATTGGCGATGATGAGTTACTTGAAGTCACACCAAAAGCTATCCGTGTTCGTAAGAAATTCTTGCTGGAGCATGAGCGTAAACGTGCTTCTCGTGGCTAGACGTCACTAAAAATAAAAGAAAAAGGGTATCCTATGTCGATACCCTTTTTTTTGAGGTGAAAAATGCGAATTCTTATTTTAATTGCCATTGGTTTATTGCTTTATATCATCATCACTCATTTGCTGCGCAAGGCAAAAATAGAAGATGAACAAGCCAGAATGGAAAAAATGGTACGTTGTGAACAGTGTGGTTTACATGTCTCTGAGCATGAAGCAATACAACAAAACCACCATTATTTTTGCTCTACGCAACATCTAGAGGCTTTTAACGAGTCGAAATGAGTTCACTGCCCGATTCTTATAAGTCGTATTATCAGGATCCTGCTACCTGGCGTGCGTTAACCGTTTTTGCCAGCTACCGTTTATTTCTCGCTACCGTTCTCTTCCTAGTTTTTTATTTGAGGCTTCCACCCGAGTTTTTGGGGGAAGCGGATCCTCGCTTATATAGCTTTGTTAGCCTTGCTTATTTTCTGTCTGCATTTGTATTGCTCATTTTAACGTTAAGGCACTGGAGAGAGGTTCAGACGCAGATAAGGCTGCAGGCAGTGATAGATATCATTGCCCTCATCGTTATTATTCATGCCAGTGGCGGTTTGCATACGGGATTAGGCTCACTGATGTTAGTTGTGGTAGTGGCTGGTGGTGCGCTGATGCCAGGACGTCTGGCTGCCTTTATTGCTGCTCTGGCAACTTTAGCGGTGCTGCTGGAAGTCAGTTATTCACAAATAGCTGGCGATGGGGTGACAAAATACAGTCAGGCTGGGATCTTGGGGGCGACCTTTTTTGTGACAGCCTGGCTGGCACAGTGGTTATCCAAAAAATTACAAACATCACAGGTGCTTGCGGAAGAGCGAGCCAGAGATGTAGAAAACCTGGCGGTCTTAAATCAGCACATTATTAGCCAAATGCATACTGGTGTATTGGCTTTAGATAGTCAGGGTAATGTGACGATGCTTAATGCTTCTGCCAGGCAATTATTGGGTATTCCAGATAATAATTCAGGATTTAATTTACGTGAAAACGTCCCTGAGTTGGGAGAACAGGTGTGGTTATGGCAACAGCATAGTCCAAATGCTTTCCTACCTTTTCAGGCACGCGCTGACCTGCCTGAAGTGCAAGCATCCGCGACTCAGCTTGATAGTGGTGAAATCCTTATTTACATTGAAAACACATCTGCTTTGGCACAACAGGCGCAACAACTTAAATTAGCTTCACTGGGGCGTTTAACCGCAAGCATTGCACACGAAATCCGCAATCCTCTGGGCGCGATCAGTCATGCAGGTGAGCTGCTTGCAGAGCAATATGCCGCGGACCATATGATGACTAAGCTGACTTCAATTATTTTGAAGCACACACAACGAGTGAATAATATTATCGAGACCATCTTGCAAATGAGTCGTAGAAAAACAGCGGAACCATCGATGCTGGTTTTAAATGTGTGGTTGTCGAAGTTTATTCGTGAGTTTTCTGATATAAAACAAGCGGATGAGGAAGATATTTCATTGCAGATAAGTACTTCTGATATCCATATCGCAATGGATCCTGAGCAATTACATCAAGTTATCTGGAATCTGATGGATAATGCCTGGTTTCATGCAAACCAGAAGATAAAACCGTGTATTAAGGTCGTCGTTGAGCAGCAAAATAAACAGGTCTGCCTGGATATTGTAGATAATGGTCCAGGTGTGCCTGAGGATGTGCAGACACATTTATTTGAGCCATTCCATTCAGCCAGACAGGGAGGCACTGGACTGGGCTTGTATCTGGCTCGAGAATTGTGTCAAGCAAACGGAGCGCGTTTGAATTATATTCGCGATGAGTTGAATAAGGGGTTTTTCCGTATAAGCTTTCCAAGCGAATGGCAGGAAATAGTTAAGCAATGAACAGACAAGCGTTAGTCATAGATGATGAACCCGATATCCTTGAACTGTTAACAATGACATTGTCAGGTATGTCGATTGATTGTGTAACGGCGGAGAGTGTAGCCCAAGCCAATCAGGCATTAAAACAACAATCTTTTGATCTTTGTTTTACTGATATGCGATTACCTGATGGTAACGGTTTGGATATTGTCCGCACTATTCAAAAAACTTATCCAAATTGTCCCGTGGCGGTTATCACTGCGCACGGTAATATTGATCTGGCTGTTGAAGCCCTTAAATCAGGCGCCTTCGATTTTGTATCAAAACCACTTAAGCTTAAAGTCTTACGTGATTTAGTAAACTCAGCATTAAATTTATCTCCATTAAAGTCAGATGTAAAAGAGCGACGTTCGAGGGATAAATTACTCGGCGATACCGATGTTATTCGCTCTTTGAGAAATAAAATCAGTAAATTAGCTCGCAGTCAGGCACCTGTTTATATCACGGGGGAGTCTGGTACAGGCAAAGAGCTTGTCGCACGTTTAATTCATGAGTTAGGCAGTCGTTCTGATGAGGCTTTTGTGCCGATTAATTGCGGTGCTATACCGGCAGAATTAGTGGAAAGTGAGTTTTTTGGACATAAAAAAGGCGCTTTTACGGGCGCTGTTGCTGATAAACAGGGTTTATTTCAGGCGGCTAACGGCGGTACGTTGTTTCTGGATGAAGTCGCGGATTTGCCATTAATGATGCAGGTGAAGTTACTAAGAGCGATTCAGGAAAAAGCCATTAGACCTGTTGGTGGCAATGAAGAAATTAGCGTTGACGTTCGAATATTGTCGGCAACCCATAAAAATCTGGCGGAATGTGTAAAGCAAGGTAGTTTCCGTGAAGATTTGTTTTACCGTTTGAACGTTATTGAACTTTCAGTGCCACCGCTCAGACAACGTAAAGCGGATATTCCTCTGTTAGTCGAGCATATTCTTGTGCAGCTTGCGGCTAAAAGTGGTGAGCTAAAACCAGTGATTGGTGAGGATGCCATTAGTGCCTTACGTGAATATGCCTTCCCTGGCAATGTACGCGAACTTGAAAATATCCTGGAAAGGGCGATGACATGGTCTGATGGCTCGGTTATTCACGAAGCAGATTTAATGTTGCCTGAAGCACCTCTAAATAGTCTATCAGCCGATGAGCCCGGCTTTAGTCTAACAGCAGATAAAGTTGACCTAGAATCACAACTGGAAGATCAGGAGCGGCAGCTTATTGTTGATGCGCTGGAGTCAACGCGTTGGAATAAGACGGCCGCTGCAAAAAAGCTTGGCATTAGTTTCCGTTCTTTACGCTATAAACTAAAAAAACTGGCATTGGATTAGATTTATTCCTCGTCTTCAACTAAAGCGGTTAGTCCAGATACTTCGTTATTATTAATAAATAATTTTTTATCCTTGGCAGCTAATTTTAAACTTAATTGGCAAATAAGCGTGCCTGAGTCGAGCATGGCTGCCCGTACGACATGGCCGGCCACTTCACCTGATTCATCAGCTACTTCAAGGTTCGGCTCAGGTATGTCTACCGTTTTCAACTGAGCAAGGAATAAACGACGACTCGGTTTGCCAAGATAATGCAGCCTGGCGACCACTTCCTGTCCTGGATAGCAGCCTTTTTTGAAACTAACGCCACCCACGATATCGAGATTTAATTGCTGTGGTGTGAACTGCTCTTTGCTTTGCAAATAAACCATGGGCAATCCGGCCTCTATATCCGCACTGGCCCAGAGATTCTCTGCACCAATCTGGCTTTCTTCCTTGATAGTTGTTTCGCCAGCGCTAATAACTAAATAACGATGTAGATGACCTGGCAGATAAATCGTTAATTCGTCATTCAGTGAAACACTTGACCAGAAATCTGTCGCCTGATTGGTCAACGGCGCTTGGCTAAGATAGCCCATGACCTTGAGTTCAGGGCTAACAGTAATATCGACTTTGCTTCGTAGTTTGAACATATTTAAACGTTGAGCAATGCTTTCAGCTAAATCTGCAGCAAGCACTAATAAAAAGTCCTGTTCTCGTTTGATGACATAAAACAGACTTAATAAACGTCCTTTAGGGTTACAAAAACCACTTAGCTGAGCAGTATTGGCCGTCAAGGTGCGGATATCATTAGTGAGTAAGTTTTGTAAAAAACTTTCTGCTTCCTCGCCTGCAACCTCAATCACGCTGAAACTGGGCAGAGCGATAGCCACAGGGGAGGTCGTGTCATTTATCTCATTAAGATAGTTTACTGTAGGGGGGCTTTGTAAAAGCGTTTGAACATTCATAGTTGTATTGCGATTTATTATTAACAGGTTTTATTCTAACTGTATAAGCCGTGCTAAAACAGGGATGAAAACAAAGGACATTCAAGAATGAAAGTCACAATCACTAAGTCACGTGGTTTATTTGTGTATATGGTTTCACTGCATATCTTAGCTATCATTTTGTTGTTATGGAGCATGGACAACAATAGGCTGCTGGTACTGTTCTTGACTGTTTTGGTTTGTGCAGGATTTATACAGTGGTATCGCCGATATACTGCCAGTGATGCCAAGAATTCATTAATAGAAGTCAGTATGAATCTGGAAAAAAATTGGTTCTTAAGAGACGAAACAGGGGCTGTATCCGGCCCTTTTAAATTGAAATCAAGCATCCAATTCCCGTATGTCATGTTCATCTATTTCAGAACACGACATTGGTGGCAAAGTCACAGTTTAATGATCCCGATAGATGCCGTTGATAAACAAGACTGGCGAAGGCTCAGGGCACAGCTTCGTGATCCTGATGTTTGGGCAGAATGATCGTTTCAGTGGCTGGCTGACTATTATCTGTTTCAGGATAATCCAGAATATAGTGCAGTCCGCGACTTTCTTTCCGTCTTAATGCAGATTCAATAATCAGTTCGGCCACATCCGCCAGATTTCGTAACTCAAGCAAGTCAGCACTAATATGATGTTTGCTGTAATAGTCACGAATTTCAGCCTGGAGTACTTGCAACCGTTGTCGGGCTCGGAGCAGACGATCTGTTTTGCGAACGATACCGACATAGTTCCACATAACACGCCGTAACTCATCCCAGTTGTGACTGATTGCTACGGCTTCTTTGGCAGGATAAACCTGGCTGGCATCCCACTGCGGGACAATGGCTGATGTCGTTAGCGGTAATTGTTTTTTGATATCGTCCGCTGCTGATTTAGCAAACACCAGACACTCCAATAATGAATTACTGGCCATGCGGTTGGCGCCGTGCAGTCCAGTATGAGCTGTCTCACCAATGGCATACAAACCTGGTACATCGGTTTTACCATTTAAATCAGTCATGATGCCACCACAGGTATAGTGCGCTGCAGGAACGACGGGGATAGCTTGTTTGGTGATATCAATGCCAAACTGTAAACAGCGTCGATAAATGGTGGGGAAATGTTCTTTTATAAACGCCGCGGGTTTGTGTGAAATATCAAGATAGACACAGTCATGCCCGGTACGTTTCATTTCATGGTCAATCGCGCGCGCGACGACATCTCTTGGTGCTAATTCAGCCTGAGGATGAAAACGCTCCATAAAACGTTCACCATTGGCTAACACCAGTTTGGCCCCTTCTCCGCGCAGTGCTTCACTGATTAGAAACGATTTTGCCTGTGGGTGAAACAGGCAGGTAGGATGGAATTGAATAAATTCCATATTCGCAATACGACAACCTGCGCGCCATCCCATGGCTATACCATCACCTGTCGATACGTCTGGATTACTGGTGTAAAGATAGACTTTTCCTGCACCACCAGTGGCCAGAACTGTTATGGGAGCTAACAGTGTTTTGGCTTCGTCTTTTTTGATATCAAGTACATAACAACCCAGGATACGGTTTTCTTTTTCACCTAACTGTTTGTTACTGCTGATGAGGTCAATACCAATATGATAGGGAAGTAGTTCTATATTTGGGTGTGCTTTGGCTTTATCGAGTAACGTAGTTTCTACTTCTCTACCTGTGGCATCTGCAGAGTGAATAATTCGTCGGTGACTGTGACCGCCTTCTTGCGTTAAATGATAGGTTTCTGATGTTATTCCGTCCCGCGTAAATGTCACACCCTGTTTGATTAACCATTCAATATTTTCCCGGGCGTGTTCGACGGTAAATCGAACAGCTTTTTCGCTACATAATCCCGCACCGGCTCTCAGAGTATCGTCGATATGGGATTGAATGGAGTCTGTTTTATCAAGGACTACGGAGATGCCTCCCTGAGCGTATAAAGATGCGCCTTCTTCAAGTTGACCCTTGGAAATTACAGCGACTTTGACATCATCGGCCATGTGTAAAGCGAGAGTGAGTCCGGCGGTGCCACTGCCAATAATTAAAATATCGTAATGATGCGTTGTGGTCATAAGGCTCTATACAGGTACAATAGGAATGTTTATTTTGCACTTAATGTGGAACAAAGTTAAATCGACATGGTCAATCAAGCTAAATTTAAAGAAGTGATAAACGTGTCGACTCAAGCCGGATGATAGGATGAATGTGGATCAAGAGCTAGTACGGCGCGTACAAGCAGGTGATAAAAAGGCGTTTGATTTGCTGATTATGAAATATCAGCAAAGAATCATTCACGTCATTACAGGGTTTGTTCATGATCCTGTTGAAGCGATGGATGTAGCGCAAGAAGCGTTTATTAAAGCCTACCGCGCTTTGCCAGGCTTTAGGGGTGATAGTGCTTTCTATACATGGCTGTATCGTATTGCGATTAATACATCAAAAAACTATCTGACAGCGGCGTCCAGAAGACCGCCTGTCAGTGATGTTGATGCTATGGATGCAACAATTTATTACGATGCGCCGGAATTGAAGGAATTTGAGACACCTGAAAGTAGTCTAATGAGCGACGACTTACAGCAGGCAATTCATGACGCTATTCAGGAATTGCCAGAAGATACGGCAACGGCAATCAAACTGCGGGAGTTTGAAGGTCTGAGCTATGAGGAAATTGCACAGGCAATGGATTGTCCAATTGGGACCGTCAGGTCGCGTATATTTCGCGCCAGAGAGGCAATAGATAAACAGGTCAAAGCAGTTATGGGTGGAGAGGAACTATGACAATCAAGCAACAAGAATTATTGTCAGCGTTTGTTGATGGCGAACTTAATGAGCAAGAGCTTGATGAGTTACTGGCATTGATGAAATCAGACGACAGTGCCAAACAAGATTATATGAGATATCAATTCTCAAGTGATTTATTACATGGTTATGTGACCGAACATAAACAAATTGATTTAACAGACAGAATACAGCAGGCCTTATCTAACGAGCCGGGTTTAGATGTTAAACCAACAGAAGACAGACACACAGCAAAAGTGTTTGCATTACCTGATTGGTTCTGG
The DNA here is from genome assembly GCF_002335235.1 of Methylophaga sp. UBA2012. NCBI lineage: Bacteria > Pseudomonadati > Pseudomonadota > Gammaproteobacteria > Thiotrichales > Piscirickettsiaceae > Methylophaga > Methylophaga sp. UBA2012. The sequence goes on along the minus strand of NZ_DDCG01000013.1, from coordinate 147,428 downwards.
AAGCAAACGGCTGGTTTAGCTGCCGCTGCTTCTATTGGCGCACTGGCTGTAGTCGGCTTGATGTCACAACCACAGACGGTTATGCCAACGACGAATATGGCGCAATCTGAACCTATGCAGCAGCAAACTACGGTTGCTGATTCAAACCGCTGGACAGTGGGTGAGTCAGAAGTTGAAGATCGTCTGAATGATTACTTAGTTGATCATAACGAATATGCCGGTGCTTCAGGTTTATTCTCTTACGCCAGAGTTGTTTCATACGGTGAGGAGTAGTCGCTAATGCGTTTTTTGCTCCACCTGTTAGTCGTCACATTTGTATCATTCTCAGCAACTGCACATGCTGATGATCCTGAAGCAATGCAAATTCTTGAGAAAATGACTTCAGCGGCAAAAACATTAACCTATGAAGGCGTGTTTAATTATCAGTCTGGTAGAAATTTACAGTCGATACGCATTTTTCATCGCGCAGATGAGAATGGTGAACTGGAAAGAATGATTTCTCTAAATGGTGCTGCCAGGGAAGTCATTCGCAATAATGATATGGTGACCTGTATTAACCCCGATGGTAAGCAGGTCAATATTAGCCGACGTCCCTTGGGAAGAGGGTTCCCAAGTGACTTGCCTCGTCGATTCAGCTCAGCTGCACCTTATTATGAAGTTGAAATGGGTGGTAAAAGTCGTATCGCCGGCAAAGAAGCTTATCAATTACTGATTACGCCTATCGATAATTATCGCTATGGCTATCACTTGTGGGTCGATGCTGAGACATACCTTCTTTTAAAGTCTGAACTTATCGGTCAGGATGGCGATGTATTGGAAACATTTTCATTTTCATCGGTGAGTACAGGCGAGCCGATTCCTGACTACAAGTTTAAATCGTTGCTGGCTGACGATGATATGGTCTGGCACAAAACAGAACCAGAGAATCCCATTGATATAGATAAACATAGTCATGAATTCGAATGGCAAGTTAATTGGTTGCCAGATGGCTTTGCATTAGTTGCATTACAAACACGCTTGAGAGCCAATAACGGTGCCGATGTCGAACAGAGAGTGTATAGCGATGGTCTAAGCTCTGTCTCTGTGTTTATTGAAAAAATCCGGGCCAAACATAACCATTTGCATGGTGCATCTCATGTGGGTGGAATCAATGCTTTCGGTACGATTATGAATGCTCACTTTGTGACAGTGGTTGGCGAAGTACCAGCAGTCACCGTTGAGAAAATTGGCAGTGCAATCGCTTTCACGCCGGTTGATCAGGAATGATTGAGCAGAAAGCGACAGTTATCAGTCGTCACGACCATTTAGTCTGGGTCGAAGCTGAAAGACAGTCCACTTGCGGTCAATGTCAGGCCCGTAAAGGTTGCGGCACTGGCTTGCTTGCTAAGCATGTAGGAAAAAAATTCTCACGCATCGCTGTAAAAGGTGAAGGCACACTGGAAGTTGGACAGGAAGTGACCGTGTCCATACCTGAACAAGCATTACTTTCAGGTGCGTTTCTTATGTACATGCTGCCGCTGATTTTACTTTTTTTTACATCAATTACCGTCCGTTTGACTGGTGGTGGGGAACTGCTACAAATTGTGTCTGGTCTATTAGGTCTGATTACCGGTTTTGTGTGGGTCAAACATCGTATGAGTCATCATGATGCTGGTATCAATGTCAAACCAAATGAGGACTTCAAATGAGAGTAAACAAAAATTGGGCGGCTTTAACAATGCTGTTTGCTTGGCTAATGCTGAGTTTTAGTGTCCAAGCCCGTTCATTACCTGATTTTACTGAACTCGTCGCCGATAATGGTGATGCTGTTGTCAATATCCGAACTCACAATAAAACGGAAGAAACACCAACATCGATGTTGCCTCGTGGCCTGGATTTACCGGAAGGTTCGGGAATTGATGATTTCTTTAAAAAGTTTTTTGAGGGACAAGGTGGTGGCGCTCCTATTCCCCGTGAAAGTGAGTCTTTAGGCTCAGGTTTTGTTATCTCTTCCGATGGTTACATTCTGACTAATCACCATGTGATTAAAGATGCCGATGAAATTATAGTTCGTTTCAGTGATCGTACTGAGTTAGAAGCTAAAGTGTTGGGTAGTGACGAACGTAGTGATGTCGCGTTATTGAAAGTGGATGCGAAGAACCTTAAAACAGTCAAACTTGGGGATTCAGACAATCTCAAAGTAGGTGAATGGGTATTAGCCATTGGTTCACCTTTTGGCTTTGATTACTCTGCTACTGCTGGCATTATCAGTGCGCTGGGCAGAAGTTTGCCAAGCGACAGTTATGTGCCGTTCATTCAAACAGATGTCGCGATCAACCCGGGTAACTCAGGTGGCCCATTGTTTAATCTTGATGGTGAAGTTATTGGCATAAACTCACAGATTTACAGCCGTACAGGTGGATTTATGGGCGTATCGTTTGCAATCCCAATTGATACTGTCATGAACGTCGTAGAACAAATTAAATCACAGGGTTATGTCAGTCGTGGCTGGTTAGGTGTAGTTATTCAAGATGTGACGCGTGAACTAGCCGAGTCATTTGGTTTATCAAAACCAAGTGGTGCGCTGATTTCTCGTGTTGTTGATGACAGCCCGGCAGCTCGTGCAGGATTTAAAACGGGCGATGTTATTTTGAAATTTGATGGTAAAGAAGTGGAAACATCTTCTGATTTACCTCCTATCGTAGGTAGAACAAAAGTAGGCAAAGAAGTTGATGTTGAAGTCATGCGGAATAACAAGCATACAACGCTTAAAGTGACGATTGAAGAGTTACCAAAAGATGAAGCATTGACAAGCAACAGCACTAAACCTGGCCGATTTGTTGATGACCGTTTATCAATGGAAGTGGCGGATATCACTCCAGAACAGCGTAAGCAGTTCGAAGTTGAAAAAGGTGGTGTTATGGTTATGAAAGTTGAGCAAGGTCCAGCCATTAAGGCGGGTATCAGACCTGGAGATATTATTCTGAGCCTTAACAATACTGAGATTGAAGATCCTCATCAGTTTATTGAGGTGGCGAAAAAGCTTCCTGCCAATAAACCTATCCCTGTATTGGTACAGCGTGGAGGTTCTGCTCAATTTCTGGCGATAGAAATTAAAGAGTAACCTTCTCACATAACTGAAGTTAAAAAGAGCCGTTGATGAAAATCAACGGCTCTTTTTTTATCAGGATATTTGATTTTTATATATTGTTATCTGGTAATATTATAAATGCGAATCATTAGTATTTATAATATGTGCAAGGATGAACAAACTCACCATGTCAGCAAAAGTCCTTATTGTTGAAGATGACCCCACCTTAAACAAACAACTAAATCAATTACTTGAAAATGCAGGCTTTTCTACTATTACTGCATACGATGGTAATGAGGGGCTGACAAAGGCAATTAGCCTTCCATTGGATTTGATCTTATTGGATGTCTCACTGCCTGAAAAAGACGGCTACAGCGTTTTAAGAACATTGAGGCAAACCCGTGTTACGCCTGTCATTATGCTAACCGCACATGGTGCAGAAGAAGAACGTATTCTGGGATTAAAAAGTGGCGCAGATGATTATTTATCTAAGCCTTTTAATTTCACCGAATTATTATTAAGAATAGAAGCGATTCTGAGACGATCATTGCCGCAGACCAGTCCTGATGATGAGCAGAAACAGCTAACACGGCATGGTATTAAGCTAGATAAATCTAAACAGACGGTGTTTTTTGCTGACCAGCCTATTCCGTTTACGCCCATCCAGTTCAAGCTGCTTTGGACCTTGATGCAGAACCCAAACCAGACACTCAGTAAGCCACAGCTTTATCGCTTAGTGTTAGAAAAAGAATTCAGTCGTTATGACAGAAGTCTGGATATGCATATGAGTCGTGTCAGACGTAAATTAGTCATGGCGGGGCTGCCTGCAGATCACCTGCAAACCGTTCACGGGACAGGATATATTTTATTATGAAGCGTCGTTTGCTATGGAAGTTAGTGGCGACCATAGTTATCGGAACCGTATTACTGTTTTGGCTGATACACCTATTGATGTTACACACAGAACAGCATATGAGTTTTATTGCTGAACGTGATCAGGGCTTATTAAAAGAGTATGCAAAAAAAGCTGAGAAGTATTACTTGGCGGATGATATCCAGTCATTAGACCAGTGGATAAAACAGATCGAAGAAAAAGAACATACCTGGGCTGCGGTGGTGACTTCACAGGTTACTCCAATAGGTAATAGTTATTTATCAGAAGCGTTTCAGGAAAGCTTTGGTCTCGGGCGAGATATTAGTTGGAAAATACATTTGTACTTCAAAGAAAATCCGATTATGGATTTGCCTATTGCAGATGGAAGAGCGCATTTTTTAATTACCCTACCGGATCGAATGCGTCCCGGAGCCTATTGGTTTCAGACCAGTTTATTATTACAAATCGCACTGCCTTTATTGCTGATGACATTAATTAGCGTGATTATCTACCGCCATGTTATGTCACCATTGAGTCAGTTAGAAAAAGCCACCAGACAATTTAGTGATGGCAATTTTAGTGTTCGTGTTGGAAAAAGTCTGGCAAAACGCCAAGATGAAATCACGGCTTTAGGCGAAACATTTGATGGTATGGCTGAGCGTATTGGTCACCTGATTCAGACACAACGCCATCTTATTTCTGATTTATCACATGAGTTGAGAACCCCATTAGCACGGGTTGAGTTAGCCTTGAGTTGGGCTGAAAACCAAAATCTTGACCCGCAACTGATAGAACGAATTCGTTATGAATGTCTGCAAATGCGTGCCATGGTTGAAGATACTCTCACTCTGGCATGGCTTGATAATGAACGACCGGATTTACGTCAGGAAACGCTCGACTTAACCGATTTGATAGACAGCATTATCGATGATGCACGATTTGAGTTTCCTGATCGGCAACTCATTATTACCATGCCTGACCAGGCAATTATTGAAAATAGCAGTGCCCGTGCAGTGGGACATGCCTTTGAAAACATCCTCAGAAATGCATTAAGCCACACTCCAAAAGAGGAGCCTGTTAAGATTAACCTGAAAACAGTTATGCAGAACTACCTGGTCGAAGTTGATGATTATGGACCAGGTGTAGCAAAGCAACATTTAAGTGATATCTTCAAACCGTTTTTTAGGTTGGCTCGGGCGGGTCGCGAGTGTCATCGAGGATTTGGGGTGGGCTTAAGCCTGGCCAAACGTCATATTGAAGTGTGTGGTGGCCAGCTAGTGGCAGAAAATTTAGTCAACGGTGGTTTAAGAATGACTATCACCCTACCAACAAGATAGTAGCAGAATGTAACAATTGTAAATTTCATATTCATTACCTTCTTCAATCATTAGAATGCGATTATGTATTATTTGATAATGATTATTATTTAGAGGTGGATGTGAGAATTTATTTAAATAAAATAAGTCAACCAACGATGCTAACACTCGCTGTTTTAGCAGGTTTATCAACACAACATGTATCAGCAGAAACACTTGAGTTAGAAACATTAAATGTTGTTGGAAATACCGTTACACCAGAAACAAACAGCGTTGACGCTGAACAGATAGAAAAGATGCAAGCTAACGATTTGCAAGACTTGTTCAGTCAGTCGCCAGAAGTGACGGTAGGTGGGGGGCCTGATGCAGCACAGAAACTCTATATTAGAGGTATAGAAGATCAGTTATTGAATATTACAATTGATGGTGCTCAGCAGTCGACTCGTCAATATCATCATGCAGGACGTATCAGCATTGAGCCAGAATTACTCAAGCGTGTTGAAGTTAATGCTGGTGCAGGTAATGCCCTTTCTGGACCAGGAGCATTAGGTGGCTCGATCAAGTTTATAACAAAAGACCCAGAAGATATGTTGAAACCTGGGCAAAAATTTGGTGGACTTGTCAAAGGCAGCTTTTCCAGTAATACCGATAGTTTTAAAACTAACACCAGTCTCTTCGGGCGTATGACGGATGATTGGAGTGCTATGGTTTCATACACACGTAATGACACTGATAATTACGAAGATGGTGATGGTAAGGAAGTCTTAGGAACGGGGTTTGACCAAGACTATGTCTTCGCGAAGATTGTTGGCCATATGACTGAAAGTCAGACTCTTCGCCTTAGCTACGAAAAGCGCCAAGATGAAGGTGAGCGTGCAAGACGTCCACAGTGGCTAGTTAGTGAAGGAAATCCATTATTTCCAATTGATATTGAGCGGAAAACACTTACATTAAATTATGAATTAAATCCTATAGATAACGCATATGTAGATATGGCATTAACGCTATACCATACAGAAACAGAGTTATTTCAGGATGGCGCATTTGGCCCTTACTATGGTGATGGTAAGAGTAAAGGTTTCGATTTGCGTAATACCTCTATCTTAGGGATGCACAAGCTTACGTATGGTTTGGATTATCGTGAAGATACTACTACTGCGGGTGGTGAAGCATATTCAGATAACTCTGCTTTTGAGGATAAATCAGAAGTTAGGGGCGTTTATATTCAGAATGATATGCAGATTACGGATGCCTTGTTACTTAGTGCGGGTCTACGATATGACGACTATGAACTAGATGATCAAATAGGTAACAATAACTTTGATGAAGATGATATCAGTCGCAATATCGGAGTTAATTATCACTTCACTGATAGTTTTAGTGCATTTGCATCTTATGCAGAAGCATTCAAGGGACCACAAGCACAAGACGCATTTAAAATTGATTTTGTTGCAAACAGTCCAGATTTAAAACCTGAAAAAGCAAAAAACGTTGAGTTCGGCGTAGCTTATGATTCTCAATCGTGGTTTGGTTCAGCAAAAGTATATCGAAGCAGAATAGAAGACGTTGTCGCTGATCCGGCTGGAGGCCCAAGGTTATTTGAAAATATTGGTGATTTAAAATCGGATGGTGTCATAGTTGAGCTGGGTCATCGTTGGGATAATATTCTAGGTAAAGTAAGTTATCACCATAATGAAGCTGATGTTGATGGCATTGAGGCTAATGCCTACGACCATAACGGAATTGCTAATACCGTTCGGGATACATTACTTACCCAACTTGACTACCAGTTAGATGCACAATGGAGTTTCGGGTGGAATGCGCAGTTTGTGAAAGGGCGTGACAATGTCAAGTTTTCTGATGGTGAAGTAGATAAACCTGGTTATGGTGTTCATGACTTATATGCCCAATGGATACCTTCTGAGCTTCATAACCTTCGAATTACAATGACCGTTAGAAATGTTTTTGATAAAAACTATATTGATCAGGCCAGCGTCGCAGACTACACAAGTATCTCAGGTTATGAAATAGTTCGAGGCTATAATGAACCCGGCCGTGATGTCCGCCTGAGCGTTGCATGGCAATTTTAATTTCCCCAAGTGTCTGAATACTCTCTCAGACCTTTTACTGAGCCAGATAGTCATATCTGGCTTATTTTTTGTGCTGGATAATGCCACTACTCAAAGACTGTATATCTGCCTCATGGTTGTCAGAATATGTAACAACAATGTTATCGATAAATGCCAATATAAAAACCATTGATGGCAAAAGTGCTATACGACTGTTCTATTAATAGGTTGTTATGTGGTGCCAGTAAGAATCTGTCTTACAGACAATTCAGATAATTTTAAAGACTAGGTGTTTTACTGAACATCATCCTAAGTCTGTTTGCTTGGTCGATACAAGCTGAACAGGACAATGGCAATAATAAAGGTCAGCCACTCTGAAAGCGGTAAAGCGATCAGAAATTCGGGCTCGGGCAATAACCACGAGAAAAACAGCAATAACAGAATCGGCAAAAATAGACCTCTTGATAATGCAATAACCATTGATGGAATAGGTTTTTGGATGGCTGTTAGGTAAATAGACATAATGACGTTAACACCATTAATCAGAAATAATGGCCATAACAAAACAATAAATTGTTGGGATAACTGCAAGGTCTGTTCTGCCGTTTCATCTAAAAACAATCTGCTGATTTGTGTGGGGAAAAAGACTAAACAAAGCGTCAGACTGATACTGATCAGTAAAATACAACTCAACGCCGTTAATAGAAATTGACCTATACGCTGTACATTGTGAGCACCATGATTTTGGCTAACGACTAGATGTAATGCATCTGAAATGCCGTAATAGAGCATCAAACTGATAAAAATCAGATAATTGATAACGGCAAATGCGGCGATGCCTTCGATACCCAGTTGACTCACTAAAAGCCAGTTCAGCACTAAAATAACCAGGCCCCCAGAGATTTCGTTAATAAACTCGGAGCCACCATTAAACATAGCCGGTTTAATTTCAGACCAATGCTGTTGCGTTAATAAAAAAGAAAGTGTTTTTTTAGCACGTAAAAAATAACGGCTTAGCATCATTAACTGGATAACTTGGGCAATAGCCGTGGCTGCCGCTGCACCTTTAAGCCCCCAATCAAATACGATAATAAACAGTGCGTCTAGAACAATATTGATCAGCGCGCCGCTTATTAATGCTGATGAAGCCAGGGTTTGGGCATTATCCTGACGAATGAAGTAATACATCACCATGGTAGATATTTGAACGACTAACACCGCATTGATGATGTAAAAGTAAGGCCGTATTAAAGTCAGCATGGATTCTGGTGTGCCGAGAAAGCCTAAAATACTGTCTGCAAAAAACCAGGAGAGCAGCATAAAACTCAAACCAATCATAACAATGGCAATAAGACATTGGCTAAACACATCGGATGCAGCAGCGAATCGTTTTTGCCCGATGTAATAACCAGCACGAACAGCGCCTCCGATTGACAACATCAGGGCCAGACCAAATATCAATGACAGATAAGGGATCAGTAAATTAATGGCTGCCAAACCTTCAGCGCTAACAAATTGACCCACAAAAATACCATCGACAATGCTGGCGGTGGTAATGGCTAGAAGGCCTAAAATGGAGGGAATGGCAAACCGTAAAAAGGTGGGAATGATAGGGCCAGACAGGACGGCTTTATCCATGATATTTGTTATCCAGAAAAACGCTTTTTTCTATTCAGAAAGTTTTTGTCAAATTAATGCTTATATAAAACCGGTGACAGAGTGTCAGACAGTTTGTCGTATGTCACGTTTTTATCTACAGACTCGCTAGATTATCGTTTTGTGATAGTGAAATGCGTATAATATCCAGTCATTTGCTGAGCGCGTGACTCAAAGGCCAACATCATCTGCCAGCGGGAACAATGCATGTCATGCAAAATCTATGTTAACTGTTCGGGATGGCCACCGACGTCACTAATGAAAATGTAACTAAATGAAGAATATACGTAACTTTTCTATCATCGCCCATATTGACCACGGTAAATCTACTATTGCTGATCGCTTTATCCAAATTTGTGGCGGTCTGACTGCGCGGGAAATGTCACAACAAGTACTCGACTCTATGGATATCGAGCGCGAGCGTGGGATTACCATTAAAGCACAAAGCGTCTCACTGGAATATAAAGCCCGTGATGGTGAAACCTACCAACTTAATTTTATCGACACCCCTGGACACGTTGACTTTTCTTATGAAGTATCGCGCTCTCTGGCGGCCTGTGAAGGGGCCTTATTGGTTGTTGACGCGGCTCAAGGGGTTGAAGCACAAAGTGTGGCTAACTGTTACACGGCGATTGAACTGGGCTTAGAAGTTTTACCCGTACTGAATAAAATTGATTTACCTTCGGCTGAACCGGAACGTGTTGCTCAGGAAATTGAAGATATCATCGGTGTTGATGCCATGGACGCGGTACGTTGCAGTGCCAAAACCGGTATTGGTATCGAAGATGTGTTGGAAGAGCTGGTGGCTAAAGTCCCTGCACCTAAAGGTAATCCAGATGGCCCATTAAAAGCGCTGATTATTGATTCCTGGTTTGATAGTTATGTAGGCGTTATTTCCTTAGTCCGTATCGTTGATGGCTCGCTGAAAACCAAAGATAAAATCAAAGTCATGTCGACCGGACATGAATATCAGGTGGATCAGGTTGGTACCTTTACACCTAAGCGCACACCCTGCGATGTGCTGGACTGTGGTGATGTAGGCTACGTTATTTCAGGTGTGAAAGAAATTGATGGCGCACCAGTCGGTGATACGTTGACCCATGCACATCATGGTGCCGATAAGATGTTGCCAGGCTTCAAAGAGGTAACGCCACAGGTTTATGCCGGTATTTTCCCTGTCAGCAGTGATGACTATGAGAACTTCCGTGAAGCTTTATCTAAACTGCGTTTAAATGATGCCTCATTATTTTTCGAACCAGAAAGTTCACAAGCCTTAGGGTTCGGCTTCCGTTGTGGTTTCCTCGGCCTTTTGCATATGGAAATCATTCAGGAGCGTCTGGAACGGGAATACGATCTTGACTTGATCACTACAGCGCCAACTGTTGTGTTTGAAGTGCTGAAGAAGAACGGTGAAGTCGTTCGCGTTGAAAACCCATCATCACTACCGGACATTGGTACGATCGAAGAAATTCGTGAGCCAATCGTCAGAGCTGACATTCTGGTACCGCAAGATCATCTAGGTGCGGTCATTACCTTGTGTGTTGAAAAACGTGGTGTGCAGAAGAATATGCAATACATGGGTAAACAAGTGGCATTGACCTATGAACTTCCAATGAATGAAGTGGTCATTGATTTCTTCGATCGTGTGAAATCTGTCAGCCGTGGTTATGCCTCGCTTGATTACCATTTTGTCAGATTTGAACCCGCCAATCTGGTTAAGCTGGATATCATGATTAATGGTGAACGTGTTGATGCGTTGTCACTGATTGTGCATAAAGACACCAGTGTCAGTCGCGGTAGGCTATTAGTAGAAAAAATGAAAGAGCTTATTCCTCGTCAAATGTTTGATATTGCGATTCAGGCGGCGATTGGTGGTCATATTATTGCGCGCTCTACAGTCAAAGCGATGCGTAAGAATGTATTAGCAAAATGTTACGGTGGTGACGTTTCTCGTAAACGTAAATTGCTGGAAAAACAAAAAGCAGGTAAAAAACGGATGAAATCAGTCGGCAAGGTGGATGTTCCACAAGAAGCTTTCCTCGCCGTTTTACAACTGTCAAAGAATTCATAAAAAGGTAGGAGCGTTAAACAGTGAGTTTTCCCGCAATCATGGTTTTACTGGTAGCCATTACTGGCTTGATTTGGTTAATCGACAAGCTGTTCTGGGCCCCACGTCGTGATAATGATGCAAAAGAACCTGTGGTGGTGGAATACGCACGTTCATTTTTTCCGATTATTCTCCTGGTGCTGGTGATTCGTTCATTTATTGCTGAACCTTTCCGAATTCCCTCATCATCGATGGTGCCAACATTGCACATTGGTGATTTCATTCTGGTGAATAAATTCTCATATGGCATTCGTTTACCCGTTCTTAATACAAAAATTTTCGATACAGGTGAGCCACAACGTGGAGATGTCGTGGTGTTTCGTTATCCGGTGAAAAAACATAAAGACGATCCGGATATTGATTACATCAAACGTGTTGTAGGGCTGCCTGGCGACAAAGTCGGTTATTTCAATAAAACGATTTATATTAATGGTAAACCTGTTGCACAAGATCCGCGCGAAAAGCCGGAAAGCATGATCAATATTGCTGCGCCTGGTTCAGAATTACGCTCAGAGCAATTAGGTGAACATAACCATTTAATACTGGTTGAACCTGGCATTAAACGGGTGGAAGGCGAAACGGTAGTACCTGAAGGACACTATTTTGTAATGGGTGATAACCGTGATAACAGCAACGATAGTCGTTACTGGGGCACTGTCCCTGAAGAAAATCTTGTTGGTAAAGCGTTCCTTGTCTGGATGAGTTGGGACTGGAATGAAGGCGGAATTGTCTGGAATCGTTTAGGTAAGTCCATTGAATAAGGAGATTGTGATGAAACACCAGCGTGGTATGACATTAATTGGCTGGGTCATTGTCATGGCCTTGATCGCTTTCTTTGTCACATTAGCGATTCGTTTGGTGCCAATGTATCAGGAATATTATGGTGTGGTTCAGATTATGGAAGATATGAAAACCGAACTGCGTAATAACAACTTATCCAAAAATGAAGTGCAAACCCTGCTTTCCAAGCGTTTTAATATTGGCTATATCAGCAGTGTAAAACGTGATGATGTTGAAGTATTTCGTGGTAAGAATACGGCATATGTGACCAAGATTGTCATCGATTATGAAGTCAGAAAACCGTTTTTTGCCCAGATTGATCTTGTGGGCCATTTCCACAAAGAAATTGATGTAGAGCCACAGCTATAATGATAACCCAGCGGCAAAAAGCCCTGTGCAAACAGTTAAAAGTAGAATTTAAAGATATCGCCTTCTTGCAACAGGCATTAACGCACCGTAGCGCAGATCCAAAAAATAACGAACGTCTGGAATATTTGGGTGATGCTATCCTGAGCTTTGTGATTGCTGAAGAGTTATTTAACCGGTTTCCTCAGGTTAAAGAAGGTAAGTTAAGCCGGTTAAGAGCGTCTTTAGTGAAAGGTGAAACACTCGCTGAACTTGGCCGAGAGCTAAAGTTAGGTGATGTGTTGATACTGGGGCCCGGCGAGTTAAAGAGTGGTGGCTTTCGGCGGGAGTCTATTCTGGCTGATGCTGTTGAAGCTATCCTGGGTGCACTTTATCTGGATAGTGGCCTGACCCAGGTTAAAGATCTTATTCTTAGATTATTTGCTGAACGATTAGATGCGATCGACGTCACAGAAACGGTCAAAGATCCAAAAACACGCTTACAAGAGTTATTACAGAGTCGTAAGCAGCCCCTGCCTTTGTATAGCGTGAAAGAATTAAAAACCGATAAAAAACAACCGGTATTTGAAGCTTCCTGTCAGATTACCTTGCTGGATAAGGTGGTGGTTGCTCAAGGTAGCAGTCACCGAAAAGCTGAAAAGAAAGCCGCTGAACGTGCCTTAACTTTAATTGAAGGTAAACAATGAACTCAACACCATTTCGTTCCGGTTATATCGCTATTATCGGTCGTCCTAATGTCGGTAAATCGACATTAATTAATCGTATTCTTGGCCAAAAACTGTGTATTACTTCACGTCGGCCACAAACTACTCGCCATCGTATTCTGGGTATTAAAACCACTGAAGAGGGCCAATTCATCTATGTGGATACACCCGGTATGCACAGTGATGGCAAAAAAGCGATGAATCGTTATATGAATCGTGCTGCGGCTGCCTCGATTGATGATGTGGATGTGGTGTTGTTTGTGGTGGAAGGCCTGAAGTGGACTGAAGACGATCAGCGAGTATTAAAACGCATTCAACAAGATGCACGTTCGCCGGTTATTTTAGTGTTAAACAAAGCAGATAAATTATCAGATAAATCTGATTTATTACCACAAATACAAGAGCTTGCACCCCAGTATGATTTTGCTGCGGTTGTGCCTATTTCTGCACGCAAAGGTATGAATACCGATGTACTGGAAAAGGAAATAGCCAAGTTAATGCCGGAAGGTGAGATGATCTTTGATGAAGATCAGTTAACCGATCGCAGTTCTCGATTTCTGGCTGGTGAAATCGTTCGTGAAAAATTATTCCGTTATCTTGGGCAGGAACTGCCTTACTCACTCACTGTAGAAATTGAGCAGTTTGAGGAAGAAGAAGGCATGTACCGGATCGGCGCTGTTGTTTATGTTGAGCGTAGCGGTCAGAAATCCATCGTGATTGGTAAAAAGGGTGAGCAGCTCAAACTTATCGGCCAGGATGCACGACTGGAAATGGAACAGTTATTTGGCTGTAAAGTCTTTTTACAAATCTGGGTTAAGGTGCGGGAAGGCTGGTCTGACAACGAACGTATGTTAAGAAATCTGGGTTATAACGACGATTTGTAGTGGTCGCTTGTGGAGCTGACATCAGCCTTTATTCTACATCACAGACCGTATCGGGAAACCAGTTCACTGGTCGATGTGTTAACCCGTGATCATGGTCGTGTAAGTCTGGTGGCCCGGGGGCTCAGGCAGACAAAAAAACGGTCATCACCGATACAGATATTCCAGCCAGTATGGTTAAGCTGGTATGGCCGGGGTGACTTAGTGACCTTAAGTCAGATAGAAAAAGATGAGCCCGGTTATCGTTTGCTCGGAAATGCCAGTTTGTGCGGGCTTTATATGAATGAGTTATTGGTGAAATTACTCCCTGTTCATGAAGCTGAACCAGACATTTTTGATGCCTATCGCCAGGCTCTCTCTTCGCTCCAGCAAAAGAATAATGAGCAGATTACACTGCGTTTATTTGAAAAAGCCTTACTGAGTCATCTGGGTTATGGCTTGGCCTTAACGGTGGATGCCGAGTCGGGAGAAGCGATTGAAGAGGATGGTATTTATATCTACTACCCTGACAGCGGTCCTCGACGTGTATTCGGTCAGCGTCTGCAAAATACGGTATCAGGACGAAGTCTGCGTCATCTCGAACAAGAAGCCGGGTTTGACGAGCTTAGCCTGAAAGAAATCAAACATATGATGCGGTCAGTGATAAATTATTATCTGGGCGGCCGGCCTTTACATAGCCGTCAGTTATTTGCTGGCCTTAATCAATTTAATACAAAAACAAACTGAGTTTGGAGATTCATGTCTATTTATCTAGGTGTCAACATCGATCATATCGCCACATTACGTCAGGCCCGTGGTACGCGCTATCCAGATCCTATTCAGGCGGCGATTGAAGCGGAACAAGCAGGGGCTGACAGTATTACTTTGCACTTACGTGAAGATCGTCGACATATTCAGGAACGCGATGTGGCGATGTTAAGCGATATCCTGCAGACAAAAATGAATCTGGAAATGGCGGTAACGGAAGAGATGCTGGCGATGGCCGAAAAATATCGTCCGGCAGATTGCTGTCTGGTACCCGAAAAACGTGAAGAACTGACTACCGAGGGTGGGTTGGATGTAGCGGGGCAATTATCTCGCATGCAGCAGGCTTGTCAGCGTCTGGCAGAGGCAAATGTGCGTGTTTCGTTATTTATTGATCCTGATCTGGCTCAAATCGAAGCCGCTATTGCCTGTGGTGTGCCTGTGGTGGAATTACATACAGGCCGTTATGCTGATGCAGAAACGGATGCAGAAGCCGAGCATGAGCTGGCGATTATTGCACAAGCGGCGAAACAAGCTCATGAAAGAGGATTACAGGTGAATGCCGGACATGGTTTGCATTATCACAATACACAGAAAATCGCGGCAATACCTGAACTGGTGGAATTAAACATCGGTCATGCCATTGTAGCTCGCTCAGTTTTTACTGGGTTTCAGGCAGCCGTGCGTGAGATGAAACAATTGATGCAGGATGCACGCCGCAGATGATTATCGGCATTGGTACGGATCTGGTTCATATTCCCCGAATGCAGGCCTTACTCGATAAACATGGTGATAAATTTGCTGAGAGAATACTCAGTGATGCTGAGTTCAGTGAGTTCAAATTACAGCTCAAACCGGCTAATTTTTTAGCAAAACGTTTTGCAGCAAAAGAAGCGGCAGCTAAAGCTATGGGAACAGGTTTTCGGGATGGTTTGAGTCTACGCCATATCAGTGTCAAAAATGATCCCCTTGGCAAACCAGAATTACAGTTTGAGAGAGTAGGACTTGAGCTGAAACAGAAAATGCATATTGATAAGGCCATGTTAAGCCTGAGTGATGATCATGAATACGCGATTGCTTATGTCGTTTTAATGGAAGCCAATTGATGAAATCTTACCCGACCATTGAAGCCTTTATCGGCCACACACCTTTAGTCAGATTACAACGTATTCCTGGTCATACCAGCAATACCATTCTGGTCAAGCTGGAAGGGAATAATCCCGCCGGTTCAGTCAAAGATAGACCTGTGGTCAGTATGATTCAGCAAGCTCAGCTCCGTGGTGATATCACGCCGGGTGATACTTTAATTGAAGCAACCAGCGGTAATACCGGTATTGCATTAGCGATGGTCACGGCTATTTTGGGTTACCGGATGATTCTGATTATGCCGGAAAACAGTAGCGCTGAGCGTCGTGCTTCCATGAAAGCCTATGGTGCTGAACTGATTCTGACCGATGGGATGGAATCCGCCAGAGATTTAGCGCTACAGATGCAAAAAGAAGGCAAAGGCAAGGTGCTAAATCAGTTTGGTAACTTTGATAATCCTCTGGCCCATTATGAAACAACGGGTCCAGAAATCTGGGCTGATACACATGGTGAAATTACCCACTTTGTTAGTTCAATGGGAACCACGGGTACCATCATGGGCACATCGCGATATTTAAAAGAGCAAAATCCAGCGATTCAGGTGGTTGGAGTACAGCCCGCAGAAGGCGCTAATATTCCCGGTATTCGTCGTTGGCCTCAGGCTTATTTACCTGAGATTTTTGAACCAGAACGTGTTGATATGACATTAGATGTCACTCAAGATGAAGCTGAAACCATGATGCGTCGTCTGGCGGCTGAAGAAGGGATTTTTGCTGGTGTATCATCAGGTGGTGCACTTGCCGCCGCAATGAAAGTTTCTGAACAGGTAGAGAATGCGGTGATTGTCAGTATTGTCTGTGATCGCGGCGACCGTTATATCTCAACAGGCGTTTTCCCTGCCTGATAATGAAATATCTGACGCTAAAGTCAGTATTCCTCTGGCTATGTATATGGTCATTGCCTGTATTGGCTATTAATACGATTCAAATTAATATTGATCATAGCTGGGCAGAAAAATTTGATGCAAAAGATCTGAAAACCGCTGTCCGGTTCACCTCTGAAGGCCTGAAACTTTCAGGGCAGGCTGCCCAAGTCACTTTACCGGCCCCGCTGAATCAATTACACAATGTCACATTCGAGTGTGCCAAAGCAGCCTGGCTAGAAGAGGGCTTTAGCTGTCAGTCAGGCACCTTACAGTTTTCACAAGCTGAGTTAGGTCAGCAACGCGTTCAATTTAGTATTGATGCTAATACAGAAGACGAACACTATGATCTGCAGCTACAAAATCTGAAATTAGATGGTGGTACGATAAATCTTGTTGTTAACCTTGCTGAGCAGCATTGGAATGCGGATATTGATGCTCAGAATATTTCATTGTCAGCATTACAGAAATGGCTACCTCAGTTCCTGGATAAACATTACCTTGATGCTATCAATGACTGGCAGCCACAAGGGCAAGTATCTGTTCAAGCACGCCTTGATGGAAACACACTGGGAATAGTGTCTGGCATCGCAAAATGGCAATTCACTGACTTGGGTTTTAGTAATGCGACAGCAAGCCAGGTGGCTGAAAATATCGCGATGCAGGGAGAAGTGTCCTTAGATAATTCGGATGATACTTGGGACTTTGTTGTTTCATCTTCGTTGACTGCTGGTCAGGCCTACAGCGATCCCGTGTTTGTTGATTTATCGGTTTCTCCTATCACACTGAGTGTACAAGGCAAATTTGAAACCCAGAAAAATCACTGGACTTTGGCGGATATTAAGTTAAGTCAGTCAGAACAGTTCAGCTTAGAGGCTCTCGCTGAGGTCACAGATAACGTGCCGACGAAAGTGGAAGCGGATGTCACCATAAGCACGCTATCGTCATTTTATCCAACATGGGTAAAACCTTTTATGGTGGGTACCGCGGCTGCCAATTTACAGGTATCAGGTCAGGTCTCATCATCGCTCAGTTGGTCTGATAAGCAGTATCAGCTCACAGCTACACTGGATAAGGTAAATGTTACGGATAGCCAGCAACGCTACAATGCTGAGAATTTAAATGGCGAGCTGGTCTGGACCAATAAAGAAACACCTTTGGATGGTCATTTATCCTGGCAGCAAGCCAAGCTTTATGCCATTGACATTGGTGCGGGTCAGTTGCATGCACAAACCGTTAAAAATGGCTTTAAATTAGTTGAGGAAACCAGCATTCCTGTTTTGGATGGTGAACTGCAAATTAATCAATTGAGTTTGCAGCAGCAAGAAGATAAGCAGATAACCTGGTCATTTGATGGTTTATTGTTACCGATATCCATGGAAAGTTTAACTGAGGCACTGGAGTGGCCAACAATGCACGGTAAGTTATCCGGCGTGATTCCTCATGTGCGTTATCAATCACATAAACTCACCATTGATGGTGCGTTACAGGTCAAAGTCTTTGATGGCACAACAGTTATTCGTGATTTACGTTTAACCGATCCTTTAGGTGTATTGCCACAACTGTATGCCAATATTGATATGAACGATTTGGATTTAGCCCTGTTAACCAAGACCTTTGATGTCGGCAAGATTACCGGACGTGTTACTGGAGAAATCTATAACTTGCGTTTGTCTAACTGGCAACCTGTGCAGTTTGATGCCAAGTTGGCGACCTCTAAAGATAATCCGGGAAAACGCATTATCAGTCAGCGTGCCGTGGATAATTTAACGCAGGTCGGTGGTGGCGCGACAGGGATGATTTCGAGAAGTTTTTTACGTTTTTTTGATGACTTTTCTTATAAACGTTTAGGACTGTCATGTCATTTACGGAATGATGTTTGTGAAATGGCTGGCATCGAAGATGCTGATCAGGGGTACTATATTGTCAAAGGTGGGGGCGGTTTACCACCATGGATTGATGTGATTGGCTATACGCGTAGAGTGGACTGGGCTGATTTATTAGAACGTATCAAAGCGGTACAAAATAGTTCTGGACCCATTATTGAGTAAGGAGAGGTTTATGCATTTAATGAAGTGGTTAACGGGCACGGTGTCGGGATTAATGTTGGTTTCATGTGTCACCATTAATATCTATTTTCCAGCGGCAGCGGCTGAAAAAGCAGCAGACAGAATTATTGAAGATGTGTGGGGCCCAGAAACACAACCTGCAGATACGGCTGAACCTGACAAGCAGGATAAACAATCGTCAACATCAGACTCCAGGCTGCCACTGGCTATGTCTGTGTTGAACTGGATGGTACCGCAGGCTGAAGCGGCAGGTGCGGATATTAATATCAATTCACCCGCTATCAATGCATTACAGTCGAATATGAAAACACGCCATGAAAGCCTGAAGCCTTTCTATAATAGTGGTGCGATAGGGTTAACTGATGATGGCTTTATTACTCTACGTGATGCCAAGTCTGTACCGTTAAAAGACCGTAACCAGTTAAATAGTCTGATTGCCGCCGAAAATAATGATCGTAAAGCGCTCTATGCTGAAATCGCCAGAGCAAACGGGCATCCGGAATGGCAGGATGATATCCAACAAACCTTTGCACAACGTTGGATTAGTAATGCTGCTAATGGCTGGTGGTATCAGCAAGGTGGTAGCTGGAAACAAAAATAAATATAGCAGATTGATTATAATAATGACGTCCAGTGGCGTGAAAGCGTCACTGGATTTTTTATTTTTCAGAGATAAGAGATAAAAGATGGCAAGACGTAGCCGCAGACAAAGAATACCGCAAGAACCCGTTACAGCAGAGATTGAGTCGTTATCACACGATGGTAGAGGCATCGCTCGAATTGAAGGTAAAACCGTTTTTGTGGATGGCGCCTTAGCCGGAGAAAAAGTGAACTTTCAATATAGTCGGGTTCATAAAAAATATGATGAGGCTCGTACGGTAGAGGTGCTGTCTGCAGCTGATGATCGGGTAGCAGCGAAATGTCAGCATTTTAGTATTTGTGGTGGCTGCAGTTTGATGCATATGTCACCTGAAGCGCAGTTGGCTCATAAACAAGCCACATTGGCTGAACACTTCACTCACTTTGGTAACTTAAGCCCTGAACAATGGTTAGAACCTTTAACAGGTCCATTATGGGGATATCGTCGTAAAGCACGTTTAGGCGTGAAGTATGTTGCGAAAAAAGAACAGGTTCTGGTCGGTTTCAGAGAAAAGTCTTCACCCTATATTGCCATGCTAGAGCAATGTGAGGTCTTAGATCCACGCGTGGGTCATCGTTTAACGGATTTAGCTTCATTAATTGCTGGGCTTGAAGCCTATAACCGCATTGCTCAGATTGAAGTGGCGATGGATGATGAGCATGTGGCGTTAGTTTTTCGTAATCTTGATGCATTATCTGAGACGGATAAACAGGCACTGATTAGCTTTGGTCAAAGCAATAATTTATGGATCTATCAGCAACCGGGGGGGCCGGATACCGTGTCCTTATTATGGCCTGAATCAGCTCAGCTCAGTTACGCGCCGGAAGCAGGGTTGAACTTACAGTTTGATCCGAGCGACTTCACTCAGGTGAATGCCGGTATTAATGAAAAAATGATCCAGCGAGCCATGAACTTACTGGATGTACAAGCTGATGATCGTATTCTAGATCTATTCTGTGGTTTAGGTAACTTCACCTTACCTTTAGCCAGACGTGTTAATGAAGTGGTTGGCGTCGAAGGTGATGCGGCTCTGGTGCAACACGCTAAAAATAATGCACAACTTAATGGCTTAAAGAATGCTGAGTTTGAACTGGCTGATCTGACACAAACTGAGCTCAAAGATTATCCTTGGGCTGAAAAAGGCTTTAATAAAATTCTGCTCGATCCGCCCAGAAGTGGGGCGTTTGAAGTTTTACATCAACTTGCTGCATTAGGGGCTGAGCGTTTGGTGTATGTGTCTTGTAATCCGACGACATTGGCACGTGATGCTGGTGAGCTAGTGAATCAGCATGGCTATATTATGGAATCAGCAGGCATTATGGATATGTTTCCTCATACAACACATGTCGAGTCTATTGCTGTATTTGTAAAGAAACGTTAAAAAAGATTAAAAACTGTACCAAAGTACAATTGTTGCTACATAGACATCCTCATATTATGCAATTGCCTAGGAATAATTCCTGAGGCTTATTTATCAAATGGCAATAATGTTATTGGATAAAGGAAACTGTAGGAGGCTGATTTATTTTGCTTTTTAGTACCAAAGTACAATTGTTCAGCTAATGACGAATCACTAATATGTACTCTGCAGGTAGTGATTGCATATCGAATAGTTAAGCCAACCTTGGTGTGAGCCATGTGACGGAAAGCCACGGATCTTTTTTAAAGATGGCCGGGTTGCATAGTAAATAAGGATAATTCTATGAAATTTTACAAATCAGCTATGTTAGTAGCTGCTATGTTGCTAGGTTTTTCAAGTGTTGCTTCAGCAACATTTTATCATGGTGGTCATCATCATGGTGGTTGTGGCGATGATGGTTCAACATGCGACAACCCTCAAGCTTATTCAACGACATTAAACGCTAAAGTAACTAATGAAGATCATGATTACTGGGGAACTTTATGGGACTCTTCAGAGGCGTATATGAGCTTTGAAGCCATTAATGAGCCGACTTTAGAAATTACTTCGGCTACTTTATCGGTTAAATCGAATGCTAACGGTTCATGGTTCTCTGATGGTTTATGGACACTGGATAATCATTTTCCATATCTGACATACATTGGTAAGTTAGATGGCGGTGTTGATGTGTTTGAACTAAGTTCAAACTTATTTGACGAAGTGCTTGCTGGTATCACCTTCAAAGCTATTTTTGATAAAATAAAAGAAGATGTTTTTTGGGCTGAATTAACAGTCAATGGCGAATATTGCCCACCTGTTAGCGAAGTGCCAGTACCTGCTGCATTATGGTTATTTGGTTCTGGTCTTATGGGCTTTACAGCGATGCGCAGACGTAAAAAAACTGCCTAAGCTAAGACAGAATACCGTATGATAAAAGCCGCGATTCCATCGCGGCTTTTTTTATGGCTGAACAACTCAAAAATAAACTCAATGCTGCTGCAGTTCATGAGCTAGGCTCACTGATTCATTCAGTGTGGCCAGACTTTGCTATGACTGATTTTATTGAGACAGCATCACTTAAACTGGATGAGTTAGAGCTCAAAGCACGTGCAGACTACCTTGCTAGGAGTTTGCATGTCTACCTGCCTGATGATTATGTTGATGCGATTGCTATTCTGTTACAGGCGGCTGAATACCTAAGAGAAGAACAGTTTTCTGGTTGGGCACATTATTTAGCCTGGCCATTAATTGACTATGTTGCTTTATATGGCATCGACCACCTCGATGTTTCTTTTGCTGCATTAGAAAAATTAACTCCATTATTTACCGGCGAATTTGCCATTCGGTTTTTTCTGTTGGCGCATTTTGAAGAAACCTATGCACAGATGTTGAAGTGGGCTGAGCATGAGAATGAACATATCAGGCGATTAGCCTCTGAAGGCATTCGGCCACGTTTACCCTGGGCACCACAATTAACTGATTTACGTGATGATTCAACACCTATATGGCCGATTCTTGAGAAGTTAAAAGAGGATCCCAGTCTTTATGTCAGGCGTTCCGTTGCTAATAACATCAATGACATTAGTAAGGATCATCCACAAACGGTGATTGATATTTGTTCAAAATGGGACAAAGCAGCGTCGCAGAACACAAACTGGGTGATTCGCCATGGTTTACGGAGTTTGGTTAAACAGGGACATGCTGATGTTTATCCGCTGTTAGGTTTTAGTCAGTCGGTGGATATTGAACAGCCATTACTTTGCCTTTCCCATAGCCGATTATTATTGGGGCAGACGCTAATGCTTGATTTTGGTTTACGAAGCAAGCAGACGCAATATGTAGTACTAGACTACCGGATACGTTTTGTCGGTGCTGCTGGAAAAATGACGAGAGAAAAAGTCTTTAAATGGAAAAATATACATTTAGCAGAAGGCGAATATGTCCAAATACAAAAGCGACATACTTTACAGAAGATATCGACCAGAAAATATTACCCGGGCATACACGAGGTTGAGTGCCTATTGAATGGCCAGTGTATTGCCCGGGCGAGTTTTGAGTTGCTTATACCTTAAAGGCATTAAGACATGATAAGGCCATAGGCAACCAAGGCAAGCCAAGCAACTGACATCACACAGATTAATGCGGCAAAGTTATCATGAATATAGTGTTCAATTTTTTCCATTATCGTCTCCTCACTGAGAATATTATGCTGTTTGAAAACAGCGTGAGGCTATTATTCGCCTGGCACAGATATTAGGCATTGACCTAGATCAAAAATGAATAAGTTGTCGAATGGAAATAAATTTGGACATAAAAAAAGCCAGTCGATGACTGGCTTTTTAACGATACCGCTGATCGGCTTAGTTGTTATATAGGCCGAAAGCAATCAGTGACAACCAAAAAACAGTAAAGCCAAGAATAATATGTGGAAATTTTTCTATCAGCAGTTTATCAATTTTTTTTAACATGTTTTTTTCTCGTAGTTCAATAGGTTATACAATTTCTAGCTTATTATTATGGGCTTAAGATAGCAGTTATTTCACTTTTATGCCAGCTTATCATCAGCAATATGATAGTGCGGATCTTCCATCACATTCACTTCAATCAGATCAGCTGCATTGTTGAGTAATTGTTTACACTCTTCACTTAAATGTCTTAAATGCAGCGTCTTTCCAGCTTTGATATAGCGTTCTGCCAGTGAGTCGATCGCTTCAATGGCTGAATGGTCGTAAACGCGCGAGTTTTTGAAATCAAGAATGATGTCGTCAGCATCATCATTTTTCGGATCAAATAAGTCATTGAAGTTACGGACTGAGCTAAAGAATAATGGCCCGTTCAATTCATGAACGATAGAACCTTGTTCATTTTTATAACTTTTCAGATAAATGTGTTTGGCGTGTTGCCATGCAAATACCAGCGCCGACATGATAATGCCTGTAATTACCGCGATAGCCAGATCAGTAAAGACGGTAATAACGGCGACGGAAATACCGATAATGGCATCAGGTAATGGGATACGTCCAAGCAAACGGAAACTGGCCCATTCGAACGTACCTAATACCACCATAAACATGACGCCTGTTAAAGCCGCAATCGGAATGATTTCGATAAGTGGCGATGCAAACAGAATAAAGCACAGCAAAAACAGCGCAGCAGAGATACCGGATAATCGACCACGACCGCCGGAGTTTATATTGATCATACTTTGACCAATCATCGCACAGCCGCCCATACCACCAAAAAAGCCTGTGACTGTATTCGCCACACCTTGGCCGATACATTCTTTATTGGGGCGGCCAGTCGTTTCTGTGATTTCATCAATGAGAGTGAGGGTTAGTAAGGACTCTGTTAAACCAATAAACGCTAAGATAAAGGAGTAGGGCGCGATAATCAGTAATGTTTCCAAGTTGAAGGGGACCATCGGAATACTGAACTCTGGAAGGCCGCCGGCAATAGAAGCAATATCACCTACATTACGAATATCAAGATGCAGACCAATCGCCACCAACGTGACAACAATAATAGCAGCTAAAGATGAGGGGAAGGCTTTGGTCAGTTTGGGTAAGAAATAGCTGATTGCCATTGTTAAAGCGACCAGACCTAACATCCACCATAGCGGCTCACCAGACAACCATTGTTCTTCACCATTGTCGCCTGTGACTTTGAATGATTTGAGCTGGGCCAGGAAAATTACCATGGCCAGTCCGTTTACAAATCCGAGCATGACCGGTAATGGTACGATACGAATAAATTTCCCGAGCCGGAATATACCTGCCAGGATTTGTAAAACGCCCATTAAAATCACGGTAGCAAACAAATATTCAACGCCATGCTGGGCAACTAACGCCACCATCACAACAGCTAAAGCGCCTGTTGCACCTGAAATCATGCCAGGACGGCCACCAATAGCGGCTGTAATTAAACCCACAAGAAACGCGGCATATAATCCGACTAATGGTTCAACACCTGCGACAAAAGCAAAAGCAACGGCTTCTGGTACCAGGGCTAAAGCAACAGTGAGACCGGACAGCACATCATTTTTTATGTTCTGTGGACGTTTTAGTAACAGATTAAACATAGAATCCCTTTATAAACCAAACTGAGCTATGACTCATACACACCATGCATCACAGGTGTTAGACGTTATTTATTTTGATTTTGACTGAGTCATGAGAGGTAAGCCTTCGGTGAGGAAAGGCTTGAAAAAGGCAGCAATTATCGCCGAAGCGTCAGCTTAAGTCTAGTTTTTGGTTAAACTTACTCCTTTAATAACAAAGATATAAGTGCTTCTTGTTAGCGAGTAAATGGTGAAAAATAATGCTTGCTCAAACGGAATAAATTCTCTATATTTTCTCTTCTCAATATTTTCTCTAAAAGGAAGAGATGATGCTGACTGAACGTGAACAAGATACTTTGGATTTTATTCGTCATTATATTGATGAACAGGGACGTTCACCGTTAGTTTCTGAGATTGCCAAAGGCTTAGGGATTAAGTCTCAAGGCACCACTCACCGTTATATTCAGGCATTAGTGGATGCCGGACTGCTGGAAAGGCATGTTGGAAGAACGCGAGGCCTGCATTTAACGGATCAGCCTGATCCCGCTCCCCAGGCAGCGGTCACTTTGCCAGTAAAAGGCAAAATTGCTGCCGGTCGTTTAATTGAAGCTGTCGCAGATGAGTCTGAAATTGACTTGAGCGATATGTTTACTGGGAAAGGCCGCTTTGTTCTGAAGGTCAACGGTGACTCGATGATTGATAAGGCCATTATGTCGGGTGATTATGTGGTGGTGCAATCACAGCCGACAGCCCGTCATGGCGATATAGTTGTGGCCTTAGTTGATGGCTTTGATGCGACATTAAAAACCTTATTGATCAACAACGATGGCACCGTCACATTAATGCCTGCTAATGTGAATTATGAACCTGTTACCTTGCCGGCCAGCCGGGTCAGGGTACAAGGTGTTGTGGTTGGACAGTTGCGAACCTACCCTTAATTAATGACCTTTGATTCATCTGCACCGTGGTCAAGGATGATCGCCTTAATTGATATGGATTGTTTTTTTGCTCAGATTGAGCAAATGGATAACCAGCATTGGTTTCAGAAACCTGTTGCAGTCACTAATGGTACACAGGGAACGACTATCATCACTTGTTCATACGAAGCCAGAGCGTTTGGTGTGCATACAGGTATGCGTCTGAAACAGGCTAGGCAGTTATGTCCTGGCCTTATTCATGCACCTTCACGTCCTTATCGTTATGCTGAGTTATCAACCCGGATTATGGAAGGGCTCATTGACATTACCCCTGATGTGGAAGTGTTCAGTGTGGATGAAGCGTTTCTCGATTTAAGTCGTTGCCAAAGCTTATATCGTGGAGCGACAGATATTGGATATTTGATTAAAAAAAGAGTCTGGCAAGTGTCTGGTTTACGTTGTTCGATAGGGATTAGTGGGGATAAAACCACAGCCAAATTCGCTGCTAAAAAAGCTAAACCTGACGGACTAAAGGTGATTCATCCAGACTTAGCTGCTGAAGTGTTGGCATCAGAAGTGGTGACTGCACTGAGTGGTATTAATAAAGGCATTGGCCGCTTTCTGAGACATTACGGTGTAGAGCGCTGTGGCGATATGAAAAAAATACCAATGAGTTTACTGGCGAAACGCTTTGGTCATTTAGGCCGGCGAATATGGCTAATGGCGCAGGGACTGGATCCGGAGCCTTTACATTTTAATGTTAAAGCACCCAAGAGCATCGGTCATGGAAAGGTTTTGCCACCTAAAACGGCTCAAAAAAATATCATATTGACCTATTTACAACACATGGCTGAAAAAGTCGCGGCCAGGATGCGTTGTTTTTGTTATCAGGCGGAGAGCTTTTTTATTGGTTTAAAAACGGAGAGAGGCTGGCTTAAAACAAAAGCACATGCCGGTGTCTACACTGATGATGGACAAGTGATTTACCAGCTATGTAAAGCCTTTGTTGATTTTTACTGGGCGGGGCAAGGTGTGTGGCAAGTACAGGTGACAGCATTATCTCCTCGGCAAGGGAAGCAACTGGACTTATTTGCACAGCCCGATCTGCAAAGAGAACATCTTAATCAGACGGTAGATAAAGTGAATTATCGTTATGGCGAGCTGACTTTGGCACCGGCCAGATTATTACAAAAATCCACCATGCCCAACGTGATTGCCCCGGCATGGAAACCCAAAGGTCACCGAAAGACCATATAAAAAAAGCCGGCAACAGGGCCGGCTTTTTTTCAAACTTAATAATACGACTTATTTTTTCACATGATCACGCTGATAGTAATAATTGGTGGCCTCAACAAAGCCGTCAATACTACCGCAGTCGAAACGATGACCTTTAAATTTCAGTGCCAAGACACGCTTTTCTTTGGCTAGTGTGCGTATAGCATCGGTGATTTGGACTTCACCGTTAGCACCCGGCGGCGTTTTTTCAATGTATTCGAAAATATCTGGTGTTAACACATAACGACCAATAATACCCAGCTGACTTGGGGCATCTTCTGGTTTTGGTTTTTCCACCATGTCATCGACTTCATAAACGCCGTCTTCGATTTCACGACCGGATATCACACCATAACTACTAATATTGTCACCGGGGACTTCTTCAATGGCGATAACACTGCAGTTATATTTTTCATAGAGTTCAACCAGCTGACCTAGGGCACGTTTGGATACGTTTTCATCAGTTCGTGCGCAAAGGTCATCAGCTAAAATAACAGCAAACGGTTCATCACCAATAATAGGTTGTCCTGTCAGGATGGCGTGACCAAGACCTAACATTTCGCGTTGTCTCATGAAGATAAAGTCACAGGTATCCATGACCGCACGGATGTCTTCGAGATGCTTTTCTTTACTAGTACCGCGAATCTGATGCTCTAATTCATAACTGGTATCGAAGTGATCAGCAATGGCGCGTTTGCCCCGGCCTGTAATAAACCCAACTTGATTGATACCTGCTTCAATGGCTTCTTCAACACCATATTGAATTAAGGGTTTGTTAACAACAGGAAGCATTTCTTTGGGCATGGCTTTAGTCGCCGGCAGGAATCGTGTGCCATAACCTGCTACAGGGAATAGACATTTACGAATTTTTTTAACTGGTTGCATTCATTGTTCCTTATTTTTTTATATAGCTTAGCTGATAGGTATGAAAGTCTGATGACAATACCTTAGCCGTTGGTAATCCATAATACTTGGTATGGCGCAACTGTAATAACGTCAGATGAACCATCTAGAATAACACCGCTAATCAGGTCCCACCATCGATCCGTGACAACTAAGTTTAAGTTTGCGATACGCAGTGGTTGTTCGGTATCTGTAATGTTATATATGCAGAAGATGCTTTGTCTTCTGTCCATACTTTGTCGCCAGAAACCGAACAGTTTTTCACCAAGGTGCAGTGTAAACTGAGTGGCATTAGGATGAAAAGCCCGTTGTTGTTTTCTTAAATGAATGAGCTTTTTGAGTAAACCCGATACCTGAGCATGTTGCGATGTTGGTGTACTCAGTTCTGCCATCAGGGCCTCTTCATCCCATTCATGGCGATTGATAGAACGGTTTTGTTCGGTTTGTTCTAACTTGTGAACATCATTGCTGGTGGCAAGTAAACTATGAATATAAATGCCGGGAATTCCTTCTAAGGCCAACATGATGGCATGTGCGCAAATAAAACGGTCTATATTCCACTCATCTTTGCCTGAAGTCGTTCCTTGCAGCGCGTCAAATAATGAAATATTGATTTCATAAGGTTTTTTAACGCCATTCTCACCCTCACGCCAGGATATGCGACCACCGAATTGCTGCATAGTACTGATTAATGAGGCAATTTCTGCTTCGCTGAGTAATCCTTCAGCTGGTCTGAGGCCAATACCATCATGTGAAGCAATAAAATTAAAGTAGGCCGTGCCATGTTGTGCTGGCGGCATGCTCATCAACCATTGTTTTAAATAAAAACAATCGCCCGTGACGAGAGTGTTTACCAGTAACGGCGGTAATGAAAAATTATAGATACAGTGTGCTTCGTTGGCATTACCAAAATAACTCAGGTTTTCCCGATTAGGAATATTGGTTTCAGTAATGATGACAGCATCGGGATCGGCATGCTGGATCAAGCTTCGCATTAAACGGACAACTTCATGGGTTTCCGGGAGATTAAGACAGTTGGTGCCAATTTTTTTCCATAAAAAAGCGACAGCATCCAGCCGGAAAATATGAACGCCTTTATCCAGATAAAAACGAACGATATTAATAAATTCCTTCAGAACTTCAGGATTACGGAAATCAAAATCGACTTGAGTATGGCTGAAGGTACACCAGACATATTGAGTCCCATCATGTGTTTCAGTTTCGCGTAATAACGGGCTGGTGCGTGGCCGCACAACCTGACTGATGGGGGGGGAAGGTGATGTGGTAAAGAAATAGTCATGGCCAGGTCCATCGCCTTTAATGAAATTCTTAAACCACGTACCACTGCTGGAACCATGATTGATAACAAGATCTGCCATGAGACGATAATCATTGGCGATAGCTTCGATGTCCTCCCAGTCTCCCAGCGCTTTATTGACTTCGTAATAATCCATTACCGCAAAGCCATCATCAGAACAGTAGGGGAAAAATGGCAAAATATGCACACCATTGATATAGCCACTGACTTCTTTATTCAAGAAACGGTGTAACGTTTTTAAAGGGGCTTCCCCTTCCTTTTTAATACTATTGCCGTAGGTAATCAGGATAACGTCATTTTGATCCCAATTATTTCTGTGTGAAACGCTTTCTTTGTAGTCCTGGTTCAACCGCATAATGTTGATGATGTCTTCACATAAAGCTGGGAGTGAAAGCTCAGGTGAGGTATCAGCATAAATTGCGGTGAGATGATGGAGAACTGTCTGTTTTAATTGCTGTAGTTGCTCATCATTAGGTGTCATGTTCGGTGTCCCTTATGCAGAAAATTCCTGATAATCAGCTTCAACAGCCTCATACAGTCTTTCAAAAATATCTGGAAGAGCGCTCTGAACGCGGCTCCAACTCGGAGTAAAAGGGACTTCCATCGGATTTTCCAGGAACATCTGTCCTGCATCCATAATATTTTTAGCGAACATTTCCACTGATTCTTCTTCCTGATGAATATCAAAATGCAGCCCATTCATCACAGCATCATTGTGGTAGGTTTCAACAAAGTCGAGTGCGATTCGATAATAGGTGGCTTTCAGGGTACGGAATGATTCAGGCGTAAAAACAGTGCCTTTCGTTGCTAATTTTCTGAACAGGGATTTAGCAATATCAATCGACATTTTTGATAAGCCGGCTTGCTGATCATCCGGCGATAATTCCTGATGTTTGTGATCATAAACTTGGGCAACATCGACCTGACACAGTCTGTTATTGGCATAGTTACGATGCATTTCTGATAACACACCAATTTCCAGCCCCCAGTCACTAGGAATACGAATATCGGATAATACATCGCGTCTAAAAGAGAACTCGCCCGCTAATGGGTAGCGGAAGCTATCCATGTACTCAAGATAGGGCTGGTTACCCACCACCATTTTTAATGCACGGATAAGTGGCGTCACTAATAAACGATTCACACGACCATTGAGTTTGCCACTGGCAACGCGGGCGTAATAGCCTTTACAAAATTCATAGTTAAACATTGGGTTAGCAACCGGATAGATCAATCGTGCCAGTAAATCACTGGTGTAAGTCACGATGTCACAATCATGGAGAGCAATAGATTCTGTCTTGCCTGAAGCAATGATGTAACCCATGCAATACCACACGTTACGACCTTTGCCTTTTTCTTTTGGTGCCAGTCCTAATGATTGTAACTCTTCATCTATTGCGGTGAGCCTGGGGCCATCATTCCATAAAATACGATGGTGTTGTGGCAAGGCAGAAAAGAAGGTCAGTGCATGGCGATATTGGTCGACATCAGCGCGGTCGAGACCAATCACAATTTCAGATAAATAGGGTACCGTTTTTAGCTGTTGAATTATTTGCGGTAAGGCCTCGCCTTCAAGCTCTGAGAAAAGAGAGGGCAAAAGTAATCCCATTGGTCTTTGTTTGCTGAACTGTACAAGATCACTTTCTAAATCAGCTAGGTGACGATTGGTTAGATTATGAAGTGTGGTAATAATCCCATTCTGGTGAAAATCAGCCATGATTGCCTCGGGGTAAGTTAAATGAATCGGAATGCAGCTTTGCATCGATGATTTGAGTGACGCCTTCAGCCCAACCTTTAGGGCCAAAAAATGTGGACACCGTTAAATTATGTGTTCTGTCGATATCAGGTAGACCATGTACCGGTGAGCGGATGACTAAGGCATGATCAGCCTGTTCAAGCATGGCTTTGTCATTTTGGCTATCGCCTATCGCTAAAGTTTGTATAACTTGTTCGGGCATCGTGTTCTGATACATATCTGTCAACCATTTTAAGGCCCGTCCCTTGTCACATTGCCCAGATACATGAAGAAAGCGACCGCCTTCAAGAATATTGGCTCCCAGCGCATTGAGTTCAGCAATAAATTGTTGTTTCAGATTACCATTGCCATGCCAGGACACGGGTTCGCCAAACTCTCTTCTTGCTGCACAAGCGGCCGCATGAACATTCAGACCTGTCATGGCAATAATGCCGTCGATACCTGCATCAGCAAAGGTAACAAAGTCATTCTGATATTTGGGACGCAGCTGATTAATGAGCGATTGCCAATAGCTACGCGGCTGGACAAAACTTTTCACCCAGTATTTGCCTCGTTTTTCAGTGCCTTCGGGTTGCTTTTCAAAATAGTCTTGTGGGATATAAACTGCAGCACCATTTTCAATAATAAAAGGGTGGTGATTAGTTAAGCTGTCTCTTATTAATTCCACTTCAGCAGCAGTTTTGCTGGTCACAGGGATGACAGGAATATGGTTCTGTTCAAGTGCTGTTAAGGTCGGAATGGCTTCATCAAAATGGTAGTTATGGTGATCCAGTAGGCTCCCATCCATATCGGTGAAGACTAACCATTGGCAAGGCAAGTCTGTATTCAAAGTGGATTGAGTCGGTCTGGTTAATTTTGTTATCTGACGGTTTTGATCGAGTTCAAATAGATAGTTCACTTTCTTAGGCAGCGTGTTGAGGGTATTTTCGGTAATACGTTGATAAAATTTAATAAAGCGTCCGACCGCTTTTTCATCCATGATCTGTGTTTGTTTATCAGACTCTGACAAACTTCGTTTTAATTTGTTTTCTTGCTCCAACCGCCATTGAAAAACACAATCAAATGATGGAGCTTTGAGCATGATCCAGATATCAATCAGCTCAAACAGTTTGGGATAAAACCGTGCTAGCTGCTCGTTAACATAACGGCGCCATGCCAGATCTTTATCTTCAGTTTCTTCCAAATCATTAACTGGCTGGATGAGTGATGATTCATGTTGGGCTTCTGCCCCTAAACACCAACCCTCAAGCACGATGACATCGATAGGATGAGTAATAATTTCTGCAGATTCAACAGGGAAGCGATCATCTTCTGCTTTATTGAAACGCGGAATACTCACTGGAAATTGCTGATGAATAAGCTGAGTAATGGTTCTTCTGGCAAGTGTTATATCGTGTGTTCCTGGCACACCGCGTGTGGCTAAAAGAGGATGGATACCCTGACCCAGTTGTGTTCTTTCCTGACGTGTAAAATAGAAATCATCTAATGAAAGAGAGACAACACTCAGCGAATAATGCTGAGTGAGGACATAAACAGCCAACTGCGCTAGCGTACTTTTTCCTGAACCTTGTGCACCATTAATACCAATCGTGATCGTCCTTTTTGCACTGTTCTGGTGCGTAGCGATTTCTTCTATTATGGGTAGATACCAGTCTCGCGCAAGCGTTTGATAACTATCAGGTAATTGATGCTTTTGAAGAAAGTCGCTGATGTCGATATTCAGCATATCCATATCTCTCAGGTGGCTTTAATTGATTATGGGTAGCTTAATGCAGTATTCGTACCGCCTATTTAAGATATTGAACGAAGGTCGAGTTTTCTTTGAAAAACTTGTTATAAATCAATTTTTAATGGCGACATGACTTATCGTGACATTGATTGACTTCAATCGTGATGTGAGAAAGACGATCAAATTCAGTGAGTAGTGACTTGTAATGATGCGTGGCTTTAGGCTCAGATGTCACAATGGAAATGATGGCAGCAAAATGATTAGCACTCACATGCCAAATATGAAAATCAACAATACGATTATCAGCATCACTTTCAATACAGTTCTGGATGGCTTGGCTATAGCTTTTATCAATACTGCCGTCGAGTAAGACTGGGCTTGTTTCCCGAATTAGGCCAATGGCCCAGATACTAATAATGGCTGCGCCGATAATACCCATTGTGGCATCTAACCATAACCAGCCAAGATACATCGCACCAATAAGGGCAATGATGGCGAGAATTGAGGTTAAGGCATCTGCCAATACATGCATATAGGCGGCTTTCAGATTGTGATCGTGATGCGAATGAGCATGTCCATGATTATGACTGTGTGCATGGTTATCTTTTAATAATAGGGCACTGATCAGATTAACAACGAGACCAATCACAGCGACAAGAATCGCGGCACTGAATTCAATTTGATGTGGATTCACCAGTCGCTCAACAGATTCAAGCAACATCATTAAAGCCACCACACCCAGAGCAATTGCACTGGCAAAGCCGCCCAGAACACTTACTTTTCCTGTACCAAAAGCAAAGGCTGCATTTGCTTTATTTTTCGCCGCGTAAGAATAAGCAAATAAAGTAATCAGAAAAGCGACGACATGGGTAGCCATATGCCAGCCATCAGCAAGCAATGCCATTGAGCCGAATAGCGTACCGGCGATAATTTCTGCAACCATGGTAATCACAGTAAGGAAAAGCACATATCGGGTACGCTTCTCAGCATGGGGATTTACCGTGACAAAATCATGATCTTGTTGAAGGTTTTCAATAGTGCGCTGATGCATAGAATTCAGAGAGTAATTGCCGATGAATGATACTGCTATGCTAACAGAACTGATGGGACAATTTGAGACAAAAAAAAGGGGTGAACTTATGTTCACCCCAAGGCTCAGCACGTAGACAAGAGAGAAATACAAACAAAATGCAGCTGAAAAGTTGTTTGTAATTTATATTTAGCAGTAACTGTGCCAGTTTTTATTTACCATTTAAAACAAAGGTTTATGTTGGGTGTGAAAGTTGTTAATAAATTTTATGCACAGCGATGGTGCAAATATAAATGGCTTTGCACTTAATTCGGCCTGGGAACCAGAGTAGGAAATTTTATGAGCTTGTTAAGGTCATACTTTTATAAAAAATGGATAGTGATTCACAGTTTTTAAATATGATTAAAAATGCATATTTTTATCGTGCAATCTCTATGCTAATGTCTTGTCAATAATAAAAATAAGATAAATTAAATATGCCTAATTGTGCATATTTCAGATAACGGAGAGAGATATAATGACAGTTGGTAAAGAATGGACTGAGCAGTCTATTCAATTAATTATAGATGGGCTAAAACACAAGCCTGGCGCGATGTTACCCATCTTGCATGCAATTCAGAACGAAATTGGTTACATCCCTGAAAAAGCGGTTGCACAGATTGCTGAGTCTTTGTTGCAAACGCGAGCAGAAGTTCACGGTGTGATCAGTTTCTATCATCATTTTAGAACCACACCGCCAGGAAAACACACGATTGAAATATGTCGTGCAGAAGCCTGTCAGGCTGTCGGTTGCCGATCGCTAGAAGCACACGCAAAACAAGCACTCGGTATTGATTACCACCAAACCACCGCAAACAGACAGTTTTCTTTAGAACCCGTTTATTGTCTGGGTAACTGCGCTACTGGCCCTTCTATTAGGATTGATGACGATATCCATGGCCGGGTCAGTCTGGATCGTTTCGATGAATTAGTGGCATCCCATCAGCAAGATATGAAGGAGGTCGGCTAATGAGTCAGCGTATCTATATTCCCTGCGATACAACCGCACTTTCTTTGGGAGCAGATCAACTAGCAGAAGCGGTTCAGCAAGAAATTGAACAACGTGGCCTGGATGCTACTATTGTCCGTAACGGTAGCCGTGGCATGCTTTGGCTTGAACCACTTGTCGAAGTCGAGACAGCAAAAGGTCGCGTTGGTTATGGTGCTATCAGTGCTCAGCAAGTACCGGCGCTATTTGATGCTGGCATGTTGGATGGTAATCAACAACATGAAAGTTGCATTGGTCTGGTTGAAGAACATCCCTTCCTCAAAAAACAACAAAGACTGACATTTGCCCGTTCTGGTATTACTGATCCTGTTTCAATTGAAGATTATATTGCTTTGGATGGCTTTAACGGCCTGAAAAATGCCATCGCAATGCAAGCCCAGAATATTGTTGATGAAGTCAAAACATCTGGCCTGCGTGGTCGTGGTGGTGCCGCCTTCCCAACAGGGATTAAGTGGCAAACCGTTTTAGATACCCCAGCAGAACAAAAATATATTGTCTGTAATGCTGATGAAGGTGACTCCGGTACCTTTGCCGATCGCCTGGTGATGGAATGCGATCCATTTATGCTGATAGAAGGCATGACTATCGCTGGATTGGCCGTTCATGCAACACAAGGTTATATCTATCTCCGTTCTGAATATCCTGTAGCCCATAAACTTCTGAATGAAGCAATTGAACGTGCCTATAAAGCCGGGTATCTGGGGGAAAATATTCTGGGGTCGGGTAAACACTTTGATTTAGAAGTGCGTCTCGGCGCAGGCGCTTATATCTGCGGTGAAGAAACGTCTCTGTTAGACAGTCTGGAAGGAAAGCGTGGTCTAGTCAGAGCCAAGCCACCGTTACCAGCCATTGTCGGCTTATTCGGGCAACCGACGGTTGTCAATAACGTGCTTTCGTTTGCTGCTGTGCCTTATATCTTGGATAAAGGCGGTCAGTCGTATGCGGACTATGGCATGGGGCGCTCGCGCGGCACATTACCATTGCAATTGGCGGGTAATGTAAAACAAGGCGGCTTAGTCGAGTTAGCTTTTGGTATTAGTTTACGAGAGTTAATGGAAGACTTTGGTGGTGGCACGTTGACGGGCAAACCTCTGAAAGCTGTACAAGTAGGTGGTCCACTGGGTGCTTATCTACCCGCAAGCCAATGGGATACCCTCATTGACTATGAAGAGTTCGCTGCTGTTGGCGCCGTATTAGGGCATGGCGGGGTCGTTATGTTTGACGAAACCGTGGATATGGGACAGCAGGCCCGTTTCTCAATGGAATTTTGTAAAGTCGAGTCTTGTGGCAAATGTACGCCATGCCGGATTGGCTCCACACGGGGTGTCGAGGTCATTGATCGCATTCGCAGCGGCGAAAATGCCAATGCGAACTGGGTCTTACTCGAAGACTTGTGCGAAACCATGATAGACGGCTCGCTTTGTGCGATGGGTGGCATGACGCCATTTCCTGTGCAGAGCGTAATGAAATATTTCCCAGAAGAACTCAGCGCAACGCGCTAGGAGTGACGACATGAGAATTGAAACATTTAATCCAAATAAAGACTACGGTACACCAGCTCGTGTATCTGAGAAGTTAGTGACTGTAGAAATTGACGGTGTAGAAATCACAGTGCCTGAAGGCACGTCAGTAATGCGTGCTGCATCGTTAGCGAATATCAATATTCCAAAATTATGTGCCACCGACAACCTGGAATCCTTTGGTTCCTGTCGTTTATGCGCTGTACAAATTGAAGGACGGCGTGGCTACCCAGCTTCATGTACAACAACAGTTGATGAAGGCATGAAAGTCACCACGCAAAACAGCAAACTTGCGAAATTACGCAGGAATGTGATGGAGCTGTACATCTCAGACCATCCCCTTGATTGTTTGACTTGCCCTGCTAACGGTAACTGTGAACTACAGGATATGGCTGGTGATGTAGGGTTGCGTGAAGTGCGTTATGGCTATCAAGGTGAAAATCATCTGGATAGTGAAAAAGATAATTCCAACCCGTATTTCAGTTTTGATCCAAGTAAATGTATTGTTTGTTCCCGTTGTGTACGTGCCTGTGAAGAAGTGCAGGGTACCTTTGCATTAACCATTGATGGTCGTGGTTTTGATTCGAAAGTCGCGGCGGGTCAAGATGAAGACTTTATGGATTCAGAGTGTGTGTCTTGTGGTGCGTGTGTACAAGCATGCCCAACTTCCACACTGATGGAAAAAAGCATCATTGAAATGGGCCAACCTGAGCACAGTGTTGTCACCACCTGTGCCTATTGTGGTGTAGGTTGCTCATTTAAAGCTGAAATGAAAGGCGACAAAGTGGTGCGTATGGTGCCTTATAAAGGCGGCGACGCAAACCACGGTCATTCTTGTGTGAAAGGTCGTTTTGCCTTTGGTTATGCCACGCATAAAGATCGTATCAAAGCACCGATGATTCGTGAGTCGATTACCGATCCTTGGCAAGAAGTTAGCTGGGAAGAAGCGATTAATTTCGCAGCAACACGTCTGAAAGGTATTCAAGCTAAATACGGTCGTGAAAGTGTCGGTGGTATCACCTCATCACGTTGTACTAACGAAGAAAGTTATTTGGTTCAAAAATTAGTCCGTGCGGCATTTGGTAATAACAACACGGATACCTGTGCACGCGTTTGTCACTCACCAACGGGTTATGGTCTGAAAGTGACCATGGGTGAATCAGCGGGTACGCAGAACTTCGATTCTGTAATGAAATCTGATGTCATCATGGTTATCGGTGCTAACCCAACGGATGCGCATCCGGTATTTGGTTCAATGATGCGTCGTCGTCTGCGTGAAGGAGCCGACTTGATTGTGGCGGATCCACGTCATATTGATCTGTTGAAAACTCCGCATTTGAAAAAAGCACAACATTTAGCTTTACGCCCAGGTTCTAATGTGGCGCTGGTTAATGCTATTGCACACGTCGTAGTGACAGAAGGCCTGGAAGACAGAGCCTTTGTGGAAAAACGCTGTGATATGGAAAGTTATGAAAAATGGCGTGAGTTCATTCGTGATGAACGTCATTCACCAGAAGCCGTTGAAGCCACAACCGGTGTCGCCGCCGACAAAGTACGTCAAGCGGCCAGAACTTATGCGACAGCGAAGAACGGCGCGATTTACTACGGTCTGGGTGTGACCGAACATAGTCAAGGTTCAACCATGGTCATGGGTATTGCTAACCTGGCGATGGCAACCGGTAATATCGGTCGCGAAGGTGTGGGCGTGAACCCACTTCGTGGTCAGAATAATGTGCAGGGTTCATGCGATATGGGCTCATTCCCACATGAATTGCCAGGCTATCAACACGTTTCAGATGATACTGCGCGTGCACACTTTGAATCAGTCTGGGGTGTGAAACTGGATAATGAGCCAGGTCTGCGTATCCCGAATATGTTTGATTCAGCGATTGCTGGTGAATTTAAAGCCTTATATGTTCAGGGTGAGGATATTGCTCAGTCAGATCCAGGCACACAGCATGTGGAAAAAGCACTGCGTTCATTAGAATGTTTGATTGTTCAGGATCTGTTCCTGAATGAAACAGCCAAGTTTGCTCATGTGTTATTACCGGGGTCTTCATTCCTGGAGAAAAACGGTACCTTTACGAATGCGGAGCGTCGTATCAACCGTGTACGTAAAGTGATGCCAGCATTAGCCGGTAAGGAAGACTGGGAAATTACAGTCGATTTATCGAATGCTCTGGGTTATCCAATGCATTACAACCATCCATCAGAAATTATGGATGAAATTGCCTCGCTGACACCTACCTTTACCGGTGTTAACTATGATCGTCTTGACGAGCTGGGCAGTATTCAATGGCCATGTAACGATGAAAATCCAGTGGGTATGCCTACCATGCATGTGGATGATTTCCCGATTGGTAAGGGTCGTTTCAGTGTCACTGAATACGTGGCGACGGATGAACGTACTAATAGTCGTTTCCCATTATTACTCACAACTGGACGTATCCTGTCTCAATACAACGTCGGTGCTCAAACACGTCGTACTGAGAATCAGGCCTGGCATAATGAGGACGTATTGGATATTCATCCATCTGATGCTGAAGTACGGGGTATTAAAGAGAATGACTGGTTAGGTATTACCAGTCGAGCCGGACAAACGGTATTGCGTGCTCGCATTACCGATAAAGTCCTGCCGGGCGTGGTTTACACCACATTCCATCATCCTGGTAGCGGTGCCAACGTTATTACGACTGATAACTCTGACTGGGCGACCAACTGTCCTGAGTATAAAGTCACAGCCGTTCAGGTTGAACGAGTCAGCCAACCTTCAGAGTGGCAGCAAAACTTCAAATCATTTGAAGCGTTGCAGATGAAACTACTGAAAGGGGCAGCAGACACGGCTCACTCAGAGGTAGAAGCTGAGTAATGACAAGCGTTGATAAAACGACAGTTGATGTTGAGGTAGCCGTTCATCACAATGAATCGGCTACCCAATATCAGCATGACGACATTGCTGTTGAAATACCTGTTGCACTGGTTTACAACACGATTTCTCATGCGGTGATGATGGCGACACCGGCAGATTTAGCTGACTTTGCTCTGGGGTTTAGTTTGACTGAAGATATTGTGGATAATGCCGAACAGGTTAGCCATATTCATGTGCAGTCGAATAGTAATGGCATCAGTGTCCGATTGATGATTGCTGATGAAAAGTTTGATGCATTACGTGAGCGTCGACGCAGTTTAGTTGGCCGAACTGGCTGTGGTTTATGTGGTGTTGAATCACTTAAACAGGCTATTCGCCCGATTAAACCCGTTCAGTCGGTGCAAGTTGCGGATGATGTTATCCAGACAGCCTTGAATAATATCAAGCAATACCAACAGCTTCAGCAACTGACAGGGGCGACCCATGCAGCCGCCTGGTGTGATCTTGAAGGTAATATCGTCCTGACAAGAGAAGATGTCGGCAGACATAATGCACTGGATAAACTTATCGGTGCTCACGTTAAAGCCGGATTATCGCCACACGACGGTTTTGTTTTAGTCACCAGTCGTGCCAGCTATGAAATGGTACAGAAAACAGCCAGCGCTGGTTTTGGCTGTCTTGTGGCAGTGTCTGCCCCCACATCTTTAGCGATTGAACAAGCACAGCATGTGGGTCTGAAGCTGGTTGGCTTTGCCCGTTCTGGTCGTCACGTCATTTATCACGATCCGTTTACTCAACATGATCACGAAAAAGCCCTCGGGGCAATGTAAGGAAAGTAACAAAATGAGTCATAGTCCGGTTGAAACATTGATCAAAATGATTAACCAAATCGCGGCAAATAATCGCGCTTATGAAGATAAAGAGGCAGCGGAACGTATTGCCAGTCATATCAAGCGCTTTTGGGCCAGAAAAATGAAAGAAGATTTAGTGGAATATCTTGATGCAGGTGGTGCTGAGCTTGATCCGATTGCGAAAGAAGCAGCAGAGCAAGTTAAAAGTGATATGCAAGAAGCCGCTGCCGCGAAGCAAGCTGTTTAACCACTTATTCTCAACATAAGCAACAAATATAAGGCCGCTAAGGCCTTATATTTTATGTATCGCTCTTATTCTTGTGTAATAGCGGCTGGCTGGCGGTTTTCATCAATATGAACATAGACAATGTCAGCTTCTGCTACTTTCATTGTCGTTTCATTTTTTCCATCACGGCGTTCAATTAATACCGTTACTTTCACAGTGATAGAGGTTGTGCCAATCCGTATCGTATCGACATAAATACTGACAATATCAGCCACCAACACGGGCGCAATAAACTGAAAATTATTGACGGCGACAGTGACAACCCGGCCGCCGGCAAGACGACTGGCATAAATACCACCGGCAATATCACATTGCGACATTAACCAACCACCAAAAATATCACCAGCGATATTCACATCACTCGGTCTGGCCATAATCCGTAAAACGGCATGTTTATCTTGTGGTAACTCCATTACGAATCCTTAACTGAAAATAGATTTATCGTGTCTTTGTTATAACAAAAAATACAGAGACTTCTCATGTATAGTGATTTTATCAAGCAGAATAAGTGGAGCGGATGATGAAATTAAGACAGCTTTGTATCATCGTTGTTTTCAGTATATTAAATGTGCAGGCCAATGCTGATGAAAATCAATGGCCTGTATTTGGTGGTAACCAATGGCATCAAAGGCATTCACCGCTGACACAAATTAATCAAGATACCATCCAGAATTTACAGCCTGCGTGGCAATATCAAAGCGGTATTAAAGCCACTTTTCAAGCAACGCCTATTGTCAAAGATAAGGTGATGTACTTGTCTCTACCCTTTAATGACGTGGTGGCATTAGATGCCAAAACGGGGCGACAGTTATGGCGTTATTATCATGAGCGAATCACATCCCGTGAGATGTGTTGTGGTCCGGCGAATCGAGGTGTCGCTGTTGATGATTATCATGTGTATATGGGCACAGTAGACGGTCGGTTGATTGCTTTGGATCGACAAACAGGCAAGCTAGCCTGGGATAGAGATGTCACTCTAGGTGAGAGTGGTATTCAGGAGGATATCGCTACGCTGGGGGACGAGGCTGAAGGAAAAGTATCGGGTAAATCAGGCGCCGGTATCAACATGGCACCCATGGTGTACAAAGGCCAGGTCATTATTGGCATTACAGGTGTTGGTTATGGCTTACATATCGACTCTCCTGACGTTAATGCACCTTTGGGTGCTGTGGTGGGTATCGCCGGTGAGTATGGACGGAGAGGGTTTCTTGCTGCCTATGATGCTGAAACCGGAACACCCTTATGGCAGTTCGATACCATTCCAGAACACAATTGGGAAGGCCAGTTCGTGACAACTACACCGGGTGGTGAAGCCTTACCCAGAGATATCGAAAAAGAAAAAGCGGTGTTAGCAGAATATCCTGATGCCTGGCGTTATGGCGGTGGCTCAGCCTGGAGTACGCCTGCAATAGATGAGGATACCGATACACTATTTTTTGGCACCGGGAATCCATCGCCACAGATGGAAGACTCGTCACGACCTGGTGATAATCTCTACACATCTTCTATCGTCGCATTAGATGCCATGAGTGGCAAAGTAAAGTGGTATTTCCA
This sequence comes from Methylophaga sp. UBA2012, assembly GCF_002335235.1. Taxonomy (NCBI): domain Bacteria; kingdom Pseudomonadati; phylum Pseudomonadota; class Gammaproteobacteria; order Thiotrichales; family Piscirickettsiaceae; genus Methylophaga; species Methylophaga sp. UBA2012. Next base: position 105,632 of record NZ_DDCG01000013.1, on the reverse strand, counting down.
GCAAGTCCCCCATGATCTATGGGGATATGATGTGGCCAGCCCTCCGGCATTATTCACTGTGGATATTGATGGCAAACAGATCAAAGCACTAGGGCAGGCGGGAAAAACAGGCTGGTTTTATGTGTTAAACCGTAACACCGGCAAACTGTTATTTCGAAGCGAAGCCTATGTGCCGCAACAGAATATGTTCAAACTGCCTAGTGAAGAGGGTACGGTTATCTACCCGGGGGTACTTGGCGGCTCGAACTGGTCACCTATTTCTGTTGATCAACAACGTGGACTGGCTTTTATCGCGGGTATTCACTGGCCAATTAATTATCGCCTGCATCAAATGGGGACCGGCGATGGTGAGTCAGGGGTGAAATATTCTTCTATGTCACTCATGAATGATGTTGAGCACTATGGGCTATTAACGGCGATCGATATCAATACTGGCCAAATTGTTTGGCAATATAAAACCCCAAATCCATTATTAGGCGGCGTGCTTAGCACGGCTGCCGGTCTTGTCTTTACAGGTGAAGGGGATGGTCGATTATTAGCCTTTGATGCGGCCTCAGGTGAGCTGTTATGGCAAGGTCACTCAGAAGCCGGTGTGAATGCGCCACCAATCAGTTATGAGATTGAAGGAAAGCAGTATATTGCTGTTGCCAGTGGTGGCAATAAATTATTCGGCTATAAAACAGGTGATTATATGAAAGTATGGGCATTAAAGGATTAATGTCTCACTTAAGTTAACGCCACGTTGCAATATTAAAAACCGGTTAAGTCTTTTTTAATATTTGTTAACCATACTCAGCCTCAGTTTAAAAAAGCAGGTGATGAGATGACCACAGATATTAAAACAACGCTTGAGTTTTCAGGTAAATATGATGATACACATGCGAAAGCTTATTTTGAAAAACATCAGGATGGCTTATGGCGTCAATTATCTAACTGGCGTGATCATCAAGTGGCCAGACAAGCACTTAAGCTCGCGGGTGACCCAAAAACGGTATTAGATGTGCCATGTGGTACAGGTCGATTCTGGTCTTTATTATGTGAAAATCCTCAACGCCAGATCTTTGCCAGTGATTATAGCCAGGACATGATAAACACTGGCATGCGGTATCGTGACAAGGCAATCACACAACGGGTAGAAGCATTTCAGGCATCGGCGTTCAGCCTGGATGTGCCAGATAATTTTGTAGAAAATATTTTCTGTATTCGTCTTATTCACCATATTGGTGATGCACAAGATCGCTTAACACTGCTGAAAGAGTTTCATCGGGTAACGCAAAAAACCGTGATTATTTCGTTATGGGTGGATGGTAACTTTAAAGCCTGGCGTCGTAAAAAGCTGGAGAAAAAACGCCACGCAAGAGAGTACCAAAACCGTTTTGTGATTAATCAGCACACCATTGAAAATGAGTTTCGCCAAAGTGGTTTTGAAGTAAAAGCGGCCATCGACTTTTTACCCAAATATGCGATGTGGCGTACTTACGTGCTCGAAAAGCGATAACAAGCAATCAGTTAACGAATTTGTCTGGCTCGAACAGATCGGCCCTTCACTTTGCCTTTGGCTAAGTAATTCATTGCTTGCCTAAGGGCACTGTGTTCAACGGCCACGTAGCTGGACATATCGCGAATATCAATCTTGCCTATTTGCTGACCGTTTAAACCCGCATCGCCAGTTAAGGCACCTAAAATATCACCAGGCCGTATTTTATTTTTACGACCACTATCCAGCTGGATGGTGGTCATCTTGCCTTGCAGCGTGAAACCTGAATCGGTCTTTAGCTTGGATAAATTGCCATAATGAACTGGCTCGTAGACATAGTTTTCAATGGCAACAACCCGAGGCGCATCAGCTGGTGTGACGATACTGATCGCCATGCCTTTTTCACCGGCACGACCGGTACGGCCGATACGATGCACATACACTTCCGGATCGCGTGGTAATTCATAGTTAATGACCATTTCCAGAGCGGCGATATCCAGGCCTCTGGCAGCAACATCGGTAGCGACCAATACCGGGCAACTGTTATTGGCAAAACGAATCAGTGCCTGATCACGATCCCGTTGTTCAAGATCGCCATGAATAGCGGCCGCTTGTATTTGTTGACTGGATAACCACTGCGCCACTTCATCACACTGCTTTTTGGTATGACAGAAGATAACAGCATTATTCGGTTTATAGTGTTGAATCAGCTTGATTAACGCCTGATCACGTTCATTTTTATTCACATCAAAAAACAGTTGCTCGATGACATCTTGCTTATGTTCAGAGATAACCTTAACTGATACGGGTGACTTTTGGATGGATTCACTCATCTGCTGAATCGTATCAGGATAGGTGGCAGAGAACAGAGCGGTCTGACGCGATTCTGGTGTTTGATCAATGATGTGGTGAATCACTTCAGCAAAGCCCATATCCAACATACGATCCGCTTCATCGAGAACCAGCACTTTCAGTTGATCTAACTTTAAACAGTTTTTGCTATGTAAGTCATTTACCCGACCCGGCGTGCCCACGACGATATGTGTGCCATGTTCTAGTGACGCAATTTGTGGGCCGATGGGTTTACCACCGCATAAGGTGGTGACTTTGATGTTCGGCATTAAACGCGCGAGCTTGCGTAATTCGCTGGTGATTTGTTCTGCCAGCTCGCGGGTCGGACTTAAGATTAACGCTTGCACCCCAAAGAAACGCGGGTTGATGCTATTTAATACGCTGATTCCAAACGCCGCCGTTTTACCACTGCCGGTTTTCGCCTGGGCGACCACATCACGGCCTTTTAATAACCAGGGTAATGTTTCTGCCTGAATGGCTGTCATGCTGTCATAACCTAATGAGGTTAAGGCATCCAGTTGCGGCTGAGATAAGGGGAGGGATGAAAAAGCAGTATCTGACATAGGAACTCAATTAATAATCACGTGCATGCGTGATGGCTGTTCAGAGGATATGAAAATAAGACTTAGCGTTGTTCCGCAATCAAGACTGAACTTCTTAATGGGAGAGAGATAAACTCAGGGAGCTAGTAGTCCTTTGAATATAGGAAAGAATTATACCTTGCTCATCCCGGCAAAGCGACATAACACTTCGTCATCACAGCAGAAAGATCTTATTGATCTTGTTCGGCGAGTTTTTCTGCTAATGAAAGTAAGGTGGTTGTCTGACTTTTTATCTGTTGATAAACATCCGGATCAAGTTGTTTCAGCCACCGCTCGGGAATAGCATCCACGCCATATTTCGCGCCAGCCAGCATACCGGCGAGAGCACCCACCGTATTGGCATCACCGCCCATATTGACCGTCTTAATCACACAGGATTCCAGGCCATCGGTCGTATGAAAAAAATGCAGCACGGTTTGCATGGTATCCACGATATAGCCAGAGCTATGACCAGGGTAGGGTGAGAAAGTAAACAAGGGCTCTTTTTCAGTGAACTCAGAAATGGTGTGTTCAGCCAAATCAGTTTCTTGCCGAATTAAATGCTTTATCAGATATCCCAGCATCTGGCTGGCTCGGTCAGATAAGCTGTTGTGGTGAGTAAAATGATTTTGTTCACAAAGCCAGTGTTCAAACTCATCATCTCGATATAGACAGATCAAAGCCAAAGGTAATATTCGGCTACAGGCGCCATTACCAGCGTCATGTTCATCATAAGGGGCTATGATCTCACCGGTATTTTTATAGCGACGAATTCCCCGAAGGACTGCTTCGCTGATATCGGTCGGATGTTTGCTTAACCAGACCACAAAGTAATCAGCGGCGACTTTAATATCCCAGCCTTGAGCATCAATAATGGCCTGACTGAGTGTGAGCGTCATCTCGGTCGCATCAGTCACGTGACCTTTTGGCAATCCTAACCAGCCACCGCCGGTAATATCTTTGTGAACACCAAAGCTTGCCTGAATCTGTTCTGGTGTCATAAATTCCAAGGTGGCGCCGAGTGCATCACCACAAGCAAAACCAAGATAAGCGCCTAAAGCACGATCATAGAGAGAAGATGCTGTTATCGTTGCATCTGAATTCATCTTTATTGAGCCTTATTATCCATTTGTCGGGTATTCCAAAAAACTGCCGCCAATAATAAAGCTGGGAATGTATCGCGACATTGATCCTGATCATGAAGATGATGAAATGCCTGTCGTTCTATTCAAATGACAGACATGGATGATGATGTATGGGAAAAGGCTGGAACGAGCTAGAAGAAATGCGGTTATTCGATGATGGCAGCGGATTTAATTTGCGCCCAGACTTTATCACCGACAGAAACGCCGAGATGATGAAATGAGCGTGAGGTAAGTCGGCAAAGTAGAAAATTAGCGCCGATCTTAAGTCTCACTAATAAGATGGCTGGATGATCACCAGCGCCGACTTCTTCGATGATGGCCTCGATTGTATTGGCAATACTGGAGTCTTTATCAGGAGATAGGGTGAGACTGACATCCCGTGCCAGCACTTGCAGACGCACCTGACTGCCGATAACAAAATTCATATCTCTAACCCACATGCTGCCACCCTCAAACGCAGCCTCAGCAAGGTGCCATTCAGACTGAAGTTGTTCAATCCTGGCTTCAATGATGACGCTAGCTTGCTCATCCATTTGTGACGATAAATCCAGTCGAGACAGTGTTTGATTCAGCGGACCAGTAGCTTCAACCCGACCTTCTTTCAGTAACACGATATGATCGGCTAATCGCGCCACTTCAGTGGGGGAGTGACTCACATAAATCACCGGCATTTTCAGTGTGTCATGCAGCTTTTCTAAAAAAGGCAAAAACTCACGTTTTCTGGCTACATCCAGTGCCGCTAATGGTTCATCCATTAATAAGAGTTTGGGGTTCACCGCCAGACTGCGTGCTATGGCAACCCGTTGTTTTTCACCACCGGATAATTTGGCCGGTTTGCGGTCAAGCAAGTGTGCAATGCCTAATAACTCAATGGCTTTATCCAGTGAAAATTCATGGTTGTTTTGTTTTCTGCGTTTAAAGGCATAGTTCAAATTGGCCATCACACTGAGATGAGGGAATAAAGCCGACTCCTGAAATACATAGGCAATCGGACGCTGGTGGGGAGGAATAAAGGTGTTGTCATCCTGCCAGACGTTGCCATCAAAGACGAATTTGCCCTTGGCTTTTTCCAGACCGGCAATACAACGTAGGATGGTGGATTTTCCCGAACCCGACGGCCCAAACAAAGCGGTGACGCCTTGAGCAGGAATGGTCAGATCAATATCCAGCGTAAAGCCAGGATGTTGAAGATAAAAGCAGGTTTCGATGCCAGACTTGCTCATGCGGTTTTTCTTTTATTGGGGTTAAATAGATACAGCAATAACAAGGTAATAAAAGAAAACGCAATCATAATCGCCGATAGTTCCCATGCCTGGTCATATTCTAAGGCCTCGACATAGTCATAAATCTGCACAGAGACAACCCGCGTCACGTCAGGAATATTGCCGCCAATCATTAACACCACACCAAACTCACCGACAGTATGAGCAAAGCCTAGAATGCCACCGGTTAGAAATCCGGGTACTGCAAGCGGTAAGGCAATAGTGAGAAATCGATCTAAGGGACTGGAACCTAGCGTGGCAGCCGCTTCCAGATAATGCTCATTAATATTTTCAAAAGCTAGCTGTATCGGTTGCACGACAAAAGGCAGGGAATAAAAAATAGACGCGATCACCAGCCCGCTAAAGGTAAAAGGTAAGGTGCCCAAACCAAGCGCCTGAGTCAATTGCCCCACTGGACCTTCAGGGCCCATAGCGACTAATAAATAAAAGCCAATAACCGATGGCGGTAAAACAATCGGCATCGCCACCAATGCCTCGATAGCGACTTTAGCTCGACAACGGGTACGAGCCAGCCACCAGGCGATAGGTGTGCTAATGAGTAACAGCAAAACGGTCACAATACTGGCCAGTTTTGCTGTGAGTAAGATGGCAGCTAGATTCGCGTCGCTAAACATGATGCTTTATGTTGATCCATGCTCAATGTGAATAACCATAGGACTCAATGATTGCCAGTGCCTTATCTGATTGAAGAAAATCAAGTAACGCTTTGGCTGCGTCATTATCTTTTGCTTTCTTAAGTAATACGGCATCCTGACGAATCGGTGAATAGAGATCTTTAGGCACAATCCAGCCCGAGCCTGAACTTAGCTTGCCTTGTTTCATCACTTGTGACAAAGCCACAAAACCCAGTTGAGCATTATGTGTAGCAACAAATTGATAGGCTTGGGCAATGTTTTCTCCCATCACGATTTTGTTGGCGACATCATCATAAACACCAAGATTATTTAATGTCTCGACTGCGGCTTTGCCATAAGGTGCAAGCTTAGGATTAGCTAAAGACAGATGTTTGAACTGATCGGTTTTTAACACATCTGGACTTTGACTATCCACAAAACCCGCTTTGGGTGACCACAGAATCAATCCGCCCTGAGCATAGGTAAAGCGACTGCCTTGAACGCTCAGTTCTGCCTCTTCCAGTGCTAATGGCTTAGCCGTATCGGCAGAAAGAAACACATCAAACGGAGCACCATTTTTTATCTGGGCAAAGAACTTACCGGATGAGGCAAAAGACAATACCGTGTTATTTCCCGTCTCTTTATCAAAGGCAGCCGCAATTTCCTGCATCGGCTCGGTGAAATTAGCAGCCACCGCCACCATGACGGTTTGCGCTTGAACGTTGCTGATGGCAAATAAACAGAAAAGGGTGGTGAGCAGTTTTTGTAATGTCGTCATGTGAAGTCTCAGTTTTAATTCGCTACAGCAAGGATCACGTTGGATGCTTTAATTAACGCCGTGATTTGTGTCTCCAGTTTAAGGTCCAATTCATGAGCACTGTCATTGGTAATAGTGGCAGCCAGTGTTTTGCCACCCTTGAGTTCAATAATCACTTCTGTATTGATAGCACCTTCATGGCAGCGTGCGACTTTGCCCGTGAGTTTATTGCGAGCACTGGTTTTTAGCTGATGCTCTAAGGTCAGAATCACCCACGAAGCCTTAATCATCGCGTAGGCTTCTGTACCTTGTTTCAGCTCAAGATGCTCTAGACTGTCGGTGGTGATATTGGCGACAATTTCATCATCACCGCCGATATCCAAAATTACTTCGTTAGATATTTCGCCTTGCTTGATCGTTTTTACTTTGCCAAGAAACTGATTACGAGCACTGGTTTTCAAGTCAAATCTCCTGATGAGCTGATAATAAGCATCAAAGTCATCTACCACGTTATTTAATTGCTGCAGAACACGTTCACGTTCCTCATCAAGCCGACGATATGTGCTAACCAATCGACGGCCATGATCAGTCAATTTGGCTCCACCTCCATCACGACCCCCTTTGCGTCTTTCCACCAAAGGTCTCTCAGTCATATTGTTAATGGCTTCGACTGCATCCCAGGCCGTTTTATAAGTCATACCTAATGCTGTGGCAGCGGCGCGAATTGAGCCTGTGACATCAATCTGCTCAAGTAAAGCCATGTGATCGTATTTACGACCACGACTGAATAAATCGGTTGTAGTGTCTGCATGTTGTTCGGTCATTTGGTTTTTATTGTCTCTAAATACCGATAGTATGTATAACTATATATCGGTATAAGCAACACTACAATCTCAGCTTTAATGCATCGCATGATTTGTAATTGGTTCAAAAATGAGAGAATTAAAAATGATGTGGTTCTCTACAATAGCGCAGAGAGTAATGACTAATACATTATCAGCAAGCTGGAACGGGAAGCCTTCCTTCAATGGATGGAATTTGAAGTGTTTGAAAAAATGGTTATTGCTTAGGTTAAGTGAGTTAGTATCAGATTTTTATCATCCAACGTTATTGAATGTTGATTAAAAGTTAAAACTATGAAATATTTTATAAATATCAATAGATTGTAATGTCGCTAAACCATTCGCTCGTAAAGGATTTAAAGGGACAAAGAAATGGATGCTTCAATATGAATATCGCTTTTTCTCTGAGAAATATTCATTTCCAAGAGAATAATAACTTGGCTCTATTTTTCCAACCCATTCCAACTTTTTGGATCTATTTCTCAAAAAAATTAATCGTCGTTTCTTTTTTAATCAAATGCTTAGAAATTTTAAAATGGAATTATGAAGCGACTTCTTTAATATTTGTTATGAAGCCACAGGCTTCATGAAAGACACTGTTAGACACATAGGTAGTTTCATGGAACAGCAAACGCTTTGGATTATATCCGCAATTGGCGCCGGTACTCTTATAGGCGTTTTTTACAAAATGAAGGGTGGTTTTGGCCCTGTAAATCTGCGAGCAGTAGGCATAGTTCTCATTGCATTGCTGGCCTCCATCATTTCCCTCGCAAAAGCTAACGATCTAAATGCGGCTCTTGGAATACTTGGTACTATTGCTGGTTATTTGTTTGGCGCCAATAGCGTTACAGAAAAGAACGCGAACGGCGCTGGGTCTAGCTTTGATGCTGGCGGCTCTGAATTTGGTGACAACGCTAAGCTGGCTGGAAGAGATATCAATGAAACGGTCAACAACATCCAGAGCAAAATAGACGATATATCGAAGATATTGGGCGATGAAAATAGCAAGATTAATAGACTATTAGAAAGTCAGTCTTCGTCACCAGCCCACTATGAGTATCTTTTGAACACGGTATTTGAACGGAACGCCAATGAGGTTTATGACGCAATATCTGAAGTTTTGAAACAGTGGTCTACTAATGGGTGGGCCTTGGTTGGCATGACAAATTTATATGATCAATCGGATGCTTTGGTCTTAGTTTTCCGTCGTGAAACTGACATCCAGAACGCGGGCGCAATGCAGCGTTATAGAGGCTCGAGAATGGAGCCAGAATAGATATGTCTAACCAGCGGCTGTTGTCGGACGCACCTACGCTACGCTCAGGTTCGCCGCAAAGCTAGAGCGTTAGAGTTTAGTATGGAAGTAAACAATGACTGACGAAAGTACTCTCTTAGCATTAGAGAAAATAAATAACAAAATAGATAGGCTAGGAATCTCTATCGAAAAAACCGAACTGAGCGAGAAAAAGGCTACTGGAAAGTTTGATGAATCTATATGGACAACAATTACTAAAATATTGGGTATTCCGGCTATTGTGATTGCAATTATGCTGCAGTTTAACCAAGCCGAACAATCCGATCAGGATACAATAAAGTCTGTTGCCGAAACCCAGAAAATATTAACTGAAGAAGTCAAAACTCGCGTTGAGATTGAGAAAATGCTCAATGAGTTGGCTGATAATAAAACCAAAAGTGTAGAGGATTATCAAAAGCAAATTGAAGAGGCTCTGCCAAAAATTAAACAAGCTGTTCAAGAGTTAGATGAGCTCGACAGCAAGAGCCAACAATTTCCACTTTTGCAAAGTCTACTTATCATTTTTGTCGTCTTGTGGATACTTCATCACGGTATCCATATCGTTTTTTCGATAGTCGAGTATGTATGGAGTTCAATTATCACTCTAGCAGTGGGTTTAACCCAATACCTGGATCATAATTCAAAATTTAAGCGCAGGCTAATGAGAGGACTTGCTACGTCCATCCCAGTTTTGTATCCATTAGCTGGGGTTGTTCGCTGGGGCATCGAACTCTCAGTCTTCATACTTCTTCTAATCCCCTTTTTCGACTACATAGCGTTAAACTTAGGTGTCGATATCCAAGCAAAATCCATTATTGAAAGTGCTGCAAATTTTCAGATAAAAGAAGCTATAGAAAAAGTGAAGGTAGTGATAGATGCGGCTCAGCCCTAACAATGCTGTAACCTCGGACGTAATTTTCGTTCGCTGCGCTTACTACAAATGTGCCGGTTTCGGCTAGCGTTACATTCATTTAGGAGTTTCCGTTGCCAAGAAGTGAGGTTGGGTTTGAAAGATGGAAGTCCAGGGAGGTGTCGACTTGGAGCTTTCAAGTATTTCAAAAGTACAATAAAGAGCTAAGCAGGATGTACATATCGCACATCGCTGCACATGCGTTTACGTACAATAAGCTTGGCCAACTAGCGGAATGGAGCGACCCTGCCAGCACCATCTTCGAATTTCTAGACGACACCAAAGTAAATAATTTCGACAACGTTAAATCTTGGTCAGATTCATACAATCAATTCGACAACTGGATCAACTTGAATTCTGTTATGGCAATGAGTTCAAACCTTGAAACCTATATGTCAACTGTCATCCAATTAGCTCTTGAATCTGACGTCGGTGTTCTATTTGGGACTAGCAAAAGAATAGACGGAATTGAAATCGTCAAATATGGACGATCCCAGCCGTTCGACTTTGAGGATAAGTTGGTTTCTTGTGTCAAAGGTGATTGGAGTAGTCGAGTCTGCGCTTTTTCCAAAATATTTGGCTCTGTGCCCAATATTCTCACAGACAATATTTCAAGATTAGAGAAAATTAGGAAACTCAGAAACAACGTTGGTCACGCTTTTGGGCGGGATATAGAAGAAAGCCGAAGGCACAATGTTATAGATATTCAGTCTATGGATAGACTTAGTCGCGAAAATACACTCAAATATCAAAAGCTCATATTTGGGGTTGCAAGATCTCTAGATAAGCAACTTCTGCAAAATCATATAGGAGAATACCAAGCTTTACACTTCTACCATAGTTTACGTCCTGAGCTAAACCAAAAAGCACCAAATGACTCAACCAAATTGGGTAATCATATGATGGAGCTCAAAAAGAAGTTAGGTCAATTTGGCGCTGCGAAGGCAGGGAAAAAGTTTTGTAAGGAGTTGATTGTCTATTATGAATCATTGTGATTATAACAGGGCCTGTAACGGGGCGTTAGCCTCTTTAAGGAGTCATCATGTTTTATCATGTAATAATTAAACCGAAATCAGATAAATACTATGGTGAGTACAAAACAGATCTCACTAAAGAACAGCTGATTTCAAGGTTTGTTGAGCCTTACGAGCAAGGGATGCCAATAGTTATAAATGGTAAAACTGTTCAGCCTGATGATCTTGAGCGAATCAAAATCTCAAAGAGTGAAAAAACAATCGAGTCATTAATTCCTCAGATTAAAGCTGAGGATCGGGCATCATCAGTTGCTTTTATTGGCGGGCCATCTTATACACATCAAGCTATTGGAAGGGCTACTGATGTGACTGATGATTTTATTGAAGGTGCAATTGGTTATAGGAAAGCCCTTGCTGAAACCAAAAGTAGTGTTCAGAAAAACAAAGAAGGTGAACTATGTAGGGTGTTTATTGTTCATGGACATGATGAAAGTGCTCAAAATAAAGCCGCTAGATTTGTTGAGAAGTTAGGCTTTGAAGCAATAATCCTTCATGAGAAAGCTAGTTCAGGTAGAACGATAATTGAAAAAATCGAGCATTATTCAGATGTTGGGTTCGCGATTGTATTATACACCCCTGATGATGTTGGCAACGTTAAATCAGAAGCCGATTATTTGAATGTTCGCGCGCGACAAAATGTGGTTTTTGAGCATGGCTATCTTATCGGTAAGCTCGGTCGTACAAATGTCTCTGCTCTAGTTGACGGCAGTTTAGAGCTTCCAAACGATATTAGTGGAGTTGTCTATATTAGTCTTGATGAAGGATCGGCTTGGCAGTTTCAGCTGGCAAAAGAGATGAAGCAATCCGGCTATAAAATAGATATGAATAAGCTAATTTAAGGCTAACAAAGCATTGTATCGGATAAGCCGGTGAACGCGACGTTGGCATACAGAGGTTTCGTTAAATGATTAGCGAAAAAGCTGAGTTTGAACTTAGACATGTTCTTTACTGCGATCTTCTCGGCTTCTCAAATTACTCGCAAAGTGAATTCTTCGAGGTGGATAGATGCTTCCGACTTTTTCGTCAACTTGATGAGTTGATAAGTGAAGCATCAAAGCAAATTGACGAAGCTGATATTGAAGAAACTTCGTGCCAAAATCTGAATTACATCGTAAATCCAGAAGTTATTTACTGTTCAGACAGTATTATTATCTCAACTCGTGCCTCGAACATTGACGCAATGTGGTTATTTGAGGCCGCTGCGCGCATTCAGAACGGGATTTGCGCTCACGGCTTTCTCCTCCGAGGGGGCATTACGACAGGTAACCTCTACCATTCCGGCAATACAATATTTGGTCCAGCAATTGTTGACGCTGTATCAAAAGACAAGACTGGCTCTCCTCCAGTTGTCGTTATAGACAACACGACCCTTGATTATTTTGAGCGTGCGAACTCGGATGAAGACAGAGAGATTATAAAAATAAGAAAGTATCAACTTGTGGCAGAGGATGATAGTGATTCTCCTTATATTGATCCATTTTGGATGTCAAAAATTCATGCTAACCAACAAAACGTACACTTCGAGACACGAGTTAACATTGACTGCTGGAGAAATTTGATTGAATCAGGGTTAAGAAATAAAAATATAAATGTCCGTTTAAAGTACACTTGGTTAGCAAATAGATTTAATAAAGTAATTTCTAATAAGGCGAGCGACTTTAAGCCTATCCAACTTGCATAGAAATCAATAGAGTCAGAACATTTGAAACCTGAGAATGAGTTGGAAAATAAGTCTGCCCCTTTTCCCGTGCGCTTATATCGAGTCAGTTAAACGTTATCTGCGTATTTTTTTGAACGTTGATGTTAAGCCGTTTCGCCATGCGGATAAGGTTTGAACGATCCATATGCAACTGTTTTGCTGCATGTGCCCAGTTACCATCGGCTTGTTGTAATGTGTGGGCGATGACTCTTTTCTGAAAGGCTTCCGTCGCTGCTTTTAAACTCATATTGGGCTGGCTGTTAGCTGGATTGGTATCCAGCTCAGTTAAGCTCGATACAGGTTTATCAGCTGTAATTTCAAGTAACTCTGATGTGAGTGACACAATCTCCTGATAAGGTGAACTAGCTTTTGCTCTTAACGCTGCTCGGCTGATTACATGTTCCAGTTCACGTACATTGCCAGGCCAGGAATAATTGAGCAGGCTGGTGTTGGCTTCTGAGGTTAATCGAAGCTGGCGGATATTCAATTGGCGACTGATGCGTTCAAGAAAATATCCGGCCAAAAGCAATACATCCTCTCCACGCTCTTTCAGGCTAGGAAGCTGAATGGGGTACACCATCAGACGATGATAAAGGTCGGAACGGAACTGTTCATTCTCGACTTCTTTTTCCAGATTCCTATTGGTGGCAGCAATAATACGAACGTCCACATGTTCGACTTTATCTTGACCGACTGGTTGAATCTCGCCCGACTGCAACACCCGTAATAATTTACTTTGTGTGCTGAGCGGTAATTCACCCACTTCATCTAGAAAAAGCGTGCCGCCATTAGCCAGTTGAAATTTACCAGCACGTGCTTTATCTGCACCGGTAAATGCACCTTTGGTGTGGCCGAATAACTCACTTTCAACCAGCGACTCTGGCAGAGAAGCACAGTTCAAATACACCAGTGGTGCCGTTTTACGTTCTGACAGTTGATGTATTTTTCTGGCCACCAGTTCTTTGCCGACGCCGGTTTCGCCAGTAATCAGCACCGTAAAATTGGAGCCAGACACCAGCTCGATATTGTTTTTCAGCGTCTGCATGACCGGGCTTTGCCCAATAATCTCGCCGCCGTCTTTTAACAAGGCTTCTTGGGTTAACTCTTTGACGACTTCCTGAGCATGATGGGCACTGAGTTCCAGCTTCTTGAACTCCAGTGCTGTTTTTAAGGTAGCAGCGGATAAGGCCGTGATTAATTCCAGCGTTTTTAATTCAATATCATCAAAAGCATGTGGTTTAAAGCTATCTAAAGTGACAACACCAATAAGCTGATTATCTGAATAAAGTGGTAATCCCATACAGGAATGAATCGGTAAGTTACCTAGTTGAGATACCAGCAAGCCATCATAGGGGTCTGGTAAGTCACAGTCATTAGCAAATAACAGAGGTTTGTTCGAGTCACAAATGCGTTGCAACCTCGGGTGCTCTGCAAGTAAAAAGCGTCTGCCTAATACGTCTGACGATAAGCCCTGCATAGCCAGCGGTGTCAGCATGCCATCACGAAAGCCAAGTAACACCACTGCGTCACAGGCAATGGCTTTTCGTATTGAACCTAACAGACGATCAAACCGATCTCCGGTATTCAAACTATTGGCTAAATCAAGGGCGACTTCTACTAAAAGGTGATGGCTGTTTAATGACATTATGCTGTTCTTTTTAATCAGGTTATAAAAACATGAATAGGTCTATATGACTTAATTTTCTATAGGTCAAAACGACACAGTTGATGAAGTATATCTGACTAAGTAATTGAATTATATAAGTAGGCCTATCTGGCATAGCTTCTGCAATGTGTGGGTAGTAATACATAAAAACAGCACAGCGAGGACAACATGTTAGATACACGCACTATTGAAATAGTAAAAAGCACCATCCCTTTACTGGAAGGAGCAGGCACAGCGGTCACTGATCATTTTTATCAGCGTATGTTTACTGCCAATCCAGAGTTAAAAGATATCTTTAATCTGAGTAATCAAAAAAGCGGTCGTCAGCAATTTGCATTGTTTAGTGCGGTGGCGTCTTATGCCAAATACATTGATAACCTGGGTGAACTGGGCGAGTTGGTCGAACGCATCGCGCAGAAACACACCAGCTTTGATATTCAGCCTGAGCAATATCAGATTGTCGGTCATCACCTGATTGAAACCTTACGGGAGTTAGCACCCGATGAGTTCACCGACGATGTGGCTGAAGCCTGGATAAAAGCCTATCAGTTATTGGCTACCGTATTAATCGACCGTGAAAAAGCGCTTTATCAAACTAGCAGAGAAGAGCAGGGTGGCTGGACCGGACCCAGAGCGTTTCGGGTGAAAGATAAAATCAAAGAGTCTGAGTTAGTGACCAGTTTTATTTTTGAACCGGTGGATGGCCAGCCGATCAGGCAGTATCAGCCGGGACAGTATCTTGCCGTCAGAGTGAAACCAGATAATGCCGAGCATATTGAGATTCGCCAATATTCACTTTCAGATAAATATCACCCTGATCATTATCGCATTAGTGTGAAGCGTGAGCGTTCTCCTATAAAAGGTATGGTGTCTAATCATCTGCATGATGCGGTTGAAGTGGGGGACACAGTTGAATTAATGCCACCGGCGGGCGCTTTCTTTTTAACCAATCCTAGCCGACCGGTGATGTTGATTTCTGGCGGTGTTGGGTTAACGCCAATGATGTCTATGCTGGAGACCTTAGTCAGTGATGAAGCTTATCAGCACGATATCTTCTTTTTACACACCTGTAAAAATGCTAAGCAACATTCATTTAAACAGCGTTTGGCGGCGTTGAAACAGAGTCACACGAATCTGCATGATTTTTATTGGTATAGCGAAGAAACGAATGTCTCAGAAGATATTCATACGGGTTTGATGGATATCAACCTGCTCAGAGACAAAGTCGATTTTAATAATGTCGAGGTATATCTATGTGGGCCACTGGAGTTTATGCGTTTTGTGCGTTTGCAATTGCATGTTAATGGTGTGCCATCAGAACGCATCCATTTTGAAACATTCGGCCCGCATGACGACATTATTTAACCCCAAGCAACAGCTGAGCCCGAAAGGGCTCGCTGTTTTATCTATTGGTAGCTGCTTATGTCTATAAAATCTTGCCGAGCATTGTTTTCACTGCCTGTGTTTGATCTGGCTTTCAGACCATTATTTTTACTGGCAAGTCTATTTGGCATCATCGCTCTACTGTATTGGGGCGGTGTCTGGAATGGATGGGTAAATCCGAGTCAAGACTTACCCGCCGCACTCTGGCACGGTCATGAAATGATGTTTGGTTTTGTCGGTGCGGTGTTGGTTGGCTTTTTATTAACGGCCGTACAAACCTGGACAGGCTTACGCTCCATTCATGGTCAGCAATGTGCATTATTAGTAGGGTGTTGGCTTGTTGGGCGTATTGCGATGTGGCCAGGAGTCGGCTTGCCATCATGGTTAGTGATATTGCTGGATAGCAGTTTCTTTATATATGCCGGACTATTCCTGGCTAAGTTGATTTATCAAAAGAAACAAAAGCGTAATTATTTTGCAGTTGTGGTGTTGCTGCTACTGATTTTTACTAATATTAATTTCCATCTATCCAGTCAGTCTCAGCTGTTTGAAACCGCAAGCAACAGTCTTTATTCAGCCGTATTTCTGATTACGCTGATGATGGCAGTCATCGGTGGCCGTATTATTCCGATGTTTACAGCTAACGCTACTCAGATTCCACCCAGACCACGTCAGCTATGGCTGGATAGGGCAGCGTTGTTTTCTGTTTGGTTAATTGTGGCGGTGTTTCTCCTGCAATTGCAGGCATGGATAGCGGATTATTTATTAGCGGTCATGCTGGTTATAGCGGCATGTCTCACAGCCATAAGGTGTGCCTGCTGGCGGTTTTTCACCACTTTGTCTCACCCTTTATTATGGTCATTACACCTGAGTTACTGGTGTATTCCACTAGGACTGAGTTTGCTGGCCTACCATTATGCTGGCGGCAATATGAGCATGAATGATGCACTGCATGCGTTAACTGTCGGTGGCATAGGCGGGCTTATTTTAAGCATGATCTCACGTGTCTCGCTCGGTCATACCGGCAGACCGATTATTGCGTCTTCAAAGATTAAAGTCGCTTTTATCTGCGTGTTGATAGCCGGCTTAGTCAGAACGCTGATGTTTAGTGTCTTTTCAGCCAGTTTATTGAGTCTATGGCTGAGTATTCTGCTATGGGTGTTGGCATACAGTATTTTTCTCTATCAATACACACCGATTTTATTATCTAAAAGAAAAGGTTGAGCTTGATAAAACCTGTCGCTATATGAAGATGATTTAAATAGGTATAATTTATGCCTATTTTCTATCCCGTGACTTTAAATTATGACGCATGCTTTAAAACGACTCATGCTATGGCTGGGGATTGAGAAAAACAGAACCAGCCATAGCGAAAAAGTGATCTCAGCATTCGGGGCAATGGTCGGTATTTTAGTGACCATCCTAATGACAAAATGGTTGTCACAGCATATTGCAATGAGTACGGGTTCAGAGTTATTGATCATTGCCTCTTTCGGTGCCACTGCCGTATTAGTATTTGCTGTACCGCATGGTGCCTTATCACAACCATGGCAAGTGATTGCAGGTCATCTAATCTCTGCCGCTGTGGGGGTGACCTGCCAATATCTTCTCGGTGCAACGCCACTGGCAGCCGCTATTGCCGTGGGTTTGGCGGTGGGGCTGATGTATTACACGCGCTGCATCCATCCACCAGGTGGCGCCACTGCATTAAATGCCGTTCTGGGCGGGGCAGGTATCACACAATTGGGCTACAGCTATTTGCTTTTCCCGGTGTTGGTGAATGTTATCGCTATTCTGCTGGTGGCAATTGTCTTTAATGCCTTATTTCACTGGCGACGCTATCCGGTGCACTTATCCAGGCAGACTAAAGAAGCTACTCATGTAAATTTACCATCCGAAGACGTCTCTCTGACCACCGAAGATTTTAATGCCGCTATTCGTGAGCTGGATTCCTTTGTCGATTTAACCGAAGAAGGCTTAAGCGAACTCCTCGAAAAAGCTAAACAAAATGCCTTACTGCATATCGAGCACCCAGAAAAAATCAGAACAGGCAAGTTCTACAGCAATGGCAAAATTGGTCACACATGGGCTGTTCGCCGCGTGATAGATGAAGGCAAAGAAGGTAGTAAAAACGATGTGGTTATCTACAAAAATGTAGCCGGTAATGACCTATACAACACCGGCATGCTGGAACGCGAAGCCTTCCGTCAATGGGCCAAATTTGAAGTGTACGAACAAAATGGGCGTTGGTTGAGATTGAGCTAGCGAACATCACGATATTTATCGTCCAATGCTTTTGAATGTTGCTTGGCCGTTAAAACTATGGAATATTGACCTAATATCAATAGATCGCATTGCGATTTAAACATCTGTTCGTAAAGGACTTAAATGAACATAGAAATGGATATTTCAATATGAACTTCGCTTTTCTTCAGAGACATACTGATTTCCAAGAGAATCAAAATATGGCTCTATTTCCCCAGCCCATATCATCTTTTTGGCTCTATTTTTCAAAAAAATTAATCACATTTTTATTAAGAATCAAATGCTTGAAAATATTAAGTCGGAATTATGAAGCGACTTCTTTAATATTTATAAGCCACAGACTTCATAAAAGACATTGTTAGCCATTAAGGAGTTTAGTTTGAAGATTTCGCAAACATCGAAAAAGATGATGGGAAGCTGGATTGTAGTTTCAATCTTTTGTGCAATTAGTGTTTGGATCCCAGCAGGTTGCTATGAGCTTTATGCCACATTTACAAGTATTTTGATATTTTCCTTATATATTTATACTTTAAAGCTACTCAACGAAAACTTTTCTGATGTTGAAAGTAAGTTGTGGATGGCACCACTACTTTACTCTGTAATATTAATAATCTTTTCTATGCTTTATGGTTTGCCTGTAATGTTTTTAGAGGCTGTAAAACTTAACATAGGAACCTTTGAAGCGTTCTATTATTGTTTAATTACACTAACTACAGTTGGTTATGGTGAGCTTCATCCTGCAGGATATTCGGGGCAAATACTATCCGCTTCTATGGCACTTGTAGGTACTACACATATGATAATGTTTATTTCCATATTGGTTAGTAACCTCAAAAAAAATGGCTAACAAGCAATTTAAACGGACTATTTACAGTTGGCTGTGGTTCGTACCTCACCAATTTTAGCCAACTATTAATAGCCGCTTAATTGGGCGTTATGTTTTGAAGAGCGATCCGAATGTCGTTTAAATCCTGGCAAAGCTACTGGAAGTTTCGAAACGCTGTTACGAACAGTAGTAGATACATTTTTGAGGAAGAAACTGATCGATTTTTAGCCGAGGTTCTAGAAACTTGCAAACTAAGACAAAGAACAATCAAGAAAGGAGCAATATTTTGGAGATCACAACTCGGTGGTGATTCCAGACCAGTATACGATGATGACGGGAACGAAATTGCTGATAAGCCATGTCCACACCCTGTCGATAGAATGAAACCGTTGAAGTTTTCTGCAAGTGAAGGCAGAGCTAATCCCAAAGGCATTCCTTACCTCTATCTGGCAACCTCTAAGGAAACGGCAATGAGTGAGGTTCGCCCATGGATTGGAAGTGAAATTTCGGTAGCTCAATTCAAAATCAACAATGAGCTTACCATTATAGATTGCTCTGTAAATCATTCTGAAAATCCTTTGTACTTTGATTTAGAACGTGGTTTTTATGAGCCAAGTGATGAAGAAAAAGAAAAATCTGTATGGGCTCATATTGACAAAGCATTTTCGGAGCCCGTAGTTCAAAACGATAACAGCGCACATTATGTTCCAACGCAGATAATTGCGGAGTTATTTAAGAATAATGGATTTGATGGAATTGCTTATAAAAGCTTGCTGTCAGATGGTTACAATGTTGTGTTGTTCCATCCTGAAGTAGCGGAAATACTTAATTGCTTTCTATATGAGGCAAAAAATGTCAAGTTCGAGTTTAATGAAACTGCAAATCCATACTTTATACGAAAGCAATCAGAAACATAACAATGGGCTACTGACGACCCCAAGAGTTAGAGTTCCCTATGGCACGAAAGAAAATTCCACCAAACGTTACTTCTGAGCTACTAGTTGCCAATAGGCATGCTTGCTGTGTCTGTCAGAGCAAAGGAGTGCAAATACACCATATAGACGAAGATCCTTCGAACAATTTGATAGAAAACTTAGCAACACTATGTCTTCCATGTCATGACCAAGCATCAATGCAAATTGGTCTCTCAAAGAAACTAAGAGCCGAAGAAATCAGAGTTTATAAAAAACAATGGGAAGAAAAATGTGCCGCTGATATTGAAGCGCTTTCGCGTGATAGAACACGATTTTATGCCACTGCGTATAAAAACCCACCAAGGATTCGAGAGCTATTTTCTTCACTAAGCCAAGCTGAACGAGAAAATGCTGCTCAGATTATAAGGCAGCAGCTAGTCGAAGATACGGAAGCTCAGGGTAAAGATAGCGGTTTTCAATGGCAGGCAGTTCCCAAAGAAGATGAATTAACAATGCATTTGCTGTTTGCCTTGTATAACGGTGAATTGTGGCCTAGCTGTCTACACCGTGTAGAAGGGCATCCGAGTGACCCTGACTACCCCATTGACATGAGTCCACCATACGGGATGACCACATTCCACGGGTTTGATCTCTATTGCCAGCTTTTAGTCAGAGCGCTATGTATACTTAGGCCGCCAAGAACACTGGAATCACTGTGGGCTCTCAAAGAAGAGCATTTGATAGATCACTTCTCAGGCTCCCTAGTATCTTTTAGGGAAACAGCTATTGGAAAGTCTGTATATACTCCGAAGGTCGCTGATGAACATCCTCTTGGCAGGGTGCAATTTCGAGTTCAGCGGGAAGGTTTTGTTTATCGGGCAATAATGGGCATTAAGAATATGTATGTCTTCTCCGATACTGCGGCCATAAACTTAGAGCGATCTAAAGTTTGTGGTGTAGGAGTTCTTGAAGATGCTCAAGAAATTGAAGAAGACGGAAGGCGAGAAATTCACGTTGGAATAAAGCCATTGATCATTGGTATTGGCGGCTTGGGTCAGTCTGAAAAAGGTTTCTGGGATTTGCCAAGAGGCGTAAATGGCAGTAAAGAACTCTAACAAGCGCAAGCACCTGGACCAATTTTCAGCTGCGCTCCAAATTGCCCGGTGTTGCGGGCGTTAGGGCGATGGAGAGTTCATGACAAACAATAAGATGGATATAGAGTCCATTGCTAGCGAGACAATCGGAAAGATTATATTTTCTTTCTCGCAGCTTGAGTTGAATATAAATTTATGTCTACAGTGGGCTGTCAATGCACGTGATTTCCACACGGTAAATCCTTTAGTGGAGAGGCTCTCTTTCAAAAGTAAAATTGATGCTTTGATAGAAATTATTGAGATTAAATTTCCTAACAATCCTGCATGTATTTCTGATTTCAAGTCATGGCATCGTGAAATTGATAAATTTCGAGTGAAAAGGAACTCATTCATCCATGGTCGATGGACCTTTCTCCATACGGAGCAAGAGATTGTTAATGTTGCTCCAGGGATGGTTGGCCCTGATAGGCTAAAAGAAAAGCGTTATGGAGTAGATGATCTTAGAAATGATCTATTTACTTTGAAGAGTATTGCTAATGAATTTAATCGAATTAGAAAAAAATGGTGTGTTTAGTTACTCTAACAGGGAAACACAGTCGGCAGCTTCGCACCGTTGCTTTCAGCGTTAGGCTTCAACCAGAACTAAGCATAAGTCTAGAGAACCAAAAATGGCGAGACTCATAGAATGCAAAGATTGTGGACACCAACTCAGTAAGTCAGCAGATGCTTGCCCAAATTGTGGGCGTCGTTTCAGAAGGCGATGGAATGAGGTAGGGCCTTTCACCTCATTTTTAATATTTGGCACAATATTTTTATTTATTCTGGCCACATGTTCAGCATAGCCAATAAAGTAAAGTTGGCTGAAAAATCAAGGTGTCAGCAAACTTGATTTCTTCCTATTGATTACCCACGCATACACCTCATCAATTTACTAAATGAAACTCATCACTGAGTTCTTAGTCAGTACTCCCCTAAACATGAATTTCCAACGGAGGAGAAAAAATATATGGATTATATTGGCCCAGTCAGCTCTGCTGTTATGGCCATTATCTGGCTTGTCTATTTACAGTTAATCCTTAGTTAATATCGCCGAAATAATCGGCCTTATCTTATTTTCCATCATGCCCAAAATGAAAACCCTGATGCCCTATGTTTATTAGTGAATATGGGTGAGAGACCAGTTCATGTGGTGTGCGTGCAAGCCGTGATAAAAATGACATCCGGGGAGGAGCATAAGCTTGCTGTAAGCGAGTTTGAACGCATTAATGTGACCGAGCAGGATGTGCAGCAAACCTTGCGTCAAGGACCGTTACTCAATGGCGGTTATCTGGTTTTAGGAACGTTTCGAGACATTATTGAAAACACTCAAAGCGAAATAGGTTTAAATGCTTCATTGGAAGACGCTGAATGCCTAGAGTTAAGAGCCGCGGTGATTCATGCGCCAAGTAAACACCCTGTTGGGGCGAAACGCGCATTTGTGTTGAAGCACAACACGGGCACTTGCGTTTATCCAAAAGACATCAACACGAGGCAGATGGTAAAAAGACAAGACAAACAAGAAGTCGCGAAGTGGATAGAGTCTGAACTTCACCCACGTGATAATAATGATAAAAGCAGTGTTTATTAAGCATGTGACAGAGCGTTTATTTTCTTATTAAGTAACCTAATTGGTTTTAGGCATTAAACTTAGATAGCTAGAGTCGAATTGGGCAATTCTGTCACTCACTTTAAGGAATGAATTGTATGGAAACCGAACAATCGGATTCGAATGCTGGCTATTCAGAAGAAGCTTTTACGTTTGAACAAATGAGCGAATTACCAGGTGATGTTTTACTGGAGTTTGGCGCGCCCTGGTGTGGGCATTGTCAGGCAGCAAGTGCGGCAATAACCGAAGTCGTTAATGAATATGCCGATCTGAGCCATATCAAAATCTATGATGGAAAGGGCAAGCGTCTGGGGCGTGGGTTTAAGGTTAAGCTCTGGCCAACATTGATACTACTGCATGATGGACAGGAAGTAGGCCGCTTGGTGCGGCCATTACATGCTGATGAGATTCGTGAATTAATGTCAAAACTTAACTGATGTTGTTACATAGTGGATGTTTTTTCCACTTTCTCGTCTCGCATTAACCACTCATTCAACCATTCAAGCCCGCCTGCTGTAACAATTGCTTTACCAGACATCAGATCATCAAGGTTTTTAATATGCTTCTGATAAACTGCCATTTCCGTCTTTGGTATGGATTTCAGCATTGGGATTTTGGCCGTAATTGGATTAACCGGTTTTTCATTGATATGTAGCTCATAATGCAAGTGTGGGCCAGTACTTCTGCCCGTGTTGCCTGACAATGCAATGACTTGACCACGTGATACTTTTTGCCCTTTGCGGACAAGAATTTTGCTTAAGTGTAAGTAGCGAGTGGAAAAAGCGCCGAACTCTTTAATCACCACATATTTCCCTGCGTAACGATGTGTAGCAACACGTAATACGACACCATCACCCGTTGATATCACCTTAGTGCCTACAGGCGTAGCAAAGTCAACGCCGTTATGAGGCGAGATTCTTTTGGTAACAGGGTTTAAACGCCGAGGATTAAAAGAAGAGCTGATTCTAAACCGTTTTTCTGTCGGATAGCGAAGCAGCGCCGGGGTGAGGTTCTCACCATTTTTATCGTAGTAAATGCCATCGGTGTGCAGATAGGCGCTTAGGTCCACTTTTTTACCATTAAAACGGATAGCAACAACGGTATTATTGCCGATAGGGGCGTCTTGTATGGTTTCTCTTTCCATTACCACCTGAAATTCATCATCTGCACGAAGGTCGCGACGGAAGTTAATTTTACTTTGCAGTAATTTTCTTACTGTCATTATGGTTTTATCAGTGAGGCCAGCATCGACAGCAGATAGATAAAAACTACCTTGAATAGTGCCTTTCAGGACTTCTGTTTGCCACGACGTTGGCGTTAACTTTTCATCATGAATGAAGTTATTGTCATCACTTCTTTGATAAAAAACTGTCTTTTTCGGATCAATAACCAATGCTAATTTGCTGAGGGTTTGATCGGGATCGAGTGTAAAAATAAGTTGTTGATCAGGGTGCAAAACATCAGCATCCAGATAAGCTTCATCAGCTTCAAGGATGTTGTAGAGCGTATTAATGGGGATGTTTAACTGGTTAAATATAGTTTCAAGACTATCGCCGTCTTTTACCGTATAGCGTATATCCTGAGGTTGAGCCTCAACTGGCTCCGCAGGAACTGGCTTTGAGATCTCATCAGTCATGTGATTATTATCTGTATGACTCGCACTACCATTTGCAGCTATTTCAGCAGGCTTACTGTGATCTGATGTTATTTCTGTTACTTCATCATTGTCACCTGGCTTATCACTAAAGAAATAGTTAAGAAGTGCAATCAATAAAATGATGAGTCCTACAAGAGTTACAGGCTTAGCATATGGACTAGGTGGGATTTGCTTCATAACGAATATTCATGATCAAAAAATAGCTGGGAATATATCATATAATGAATTTGTTAAATATGATATATCATATCAATAAGTATTTGTGTTAGTTGAAGTTTTTAGAACTAATTACTCATGCGAAAGAGATGAATAGACAGACCATTGTTTATTTGTTTTGTTCACGAGAAATCGAAAAAAATAGAGTTTGAACTAATGGTTAGTATGAGGAATGACTGCAATAGATTTATTGCGTGTTATAAGAATGATCAGATAGAGAGATAGTGAGCTATTTGAGAAATGGAATATTTACGATGCAGAAATAAAAAAGCCTCAAAGATTGCTCTTTGAGGCTTTCAATATTCTTTGGCTCCCCGAGCTGGACTCGAACCAGCGACCCAATGATTAACAGTTATATAACCCTCACATGGGTAACTTTTTAAAAATTCTCAAAATATTAACATTGACAGTGGTTTATGGAAAAATGTTGTTAAAGGTTATTCATTTTAAATCACCTTAAATACTTGTAAATCACGACAAGAAGTTACACTGGAGTTACACTGAGGATTAGCATGACAAATAAAATTACATTTACACAGGCCCGTCTAAAAAATATTCCACCCCCTGATTTAGGTAGGGTCGATTACGTTGATAGCGAGCAATCTAAGCTTATCTTTCGTATCAGTCATACTGGTAATCGTTCTTTTATGGTCAGGAAAAGAGCTAATGGCAAGTTACGGAATATAACAATAGGGAAGTTTTCAGATTGGAATGTTAAAGATGCCCGCATCGAAGCTCAACGTATTTTGCTTGAGCTGGCTCGAAACGAAGATCCCATATCTAATAAGAGAAAAATGCGAGCGAGAAAAACAACCTTAGATGAGTTGCTGACGCTTTATTTAGATAATCGCTCACTAAAGCCTAAAACAATAGAAGACTATCAGTACAAAATACATAAATATCTTTCTGACTGGTTGCAAAAGCCTGTTGTCGAGATAACCACACATGATGTTCAAAAAAAATTCAAAGAGCTAAGCATGATCGGTGAAACAACTGCAAATGCCACTATGCGAGTGTTTCGTTTATTGATGCTGCATGCTGTTGCTTTGGAATTGATCCAGGAGTCTCCTACAAAAGTACTAAAAAACGCTCGACTTTGGCATAAAAATAAACGTTCAAAACGGGTTATACCAAGTACTAAGTTAGGTGAATGGTTGGGAGCCGTTCATGAATTAAACTCACAATCAGCAAAAACATATTTTTTGATGCTCTTGTACATGGGCGTCAGGAGTTCAAGTGCCCTAAATTTGAGATGGGATAAGGTCAACTTTAGAGAAAAAACGGCGGTTTTTAATACTAAGAATAATACTGATGTCATGCTACCCATACCAGAACCTCTCCTTCCTGCTTTAAAAAAGCTTTACAAAGATACGGGTGAGGGTGATTTTGTTTTTCCTAGTAGGTTTGATGAAAGCAAGACTATGTGGACACCAAAAAAGCATATAGATGCAATTAGTCAAAAGATTAATCTTATGTTTAGTAGCCATGATTGCCGAAGAACATTTGCAACACTAGCTGAAGCGTGCGGTTTGCCCACCACAATGATAAAAAGAATGTTAGACCATGTGACAGATAGTGATGTAACGGGTGGATATATCATCACTGAGCAGGATACGTTGAGAAAAGCATTTAATCAGGTTGCAGAATTAATAAAGACACTTGCCAAAGATGCAGGATAAAGTCAAATATCGATAATTCATCTGATGTTATTAGGTACCTATATCTATTTATAGTGCCTGGGAATAATGTCCAACCTTGTAATCATTTTGCCTTTCTCTAGATTGTTGGCTAAAGTTTTGTAATTACTCTTTTGACAAAAACTATTTTCTTGAGTTGAAGTTTTGCATTAAATTCATAATGTGTAATCAATCACAGATTCATAAAAAAAGGATTTAGGAGTGTTGTTTATTTTTATCTCGTAATGTTAAGTTGAGTTAAGAATGAAATAGGGAATTATTCAGTATGGATACTGGACTCAACACATTAGTGGCTCTCGCCCGCTTTCACCAGCTTCCTGCTGAACCTGAGCAGCTTTCACATGAGTATGGGCAGCCTGGAGAGCACTTTACTGATACCCAAATACTCCAAGCAGCTAAAGCACTAACGTTAAAAGCTAAAAAACTTTCACTGTCTTTTTCTGAGCTCAATAACGGCTTATTACCGGCTATTGCAAAAGCTAAAGATGGCAGTTATTTTATCCTCGCCAAAATCTCCGAAGAAAGCCATCAAGACGATAATGTATCCACGTCAGGTGTGCTTATTCAGGATTTACGTGATAAAGCGCCTAAGACATTAACGCGGTTTGAACTTGAAGCTTTATGGTCTGGGGAGGTGATAGCCCTCACCCGACGACAAGGCTTGGGTGACAGTCTTCAACAAGCCTTTGATATCTCCTGGTTCATTCCTTCTCTCGTTAAATACCGAAAACTCTTCTCCGAAGTCATTATTGCCTCCTTTTTTTTACAACTCTTTGCCTTAGTAACTCCCTTATTTTTTCAAGTTGTGATGGATAAAGTCTTAGTTCATCGTGGCTATACAACTTTAGATGTCCTAGCCGTAGGTTTCTTTGTCGTTGTAGTGTTTGAGTCATTATTAGGCGGTATTCGTAACTATATTTTTAGTCATACCACCAACCGGGTGGATGTCGAGCTTGGCTCACGATTATTTCATCATTTAATGTCACTGCCTCTAGCCTATTTTGAGTCACGGCAGGTAGGGCAAAATGTGGCTCGGGTCAGGGAGCTAGATACGATTCGTAATTTTATTACGGGGACAGCTCTCACCTTAGTCATCGATTTATTTTTTGTTTTCGTTTTTCTCGCGGTGATGTGGTACTACAGTCCAACACTCACCTGGATAGTGTTGGCTACTATCCCTTGTTACGTCATTCTCTCAATCTTTATTACGCCCATTTTACGTAAGCGGCTGGATGAAAAGTTTAAGCATGGCGCAGCCAATACGGCGTTTTTAACCGAGTCCATCACAGGGATTGGTACTGTAAAGTCTATGGCGGTTGAGCCACAAATGCGGCGTAAACTAGAAGATCACCTTTCAAGTTATGTGCATTCGTCTTTTAAAAGTCAGAATCTTAATAACGTTGCTAATCAGGTAGCGGGTCTTATTAATAAGTTGATGACCCTAGGTATTATCTGGGTAGGGGCTCATCTCGTTATGGATAATAAATTAACGGTGGGGCAGCTCATTGCCTTCAATATGTTGGCTGGACGTGTCAGTGGCCCAATTTTAAAGCTGGTGCAACTTTGGCAAGACTTCCAACAAGCCGGTATTTCGATTAAACGGTTGGGCGATATTCTTAACACGCCAAGAGAGCCAGGTTTTAACCCCAATCGTTCACGCTTACCCACCTTACAAGGTGCTGTCACAATAGAGCATGTTCGTTTTCGTTACCGTACTGATGGCCCCACCATTTTGGATGATATTAGCTTGCAGGTGAAACCTGGCGAAGTGATTGGCATTGTGGGGCGAAGCGGCAGTGGTAAGAGCACGATTACCAAATTGGTGCAGCGCCTATATATCCCAGAAGGTGGCAGGGTATTGATAGATGGGGTGGATTTGTCCGTGGTTGATACCGTTTGGCTACGCAAACAAATTGGCGTTGTGCTTCAGGAAAACTTTCTATTTAACCGAACCATTCGTGAAAATATTGCCTTAAGTGACCCGTCCATTCCCATGGAACGGGTTATCCAAGCGGCAAAAATGGCTGGAGCACATGAGTTTATCGTTGATTTACCAGAAGGCTATGACAACTTAGTTGGTGAACAAGGCAGCAATCTCTCTGGTGGACAGCGTCAACGGCTGGCCATTGCCAGAGCTTTAATCAATAATCCACGAATACTCATCTTTGATGAAGCCACCAGCGCCTTAGATTATGAATCTGAACGATTAGTACAAGATAACATGGCAAAAATTTGCCAAGGACGTACCGTTTTTATTATTGCTCATAGATTAACGACCGTGAGGCAATGTCATCGCATTATTGTGATGGATAAAGGCCGTATCGTTGAACAGGGAAATCATGATGCCCTGATTGCTCAAAATGGTTATTACGCGAAATTGCATAGCTACCAGAGTCATACTCCTAACTTACACCCGGTTACTTCTCAAAAAACGACTAAAGCAGAAGGCTTTGCCTCATGATGTGGTTCAGTGTGTTGAAAGATGCCTGGCAAAACCGCCATGCGATGGGCGACTCCAATAAAACACGGGAACTCGCGGCGTTTCTACCCGCGGCATTAGAAATTCAGGAAGCTCCGCCTCACCCTATTGCAAAATGGTTAGCTAGAAGTCTTATTGTGCTTTTAGTGATTGCCATCATCTGGGCCTGTGTGGGGGAAATTAACATTGTGGCGAGCGCCGAAGGCAAAATTATCCCCAGCAATCGAGTGAAACAGATTCAACCACTTGAAAAATCAGTTGTGAAAAAAATCCTGATTCATGAAGGTGAGCATGTCGAAAAAGGCCAGGCTCTGATTGAACTTGATAGCACGCTGACAGGTGCTGATAAAAAAAGACTAACGTATGAGCGACATAGTGCCGCCATGCAGTTAGCACTAAAGCAAGCGTTACTAAAACGCTTAAGTTTGCCACCACAAAGCCCTGTCGAACAATCTACTTTGGTCTTACCAGCAAGCACAAACGAAACAGATAGTCTTCTCTATCAACAACTCCTTACCCAACAATGGCAAGAGTATGAAAGCCAGCGAAGTAGTCTGAACAATACTTTAAGAAAAACACGTTATGAGCAAGCGGCGAGCCAAGAAATCATTAAAAAACTTGAACAAACCTTACCTATTATTAAAAAGCGAGCTCAGAAATTACAAAAGTTACATGAGAAAAACTATGTATCTGAGACAGAATATTTAGAGCTTGAACAGCAACGTATCGAACAAAGACAAGATTTGGCTGCAGAAAGACAGCGACTTAATCAACTCAAAGAAGCTGAATCTGAAGTGAAACATCAATTACAAACGCTCACGGCGCAAACCACCTCGCAAACACTACAAGACATGGCGGAAGTGCAGAGGCAAATTGCTTCGTTGGATGAAGAGCTGACCAAAGCCACAGACTTAAATAATAAACAAATACTCTACTCCCCCGTTGCAGGCCAAGTTCAGGAATTAGCGATTAACACAGTGGGTGGTGTCGTCACTGAAGCACAGCAACTAATGCTGATAGTACCGAGTGAAGAACAGCTGGAAGTGGAGGTCTTTCTTGAAAACAAAGATATTGGCTTTGTTCATGAAGGTATGCCAGCAGAGCTTAAAATCCATACCTTTCCTTTTACCAAATATGGTGTGATCGATGGTGAAGTCACTACCGTGTCAGATGATGCCACTGTGGATGAACAACGTGGCCTGATTTATGGCATGCATCTCTTGATGAAAAAAAACACGATATGGGTAGATAACAAAGAAGTCAGGTTAATGCCTGGCATGGCAGTGACAGCTGAAGTAAAAACAGGGACAAGACGGATTATTGAGTTTTTCTTGGCGCCACTGCTCAAACATGGCAACGAGAGTTTAAGGGAAAGATAATTTAAGAGTTATTTAAAAAGCAGAATATGAATATAAAAATCACACCAAAGAGAATAATTTCGTTTTATCTTTTTGCACCTTATACATGGGGCACTTTGTTGGTTAAGAGGTTAGGCAGATCATTGGCATAAAGTTTCTCCACAAGGAATATAAATCCTCCCTTTTTTAAGAAGAGTTAGCAAGATGTCTATTTTTGATTTGAACATGTCTTTTTTCGATTTGATGAAAATCATTTTTTTATTTATCCCACTGTTAATTTTGGCGATAAAGAAATTTTATTTGAAACCTAAGGGCTTTGTAAGTGATAAACAAAGCCAAACTATTGACTCATATTGCATGGGTATGGTTTGTATTTTTGTATATTACATTATTTTCTTTGTTGCTTTTTAGTACAAAAACATTTTTGAAAAACTTATTTTAAGGAAGAAATATGTCTACGAAATCTGAAGAAATTCAACAAATAATTGAATATATCAACACAGCTGAAGGACTGGATAATGCTGCTAATGACCTAGCCGATGTGGATGCATCGACGCTTGCTCAAGTTTCAGCAATCGCAGATATTGCGAGTACGATAAGCGATAGTACAACACTAACTGGTCGATTGAGTCGGGACGGTGCTTTAGCTCTTGCCACAATGGCTGCTTCCAAGGCTTGGAGTGACGGTCAGTATACAGTGGCTGATTTAGTTTCATCAACAGCAATTATCGCTAATATATTAGGATCTATTAATGACTTTGCAGATAATAAACTTCTAGAAAAAATTGGCTTAGCTTTAGATTCATTCACTCTTTTCCTACCTCAGTTAGACGCATGGTATCGAGATAATGGTGATAACTTTAACGGTTTTATTTACTATCTGCTCAATGGTGAACTTTCGGCCATAGACAAAACTCCTGCTGATGCCTTCGATATAGCTAAACAACAAGGCTCCCCAATCGTAATTGACCTGGATGGAGATGGTGTTGAGACCGTATCTCAAGATGAAGGTATATATTTTGATCTTGATAATAATGGTATGGCTGAAAACACCGGCTGGGTTGGAGTGGATGATGGTTTACTAGTACTCGATAGAAATCAAAATGGAAAAATTGATAACGGCTCTGAGCTATTTGGTAATCACACCGAACTCAGTGATGGAACGCTGGCTAATAATGGCTATCAAGCACTAGCTGAGCTAGATGACAATGCTGATGGTGTAATTGATATATTGGATGGAGCCTATTCACAATTACAAGTTTGGCAAGATAAAAATGGTGACGGTATTTCGACTGTTGATGAGTTAGTGAGTCTAAGTGATGCTGGCATTATTTCAATTAGTTCAAATTATTCTGATACGTCAATTGATGATGGTCATGGAAATACTATCAAACAGAGCAGTACTGCCATACTGAGTGATGGCTCGAGCGTTGATACAGCTGATGTTTGGTTTAGTGTTAACAAAACTCAAACGGTTGATAGAAACCAGGTTGAATTAACAGAAGATATTTTATTGCTACCTGACGCTGTTGGTTTTGGAAATGTGCGAAGCCTGCGCCAGTCAATGGTTGATGATCAGGTACTACAGGATCTAGTCACTCAATTTACAAATTTGAATACTGACACTGATCGATTGGTTTTAATGGATAGCATTATTTATCAATGGACTGGAGCTCAAGATGTTGATCCAAATAGCTACGATGAGTATGGCAGTGTTTATATGGATGGAAGACGCGTTGCGGCATTAGAGCAACTCGTTGGTACAAAGTATCTCAACAATATCAACCAAAATCACGTACAAGGTCCACAAGCGGCTAGCTATTTAGAAGCTGAGTATGCCAAATTTAGCAACTATGTCTATGCTCAATTGATGAGCCAAACGGCCTATCAAGAGTTTTTTACAAACATTTCCATCACTTATAACTCCAATACAGACGGCCTTGAACTTGACTTATCTTCCTTTGTCGACAGCTTAAAAGCATCTATTGAAATAGATGAAGGCTCGGTTATTGGTGCCTTGTCAGCTTTAAATGGATTATCAACTTACTCCTCAGAGTTTATAGCACAGGTCAATTTGCTTAAGTATGATGAAACTTTAGGCATATATATTTTAGACAATTACTATAGCGGAACTGCTGCTGATGACACTGTACTAGGTACTAGTGCTGATGATTACTTCGTAGGTGGAATGGGTAATGACACTTTGTATGGTGGTGGCGGTAATGATGTTTATAAATACAATATTGGTGCTGGTAGTGATGTGATTTTTGATGAATTTGGCAATGATGTGATTTCATTTGGTGAGGGCATTTCTCAGAATTCAATCCAAGTCAGTCGTGATGCGACTAGATTATTTATTGATATTCTTGACAACCAAGGGAATGTGACAGGAGATGGACTTGAAATACGTAATGTCTTTGATTTTACTTCAGGTGAAATCAAATCATCTGCAATTGAGACTTTTATTTTTGATGATAATTCTCAACTAAGCCTCTCTCAGTTGATTGAGCAGATAAATTCTCAAGGGAGCACACAAAATGATGATGTCATCTATGGCTACGAGTCCAGCGAAGTATTAAGTGGGATCGGTGGCAATGACTCAATCACTGCAGGGGCAGGAAACGATATTGTAAATGGTGGAGATGGTGATGACTTCTTAGGCGGGGGTTTAGGTAACGATATCCTAGAGGGGGGGACTGGTAGCGATATTCTAGAAGGGGGAGAGGGTAACGATACCTATAATTTCAATCTCGGTGATGGGAGTGACACTATTGCCGATACCTCTGGTACTGATACGATTAGTTTTGGTGAGGGAATAACGCCAGACAACCTTCACATCACGCGTGATCTGAATAATCTCTACATATCTATCTTAAACGAAAATTCACAAGTTACATCGGATGCGATTCAAATCAATAATATTTTTAAGAGTGATGGTCAGATAAGTAGTTCTGCAATTGAGAGTTTTAGTTTTACTGATGGCGTTACTGTTAGTCTGGAATTATTATTAGAATCCAGTTACACCCCTGATATTACTGATGAAGATGATTATATTTTTGGTACATACAATACCAATAGCATTCACGGTCAAGCCGGTAATGACAACATTTATGGACAGAACGGTGATGATTATCTCTATGGTGATGAGGGCAACGATAGGCTATATGGTGAAAATGGCAACGATATATTAAATGGTGGGGCTGGCAATGACTTTCTTTCTGGTGGTGAGGGAAATGACTCTCTCACGGGCGGAGAAGGGAATGATGAGCTTAGAGGAAATGACGGGGATGATACTTATTTCATATCTGTAGGGACTGGAACAACCTATATTGATAACTATGACTCAGATAGCTCCACAGATACACTACATTTCTTGCAAGGGATTGATGTTGAAAACGTTGTCGTGTCAAGATCTGGTAATGACTTAGTATTAATCTTGGACTCATCAAATGGACAGAAAGTTATCGTTAATAACTATTTTTCTGGTTCTAAGATTTCAGAACAATATGAACATTCAATTATTAACTCAATACATTTTTATGATGGCACCGTTTGGACTTCCGATACGGTTAAATCTTTAATACTAGACTCCCACGATAACTATGCTTCAATTGAAGGATACTATTCTGACGATACAATTGTAGGTAATAACAATAACAATGTCATATATGGGTATGCTGGCAATGATACTCTTAATGGTAATGACGGTGACGATATGCTCTATGCTGGTGAGGGCGATGACATCCTTATAGGGGGCAATGGTAACGATTTATTACATGGTGGTGGGGGGAATGATACTTACCGAATAGAACTTGGAACAGGTACCACTACGATCTACAACTACAAACGTTATAGTAATGATGTAAGTACTTTAGAGTTTTTAGAAGGTATAAATCCTGAAGATGTTGAGGTAAGCCGTGTAGGCTCATCAGACTTACAATTCACTATTCAAGGGAAACAAGTCGTTCATGTAGAGAATTACTTCCATGGCGTTGGTGTAGAAAGCGCGGCGAAAAATTATCTGATCGAAACAATATTATTTAATGATGGGACGGTTTGGGACCTATCTATCATTATAGATAAGGCAATATCTATAACCGAAGAATCGGATGAAGTTCATGGGTTTATGTCAGATGATAATTTTGATGCATTGGGTGGTGATGACACGATTTATGGTTATGACGGCAACGATACCTTAAAAGGTGGAGAAGGGGATGATGCTCTTTATGGTGGAAATGGTGATGACCACTTAACCGGTGGACTCGGTAAGGATACATTACATGGTGGCAACGGAGCCGACACGCTAATTGGTGGCGCTGGAGCTGATCTCTTAGATGGCGGCAGTGGTAGTGATTTATATATTTATCAGCGTGGCGATGGCGTTGATACTATAAAATCGACCTCGGCGGATATTTTACGTTTTGGAGCTGGGATTAATCCAGAAGATGTCACGTTTTACAATGATGGTAATTCACAGCTAGTTATCATCATTGATGGGCAGGCGCAGAATCAAATCCAAATCATTGGAGAGGCCCTAGCTGAGGTTCAATTTGATAATGGGGATGGCATTGTTTGGACAAATGCAGATATTCAAAATGTCATCCAAGTAGGTTCTGTCAACACAGCATATGGAACTACTGGTGATGATGAGTTCACTGTAGATCATAGTAATGATGTGATTGTAGAAGAGGAAGATTCTGGCACCGATACAGTTTATTCATCTAGAAATTATACCCTTTCAGACAATATCGAAAACTTAACCTTGACCGGCCTTCTAAATATCGATGCCACTGGCAATGACTTAAACAACATTTTAATTGGTAATGATGGTAACAACTCCTTTAATGGTATGGGCGGTTCTGATATCGCATATGGCGGTAAAGGAGATGATATTTATTACAACACGACAGCCGTTGAATATGCTGATGAAGGCATCGATACCGTTATAAATCGAAATGGTGGCACCCTCGGTGACAACATTGAAAATCTTTTTTTGGATGATGGCTCAGGCATTCATTCAAACTTTATTGTATATGCCATAGGCAATGACTTAGATAATATCTTAATGAGTAGTGCGGGTGGTGCTCATGGAGATGTACTGGATGGTCGGTCAGGGGCTGATACCATGGTTGCTCTAGGATTAGGTTCTGTCGTTTTCTATGTTGATAATGTGGGTGATAAGGTCATCCGTAATGGTGATGATGGTTCAGCTTATAATGATGAGGTGCGCACAACTATTAGTTATACCCTTCCTGACTTTGTCGAGAAACTGACTTTACTTGGAAATGATGCCATTGATGGTAATGGTAATAATCTCGATAACTTACTCGATGGCAGTCAAAATTCTAATTCAAATGTCCTGTCTGGTGGCTGGGGGAATGATACCTATATTTTAGGTGCTGGAGATGTGGCAATTGAAAGTGAAAACCAAGGGATTGATAAGGTCATTATCAAAAAACGCGTAGGTAGTAGTCGCAGTTATAACCTTGTTGGAACCAATATCGAAAATGTGAGTTTAGAGGATTCTGTATTTAACTATGATGTCTATGGTTCAGATGCAGACAATAATATAGGGGGAAATCAGTACGATAATCAATTGTATGGTGGTGCAGGTAATGATCGCCTGAGTGGAGGTGCTGGAGAAGATCATTTATATGGTGGTGAAGGTGATGACACCCTTAACGGCGGTGATGGATCTGATATTTACTACTTTAGTGAAGGGTGGGGTAATGATGTCATCGATGTGTACGGTTCTACTTCAATAGATGTTATTAAATTTGATGCTGGAATTGAGCCATCAGATATTACTTATTCTCAAGATGGTAATGATCTTATTCTCTCTCATCAAAATGGTAATGATTCCATACGAATAGTTTCTTGGTACAGTTCCAACCCAGGTAACTTATATAAAATAGCGTTTGCTGATGGCACAACTTGGCAAGCCCTAGAAAATGATTTGTCTGAATTTAACAACCTGCCATTTTTAACCACGCCGATTGATGAACAGAATACTGACGAAGGTCAACCATTCAGTTTCACTCTCCCAGCAAATAGCTTTATCGACTTAGATAATGACTCGATTACATATTCAGTTACTGAAGGTAGCTGGAACTCAGAATTGCCAAGTTGGTTATCATTTGATCCAGACACGCTAACGTTTTCTGGTAACCCTACAAGTCAAGATATCGCCTACTTAGAGATAAACCTTTTTGCTACAGATAGTCGTGGTGGTGTTACGAAGACAACATTTAATTTGATAGTCAACAACGTCAATGATGCACCTACTGTAGAAATGGCTATTTCAGATCATATTGCTCTTGCTGGTGAAATGATCAACTTTACGATTCCTGAATCAACATTTAATGATATCGACTATGAAGATGAATTGACATATTCGGTTACTTTAGATGATGGTTCTGCCATACCTTCTTGGTTACTCTTTGATAGCGAAACTGGTAGTTTCTCTGGTACACCATCCATAGAGGATAAAGGTAGTTATATCATCGCGGTGACGGCAACAGATTTGGCTGGTGCATCAGTTACCACAACTTTCAGTCTCTCTATAGATGATGTGATTTGGAATCCGATCAATGGCACAGAGAATGGTGAACAGTTGTTAGGTACAAATGGGACTGATCTCATCACTGCAGGAGCAGGTGACGATGAGCTGTATGGCTTCTCTGATAACGACCGACTCATAGGTGGAGATGGTAATGACTGGCTATCTGGAGGCAATGGCTCAGGGTCAGGTTCCGGGGATGATGAGTTGTTCGGTGGTGAGGGGAATGACACACTTTTCGGTGAAGATGGTAATGATACGATGGATGGAGGCAATGGTGATGATCATTACTACTACTATTCAGGTCATGGTCAAGACATCATAAGTGATGCTGGTGATGGTCAAGACATCTTGTTCTTTAACAATGTAAGTCCAGAAAGATTAAGTTATCACCAGGTGGGCAATGATTTGATTGTGTTAGTTGATGGTGATCTGGAACAACAAGTAAAAGTTATCAACCATTTTCTAGGTGGCAATTATGCAATCATGGTTCAACCGAATGGTGGGTATACACAAACACCATATGATATCTCCAACCAATTAACAGATTTACCGACAGGTAACCAAGAGGAGCCCGAAGATCCTGAAGATCCAGAGCAACCAACGACTCCTACAACAAGCGACATTCATCTAGATTTCTCCGGTGATGATAGTTTATCAGGAACGACTCAAAATGAAGTGCTTGCCTCTGGTGAGGGAGATGACACCCTGGAAGGCGGTCAAGGAAATGACTACTTGATGGGAGGAGCAGGAAATGACACGTATGTCATTAATCCTGGCGATGGAGACGATATCATTATCGACTCAGATGGCAATAATATAATTCACTTCTCTGGTGGCCTTACCTTTAATGATGTTGCCAGTGGGTTAATGCGTTCTGGTGATGATTTAATCTTGAATATTGCCACTGGAAATGGGTCTGTACGGATACAACAATTCTTCTCAGTGACTAACACAATTGAAAAAATGATCTTTGATACTGGGAGTGAACTCACATCGAGCCAGGTCTTTTCAGCCTTTGGCGAGACAGCACCAACGACTACTCTATTTTCAGGTGAATTAACGCTAGGTGATGGACAAGATAATTCACTTACTGGGACGGTCGATAATGATGTGATATTGGGTGGGAAGGGTGACGATTCTCTAACTGGTAGTGCTGGTGACGATCAGCTCATTGGTGGAGATGGTGATGATACATACATCATAGGTAGTGGAAGCGGTAAAGACACCATCATTGATTCTATGGGTGTAAATACAATTAGTTTCATAGATGGCATTGGTTTCTCAGATGTTTCAAGTGGCCTAATGAGGTCTGGTGATGATCTTATCTTGAGTATAGCTAGTACAGGTAATCAGGTGAAGGTTAATAACTTCTTTGCGGTAGCCAATACTATTAATAGTCTAGATTTCGAAGATGGCTCTCAAATTACTGCTAACCAACTCTACGGTGCATTTGGTGTATCGGCACCAACAGATACTGATGTTATCGAAGATGCGTTGAGTCACGTAATGACTGGTACAACGAGCAATGACATTATCACAGGTACGAGTGCAAACGAATATCTCTCTGGATTAGCTGGGGATGATATTTTGTCAGGTGGCGCGGGTAATGACCTAATTGAGGGGGGAGATGGTAATGATCGTATTAAGTTTGGCTTGAATGACGGTCAAGACCAGATCATACAGAATGACACTAACGCTGCAGAGACATATAACGATGTCATCGCTTTTGAAAACGATATCTCTTATGATGAGCTTTGGTTTAGCCGAAGTGATAATGATCTTCAAATTAACGTTGAAGGGACAGATGATCAGATAACGATTTCAAACTGGTATGACGGTACTGAGCATCAACTTGACCAGTTTGAATCAGGTTCAATGGTATTAATGAATAATCAAATCGATCAACTTGTCTCTGCAATGGCTGCATATGATGTACCTATGGGAGCTGGAAATGTTATTCCACAGGATGTTAAGGATAATCTTCAGCCTGTTCTAGCTAACAGTTGGACCGCAAATTAACTTATCAGTCTTTTCTAGAACTCGCATTTTTTGCGAGTTCTAGAAGTTTGAGTATTATTAGCCGTCGTAGTCTTTAGAACGAGTGCTCTTGAACTCGCTGTCAGCGTTAAATCTGCTTGGTCCGGCCAGGCTGAGCTGGCTATTGCGAATGTGATTGGAAGTAATATTTCCAATATTTTCTGGGTGCTTGGTTTGGCGGGACTCATCTCACCAGAGCCATTAATTGCTGGCCCGCAATTGGTAACATTAGATATACCTGTCATGTTGTCTGTTTCAGTTTTATGTTTACCCTTATTTTTTGTGGGTGCCACATTAACCCGGTTTGAGGGATTTCTATTCCTGCTTTTATATACATCTTATGTTTCGTACATGATTTTATTAGTTACTCAGTCTAACTTCGCAACGACATTAGTGCAGGCTTTAATCTATGGCTTAATTTCAGCTGTGTTTGTCTATGTATGCTTCACAGTAGGAAATGACTTGGTAAGACGTAATAGACAAAGTCATCATGAATTATAGTCCAGCAAAAGTGAAACAGATTTTATTGATGTATAAAGAGTGTAATGAGACTGAATGATATTAGTCTATACTGTAATGGTATATAGCACTGCTGATTAGGTTTTCGATGATTGTTTCTGCCGATTCAATCGAATTTATGTTATCAATACCCTCACCAGCCCATATAATTAAGGAGTCGAGACTGACTTCATGCTGTGCCTGGAAAAACGTTTTTTGATAATGTTCTACTTGTTGTGCTAATTCAACTTCCGAACCGTGCCAACGTGAAATAAAAGGATTAACAATTGCTCGGCCATTATAGCCCTCAGGCCATGCTATCTCGCGTATGATATCAAAAACGGTAGTTCTGATAGTATCTTTAGCCTTATGTGTCAACAATTGTTGTTTCATCTTGGGATGAGCTAAAGATTCATTGGATGCATAAAAACGGCTGCCGATAGAGGCCCCTTGTGCACCGAGGCTCAACACCCCTGCCAGGCTTCTGCCATCGGCAATCCCCCCGGCCGCTATGATAGGTGTATTCGGGACATGATGGATAACTTCCTCAGTTAGTGAAAGGGTGGAACGTCCGCTTTTGCCATGACCGCCTGCTTCACTACCTTGTGTGACGATAAAATCAGCGCCTTTTTTCTTGACTTCCAGGGCTTCAGCTAATGATTGAACCTGGCAAATCAGGGGAATATTGTGGGCTTTAATTTTATCTACCCATGGGCTTATCTCACCAAAAGACATCATCACTACCTTGGGTGAATACCTCATGACAAAATCAAACACTTCATCAGTGAGTGACCATGTAATAAAGCCTACTCCCCAAGGTTTATTTGTTGAAGATTTTATGATTTCAAGTTCAGCTTTTAGCCAAGAGATATCACCATAGCCGACTCCAATCATGCCAAGTCCACCTGCGTTCGATACACTAGCGGCAAGTCTGCCTCCTGCCACATTGCCCATGGGTGCCAATACGATAGGATGTTGAATACCTAGCGCACTTGTGAGTTTAGTTTTAATAGTCATTTATTTCTCCTGGATGAGAAGCTGTGATGAGTACCAAATAACTGTTTTTCTTCATAGGTATCATCATCAAGAGGAATGAAACTTTCTTCTCTATAGTGACGTTCATTTTCAGGTGAATAAACGGTCTTAATAATGAAATAAAATGCGAGTATTATGAAAGCGTCGATACCAATAAACATAAATAAATGAGGCGTATCGTGATACTTCAGGAGTAGTGCTAACAGAAAAAAAGTGCTCATCTTCTAGCCTCCAAGCTTAACCGGAATATCGGTTTTGCTATCAGCGATGACTGGTCCATTATTGTGATGAAGCCTTACTGCTGCTCTAATGGTCATGATTACATTAAATAACATCACACAGGCGCCGCTGAAAAAAACGAAGCCCCCCATCATGCGGATAGCATAGTAAGGATGCATCTGAGCAACAGATTCAACAAATGTGTAGGCGAGGTTGCCATAGTCATCGTAAGCGCGCCACATCAGCCCCTGCATGATACCGGCCACCCACATAGCAGTAATGTAAATAGCTGTACCCACCGTCGCTAACCAAAAATGCACATTAACCAACCGGACTGAAAACATGCGCGTATCCCATAAACGTTCTACCATATGGTAGAGCGCACCAATAGAAATCATCGCCACCCAACCTAATGCACCAGAATGAACATGACCGATAGTCCAGTCGGTATAGTGCGAAAGAGCATTAACTGTTTTTGACGCCATAACAGGACCTTCAAACGTAGACATAGCATAAAAAGCCAACGCTACAATTAAGAAACGCAGAATATAATCGGTTCTTAGTTTGTCCCAAGCCCCGCTCAATGTGAACATGCCATTAATTGCACCTCCCCACGACGGAATAATCATGGCGAGGGAGATAGCTGCACCAAGTGAGCCTGTCCAATCAGGTAGGGCTGTATATTGCAGGTGGTGTGCACCTAACCAAACATAGCCAAATATCAATGCCCAGAAGTGAATAACTGATAATCGGTAAGAATAAACAGGTCTGTTAGCTTGTTTGGGTACAAAGTAGTACATGATGCCTAAAAAGCCAGCAGTGAGATAAAATCCAATGGCATTATGCCCCCACCACCATTGAATCATGGCATCTTGAACGCCGGCGAAAATCGAGTATGATTTCATCAATTCAACGGGAATCGACAAGCTATTCACCACATGTAGATAGGTGAACATTATCATCATGGATAGGAAAAACCAGTTCGCTACATAGATATGGGAAACGCGGCGAATGCTCAATGTGAAAATAAAATTGATTGAGTAGGCTAGCCATACAGCCGTTAATAAAATATCAAATGGCCATTCTAGTTCTGCATATTCTTTGCCTTGCGTATAACCAAGTGGAAGCGTCACCAAAGCGCCGATCACATAAAGGTTCCATCCCCAAAAAGTGAACCAAGCCATGTTGTCACTCCATAGCCTCACATAGCAGGTTCGCTGAACTACGTAATAAGCCGTCGCCATCAGAACACAGCCGCCAAACCCATAGACGACTACGTTGGTATGAACAGGTCTTAGACGTCCGAAGCTAATATATGGATTATCAAAATTAAGGATTGGCCAGGCGAGTTCCGAAGCAATATACACTCCTATGCCGGTACCAATGACTAGATAAATACAAGCAGCAACGGAAAACCACTTAGTGATATCTTCATTGTAATTATTTGTTTTATTCATGATTAAGCTCCTGACTTTGAATGGCTATATTGGTTAGCGTCACCAATGCCAAATTTGATCGGCTTGCTCAAAAAGAGGAACAAGTTGTTCTCTATTTACTACTTGTATACCCTCTCGTAGCGCTTCCATTTCTAGCCCTCTATCCCATAGATCTTCATACACAACATAAACGGGAATATGAGATGAAATTAAGTTATCGATATCTTTATTGATATTGGCTGGTTGAGTTTGTAACCAATCACCTATTTTTAATGGAGGTTGCTGTTTTTTTTGTTGTGTGTAATACACGGCTTGACCTGTAAGTAATAATTGAATTTGGTCGATATCGCTTAGCTCAACTTTTTTCTGCATGCATTGGATCAGCCATAGAATCGTTTCATCTTGTTCCTCTACAACTGTTCTGAAAGCTTGATCAAGTATTTGTAAAACTTTCATAATTAACGTGTTCCAATAGTTAGAGTGTTAAATGATTCTGAGGCATAGCGCCATAAATCTGCTGGTCCTCCTCGGTTGCAACCGGGAATGGTGTCATTGACGCCGCGCTCATCTACACATAAACCACAATTAATCCATTCAAAAGAAAGTGCTTTTTTACGTGCTTTTTTTTGTAATGAAGCAATCCACGTTTTTGTCAGTGGATGATCTTCTTGTTGAGTATCATTTCCATGAATAGCGTTGCCATGTTGTTGTTGCTTAGCGAATGAGAGGGCAGCAGCACCTTCATAAGCAAAAACCTTCACATGTGAATTAGCATCTAATGCGGCATCTAGCAATCTAAAAAATGTGACTGTGCGTTCACTCTCAAATGGTGGGTCCATAAAGGCGAAAGTAAGTGTTTTATTATGTGACATTGTCATCTCCTAATTCCAAATGACCTTTTGTCCTGACAGTAATGCTTTGATAACAATATCCAGATCGGTGGTTAATATCTCTGGTATCAGTTGTTCAGCATCTATTTCTCTCTGTTGTAAAGAAAATTTATCAGCAACGAGTGTAATGTTTTCATGAAGTAATTTAGTAAAGGGGGTAAAAATGCTGCTTTTGGTTGCAGGCATCACACCGTTTTGAACAAGCACTACCGTCACACGATTGCCTGCAGTGGCGAGATGATGAATTAATTCATATTGTGATTTAGTCAGTGCATCTGTGAATGGATCTCGACTTTGTATAAAAAGAAATTCAGACATCTATCGTTCCTGTATTGATTGATTAGAGATGGATGAGGATTTAATGAAATTACATCGATGAAGAAAATCTCCGAAATGCTCTTTATCAATACGATCTGTCGAGTACAAATCGAATAAAGGAGCTATTGCATCGAGAACCTGAGTTTGACTTAGGTTTTTTTCGTGCAGAGTGGCTAGCCGGTCGCCTCGGTGACTACCTCCAAGATATAAGTTATATAAACCTGGAGCTCGTCCTGTTAATGCTATTTCAGCTAAGTAGGGGCGAGCGCATCCATTAGGGCAGCCAGTTATTCTGAGCGTGATGGGCGTTTTTTGAAGGTTATACTGACGTTTCAAATCATCAAAAAGCGTAAGAAACTCAGGTGTTATTCTTTCCGCTTCAGCCATAGCCAGCCCACATGTAGGAAGTGCAACACAGCTCAATGTGGCAGCTTCTTGATTTGATGGGAGCAATCTTTCATATAGACCAAGATCAGATAATCGTCTTGCTACGTCATAAATGTCATATGGTGGAATATTGATAAGCTGAATATTCTGGTTTGCAGTTAACCTGACTTCACCACTATATTGCTGAAAGAAAGCCTGTAATTGATCTTGTAAATGATCATTGATACGTCCGCTTTGAATATGTAGTGTTGCGTACCACTGACTATCTTCAGTTTGGTGCCAGCCTAATTTATCGCCATTATGCGCGAATTTATATGGCTTTAGTGGTGCTAGCTTTTTACCAAAACGGCTTATGAGTAATTCTTTGAAGTTATCTAAACCTATTCTGTCTAATGTGTATTTGAAACGTGCACGATGTCTATCTTTCCTATCACCATAATCGCGTTGAATACTCATGATGACCTCAGCGATAAATGGCGCATCTGATGCATCTATAAAGCCAATGGGGGTGGATAGTCTCGGATAGCTATCTTCTCTGGAGTCAAGCTGCCCCATTCCACCGCCGACACACACGTTGAAGCCAACCAGGCGAGATTCCTTAATAACAGCTATAAACCCGACATCTTGGGCAAATATATCAATATCATTATCTGGAGGGATGACGAATCCAATTTTAAATTTACGAGGTAAATAGGTATCTCCATAAAGTGGCTCTTCAGAGTGGGAGACTGAAGGAGGGGAGTCATACCAAGTTTCACGATAAGCAGCAGTTTTAGGTAGAAGCCGCATGCTCGTTTCTTTTGCGATCTTATAGACTTGTTGGGATATTTTTGACTCATCAGGATTGACTCCACAAACAATACCGCGGTTGTCATCGCCACATGCAGCAAGGGTATCTATCTTTATCTTTTCTAGACTTATCAGGAGTGGTTGTAAGCATTGTTTTTTCACACCGTGAAGTTGAATAGTTTGACGTGTGGTAATACGAATCCCATTTGATGAGTAAATTCGTGATAAACGATCTATTTCTATCCATTGCTGTTTGGTTAATCTTCCACCTGGAATTCTGAGTCTCACCATAAATTGATAATGAGGTTCAAGTTTTCGAATGAGACGATGTTGTCGTGTATCACGATCATCTTGTTGATAGATGCCATGGAATTTTGTTAACAATCCATCATCGTGACTGATACTTCCTGTATTAGAATCATTTAGTCCCTCTCTGATCGTGCCTCTTAAAAAATGACTTTTTGCTTTAAGCTGTT
This sequence comes from Methylophaga sp. UBA2012, assembly GCF_002335235.1. Classification (NCBI taxonomy): domain Bacteria; kingdom Pseudomonadati; phylum Pseudomonadota; class Gammaproteobacteria; order Thiotrichales; family Piscirickettsiaceae; genus Methylophaga; species Methylophaga sp. UBA2012. The sequence continues at coordinate 61,297 of NZ_DDCG01000013.1, read as the reverse complement.
CATTACTATGCTGTTCAATGAGCGGTTGACTAATATCAGACTGTCGATCAATAGTAAGTATGGTCACTTTATTTCTCCGTAAAATTAATATACGTTTCTATGCAATCGTTTTTGCTGAGTGAGTTGAAGCCAGATCCGAGAATAAGGTGACGCATGGCTCAAGGTTTCTGTGAGATGGTCGAATATGTTCTTGTGACCTGATAAATACAGATGTGCCCCAGCGTTTAACCAGCCTTTAAATGTGTCTTCATTGTCTTGAATGATGTCGTAGATTGATTTAACTGAGATGTCTTCAGAAAAAGACGTATCTAAGCGAGACAATAGGCCATCTTGTAAATATTGGCACCACTCCGTTTGATAGAGAAAGTCATTTAAAAATGTACGTTCTCTTAGTATTAACCACACTGAATGTTCACGGTTAGGATCGGAGCTAATCTCCTGCATGAAAGCTCGAAATGGTGCAACTCCCGTTCCGTCAGCAATGAGGATAATGGGGCTATTTTGATTGGTGGGTAAATGAAACCGTTTATTGTGATGAGGGAAAATAAGAAGATGTTCACCTTCTTCTATATTCGTTAAATATGTTGAACAAATCCCATTTTGTAACTTCCCAGACCAAAGATATTGATACTTTTCTACAGTGAGATGTAATTCATCTTGAATCTGGCGAGTGCTGTTGGCAATGTCATATAAACGGGGTTGTAACGGCCTTAAGCTATCGATTAGCTGTTGTGGATTTAACGGTACAGGGTAGTTGACTAGTAAATCTGTTAATTGGTGCCGTTTGAGATATGAGCGTAATGTTTGTTTATCCTGACTTAATTTTATTAAGTCATTGTTTTTTGAAATCTCACTCCATTTAGTTAAACATTGTGCTGTTACCAAAGTGAGATCACAATATTCACGCAAAGCCTGTACTAGTGGCATGGCAATTTGTTTTACAACAACAGATTCGTCTCCTGACAATTTTGTTAATGACAATATTTGGTGTACGAGTTGAGGAGGATTCTGAGGTAAAACACCGATTCCATCACCGGCAGTCAGACTCAGTTGAATATTTTCTGGTATCTCTAATTCTAAGTGATGGATAGGGTTTGTTCTTGACTCATCAGATAAACGAGTATTCTTGACCACTTCTACAGAGAGTGGACTTGTTTTTGAGTAGGTCGAAGTACGGATTTTATTACTGCTTCTTTGATGTGCTTCATCGTTTTCTGTGATATCTGGTAACGTCGGAAGACAGAAAGTAATCCATTCATCAGCCGTTTCTTCAAAATCAACATCACACTCTACACATTCAGTAAAAGGTATTGCACTGAGCTCACGCAACTTGGCATCAATTTTGAGACCTGTTAAACAAAAGTGATCATATGAACTGTCACCTAAAGCAAGCACTGCGTAAGAAAGATGAGATAAATCTTCATTTAGGTTAAGCAATTCATCATAGACAGATGTAATGGGTTCTGGTGGATCGCCATCACCATGAGTGCTACACACAATGTATAGGTGATCAATATGTTTTAGTTGTTTGAACTTGAAATCCGCTAGGTTAATAATTTCTATTGATTTATCTTGATGACATGCTTTTTCATAGAACTTTTGAGCAATACCTTTCGAATTACCTGTTTCTGTTCCATAGGCTACGACGGCCTTCTTTTCAGCAGCTATGCTTTTATCTGAAGTGGAAATGTCTAATAAATTATTTGCTAACCATTCTGTTTGTTGATTAGACAAACTTTTGAGAAGGTTTGCCACGGCCTCCCACTCAGATGTTGTGAATAATGATGTAGCTAAATTTTGCATGAAGTGTGTTTCAAGTGCTGTGAATGTTGAAACACATTATGGAGAGATTCTTTTGTAATATATAATGAATATTATCGCAACTTAATATCAAAAATATTCATATGGATGTCAGTTTAGCCAGAACATTTCTTGAAATTGTCAGGTCGGGAAGCTTTATCTCAGCAGCAGAAAAACTGCATGTGACTCAAACTACCGTAACCGCTCGAATTCATAATCTTGAGGGACAACTTGGATGTAAACTGTTTGTTCGCAATCGTTCAGGTGCAAGTCTAACCTCAAATGGTGTCAGGTTTGTTGAGCATGCAACGAAAATGGTTCAATCATGGGAGCTGGCAAAACGAGATCTGCCTCTACCCGAGGGAGTACAAAATGTACTTAATATTGGTAGTGAAGTCAGTTTATGGAGTCCGCTTGTCTTACAGTGGTTAAATGCACTTAATATCACTGAAAGTGAAGTGGCCATTAGAGCTGAGATTGGTGAGCGTCAATCACTCATGGAGCAACTTGAAAATGGTGTTCTAGATATTATTCTGGTTCATCAGCCTGAATATTGGCCAGGTGTTCAGGTCGAGCAACTATTAGAAGAAAAGCTCATCCATGTAAGTTCAGTTGATAATCCTCAACCTTATGTATACGTGGACTGGGGAGATGACTTTAGACGTCAACATGATGTGGCTTTACCTGAACTAGCAAGAGCACAACTAACTATTAGTCTCGGGCCATTGGCTTTACATTACATCTTAACAAATGGTGGAAGCGGTTATTTTCGTACGAGAGTGGTTGAGCACCATATAAAAGCAGGACTCTTAAAGCATAATGAACATTATCCTGAGTTTACTTTTCCAGTATTTGTCTTGTACAAACAGGCAGATAAACAAAGATATCGCTCACAACTTAACGCTTTATTTGAATCATCAAAAATTCAGTCGCCATGGTTGCCCTAATAAGCATACGCATTAACTATCTATTTACGAGTAATTGCTTGTAAATATTTTACTCAACACATATTTAGCAATAGCGAGAAAAACATGGATGAGACGAAACAAAGAATTGCTTTATTCATTGACGCTGATAATGCGCCAGCTAGCAAATTTGAAGATGTACTTAGTGAAGTCGCAAATTATGGTGTTGTAACTATTCGTAAGGCCTATGGAAATTGGAAGTCGCCGACATTAAAAGCGTGGGAGGAACTTTTGCATGAATACGCTATTCAACCAATACAACAATTCGATTTAACAAAGGGAAAAAATGCGTCGGACATTGCTTTAGTTATTGATGCGATGGATGTCATGTATACAAAACAGATCGATGTGATGTGTTTTGTTACATCTGATAGCGATTTTACACCAATGGTCACTAGAGCCCTGGCAGAAGGAAAAGTGGTATTAGGGTTTGGAGAACGAAAAACACCGTTACCATTTGTGAATGCCTGTTCTAAATTTCTTTTTCTTGATCAAGAAAAAGAAAAAACTAAATCTGTGACAAAACCTAAAAACATTAAATCAGATACTAAACTTATCAATTTGTTAAGGCAGGCTATTGAAGCAACAGAAGATGAAGATGGCTGGGCTGCTTTGGGCCCTGTAGGAGCGAACATTTCTAATAAAACATCTTTCGATACTAGAAACTATGGGTTTAAGAATCTAAGTAGTCTCTTTAAATCGATCGATCTTTTTGAGCTAAAAAGAGGGGTGGGTAATACATACTTAGTCAGGGACATACGGAAACAGACGAAGTCCTGAAAACAATTTCTATTATAGAGATAACAAGATAATCAAACTATCTAATTTATTTGATTTCAATAATTGAAAATTTAGATGATAGTGAAGACACAAATAGATTTAGCTTATATGTAACGTCATTATTTTAGTTATATAAGATACGATATAAACCGTTAAAACTCTCTTTTTAATTAACATTGCATCGCGTCAAACATGAAAAAAGAAAATATGTGAGCTTATAGTCGACCAATGTTAGATGCTCTAGTCATTATCCTTGCTGGACTGATAGGCGGTATGCTTAACTCAATCGCTGGTGGAGGGAGTTTTATTACTTTGCCAGCTTTGATGTTGATAGGATTTAGTCCAATTACTGCTAATGCTACTGGCACTGTGGCATTACTAACAGGTTATGTTGCAAGTGTATGGCATTCACGTCATACCATAAGAAAATTACCCAACAATCTGACACCATATGTTATCGCTTCATTATTGGGAGGAATGTGCGGAGCATTAATATTAAATTGGAGTGATGAGAAACACTTCGACAGATTGCTGCCTTGGTTGATGTTACTGTCTACTCTGGCATTCGTTATTGGGCCTAAAATTACACTCCTCAAAACTAATGCAATTCGACATCAATATCTTCAACATTTTCTGATTTTGTTTGCTATTTGTCTGTATGGCGGCTATTTCAATGGTGGTGTAGGAATAATGTTGTTAGCGGGCTTATCTATAATGACAAATACAGATATACATAATTCAAATGCGATAAAAAATCTGATGTCAGTTATGTTGACAACTATCGCTAGCTTATTTTATTGGATGGCTGATTTAATTGATTTTAACTTATTGTTCATGATGGGGATATCTGCACTATTTGGTGGGTATCTTGGTTCGAGATTATCTTATTCTCTCTCACAAAAAAACTTTAGAGTAATAATCATATTTTTGGGATGTGTGATGACGCTTATATATTTCAACCGATAGAGCACACTGATATGTAAATTTACCGTTTCTTTATCACGCTTTCATTTTTTAAAATCTCGATCTGATTAGTTGGGATAGATTGTTCATATATAAAAAACAGCTTATATTGCTGATATTTAATACAAATACAGATGTTACATAACTAACCACTTCACGATGGTACTGCAATTTATTTGTCTTTTATAGTCTCAGAATCAAAACTCTCCAATACACTCTTCCAGATATTAACTTTCTAATCATCAAATGCATTGATTAAAATAGGTAAATGAAATACCTTATTAAAAAGGCGGGATTTTATAGCTAACGATATGTTTTTATAAAGTCGTTTTATTAAATAAAAACAATTCGTTAAAAGTTTTTATTCATTGGTCAATGTGCTGATTGACGCGCAGTTATCGATGTTGTTAATGACTCGTTCATTAACGCCATTCCGTCATTTACTCGTTATTCAATAAAGCCTTGCTCAGGGTATAGGCGGCATCTCACAAAGGAGTGACTGATGACAAACGTAAAAAAACTCTGGTTATTTCTGGCATTTTTGTTGTTTGTTTCTTTTGGGGTGCTGATATGGAGTGGTAATCAGATTTATCAACAAGCACCACCTATGCCCGAAAAGGTCGTCACCACCGACGGTAACTTAATCTACAGCCGCGATGAAATTGAGAAAGGACGACAAGTCTGGCAATCCTTCGGTGGTATGCAGCTTGGCTCAATCTGGGGACACGGTGGTTATGTTGCACCGGACTGGAGTGCCGACTGGATGCACCGAGAGTTGATGGCCTTACTCAATCTCTGGGCAAACCGAGATTACGGTGTGGAAAGCTTTGAGCTTGCCAATGCCGAACAGCAAGCCGCTTTGCAAGGCAGGCTGAAGTCCCTAGTCAGAAAAAATACATACAATCCCGACACAGGCGTCATCACTTTAAGTTTGGACAGAGTCAAAGCGATAACTCAGGTCTCTGAGCATTACCAACGTCTCTTTAGTGATGAACCTTCAACGGCTGAGCTGCGTGAAGCCTATGCCATGAAAAATAACACGGTCACCGATCCAGAAAATCGTCGTGTACTTTCCGCTTTTTTCTGGTGGACGGCATGGGCCACTATGACTAATCGCATCGATGGTGACATTACCTATACCAATAACTGGCCTAATGAGCCGTTGATTGATAATAAACCGCCGGCGAGTATGTTCCTCTGGTCTGCATTCAGTGTGACATTCTTGTTGGCTGGCATTGGTTTAATGGGATGGTACTACGCGGCGTCTCATGGCAAAGAGGAGGCGACCAGTAAATTACCAGTTACTGATCCGATGCGTGAGTTACGACCCACACCTTCGATGATGGCGACAGCCAAATATTTCTGGGTGTTGCTCGCTTTATTCCTGGTGCAAATTCTACTTGGTGCGGTGACTGCGCATTATCAGGTAGAGGGACAGGTTATGTATGGCTTTGAGTTATCCGAAATTTTGCCTTATTCGATAACTCGCACTTGGCATACCCAACTGGCCGTATTATGGATAGCACTTGCCTGGCTCGCGACCGGCCTTTATATCGGTCCTGCCGTATCGGGGTATGAGCCGCCTTATCAGCGATTCGGTGTGAATCTGCTATGGCTGTGCTTGCTGGTCATTGTGGTTGGTGCCTTTACTGGCCAATGGTTCGCGGTGAATCAAACTTTAGGTTTGGAACATAATTTCTGGTTTGGTCATCAAGGTTGGGAATATGCCGATATTGGTCGCTTCTGGCAGTGGTTCCTGTTTATCGGTTTATTACTCTGGCTTTGTTTAGTGGGGCGCTCGCTCTGGCCGACATTACGTCAACCCTCTGAAAGTCGTTCCATTATTGGTTTACTATTCCTATCCACCGTCGCCATTGGCTTGTTCTTTGGGGCGGCACTGGTCTGGAATGAACATACGCATATTTCCATGGTGGAATACTGGCGCTGGTGGTTAGTTCACCTCTGGGTTGAAGGATTCTTTGAAGTCTTTGCCACAGCAGTTATTGCATTCTTATTCACTCGTCTGGGTTTAATACCAGTCAAAACAGCCACTGTTGCTGTGCTGTTTGCCACGATTATTTTCATGTCGGGTGGCGTAATTGGCACATTACATCATCTCTATTTTGTCGGATCACCTACACCGGTATTGGCGTTGGGTGCCAGCTTCTCAGCACTGGAAGTAGTGCCACTGGCCTACATCGGGTTTGAGGCGTATCACAATTACACGTTGGGTCATGCGACTGAGTGGATGAAACGTTACCGCTGGCCGATTATGTTCTTTGTGGCCGTGGCGTTCTGGAACCTGGTTGGTGCTGGGTTATTTGGCTTTTTAATTAATCCACCATTATCGCTTTACTACATGCAAGGTCTTAACCTGACACCATTGCATGGTCATACCGCTTTATTCGGTGTTTACGGTATGTTGGGTATTGGTCTGACCTTGTTCTGTATACGTGGTATCAAGCCCGATCTCATCTGGCCGGAAGGCACGCTTAAAGCTAGCTTCTGGTGTTTCAATATTGGACTGGCATTGATGGCTTTACTCACGCTGTTACCGCTTGGTGTGATGCAATTATTTGCCAGCCTGAATCATGGTTACTGGTATGCCCGTTCAGCGGACTTTATGCAGCAACCCGTTGTTGATTTACTGGTCTGGATGCGTGTGCCCGGCGATACCATCTTTGCGGTCGGCGCTTTGTTATTAGCCTGGTTTATTCTCAGCTTATGGATCAAACCAAAATACGAAGATGGGCAACAACGCGGCTAAAAGCCAATCCGGTTAAGGACTGACTGACGGTGATTGAGTTCTATGATGAAGTCAGACAAGTACACTGGCTGATGGCCTTTGCCAGTGGCGGCTTGCTCTTCATCCATGGGATCATTCACCTGAGTCAACCTGGTAGTCTGCTTTCAACGTCCGTTCGTTATCTTCGTTATCTTCGTTACGGCGTTGATACGGTGTTAATCACCGCAGCGTTAATGCTGACCAATATCGTGCAGCAATTTCCTTTTATCGATGCTTGGCTTACGGTGAAGTTTCTGCTGCTAATCGTTTATCTCTTTCTCTCACACATCATGCTCTACAACACTCGAAACCAGCAGCAATATGCCACAGTTTGGGGGCTGGCTTTGATGATGTGGTTGTTTATTTTCAGCGTAGCGAAAACGCATCAAAGCGGGGGCATATTCAGCTTGCTCGTTGAAAGCCATTTTATAGATGCATTTAGAGGATAGTTATGTACGGGACATTATTACTGCTTCACATACTCGCAGCCACCAAATGGACGGGAGGGCATATCGTCTTATCGGTGGTGATCTTGCCTAAGGTATTAAAGCATCGTTCGCCTGAAGAGCTGCTTAGTTTTGAGTCAGTTTATGAAAAGATAGGCATGCCCGCCCTGATTATTCAAATCTTAACGGGTTTGTATTTGGCTTATCATATGCTGCCAGACATCACACAATGGTTTAACCCCACAAATCCGGTATCACATACCATCATGGCAAAATTGTGTCTGCTGCTTTTAACACTCAGCTTTGCTGTGCACGCGCGATTTCGTGTGATTCCTCACCTCTCTCCAGACACACTCAAAGTGATGGTCTGGCACATCATTCCCGTCACCATTCTTTCCATCTTGTTCGTCGTTGTTGGCGTGTCATTCAGGACAGGTTGGCTTTATTAATCACATGCAATAAAAGGAGGCATACATGAACATTAAGCTACATCGCATTTATGAAAGTGATGCACCTGCAGGTTACCGAGTGCTGGTGGATCGATTATGGCCACGTGGAGTATCAAAAGAAGACGCCGATCTGGACGCTCACTGGAAAGAACTCACCCCCAGTGATGAGCTACGTAAATGGTTTGATCATGACCCTGACAAATGGAACAGCTTTCGTAAAAAATACCTCAGCGAACTGAGTGAACATAAACAAACCGCAAAAGACTACCTAGCCGAAGTCACCCAAAAAAATGTTGTTCTGCTCTATGCAGCAAAAGACAAACAACACAGCCACGCCTATATACTAAAAGAGTATCTGGAAAAGCTGGGTTAAAATTAAAATAGACGTTATAAAGTAAAAAAATATTTAATAATTCGTCTGTGACATTCACATACTAAGGTTTTATTAGTTATATACTGTTCGTATGAAAGTGTTCATTTCTCTATAAATAAAGTATCCATTCAGATTAGACTTTTATGTGAAAGCACTAATGAAGAGAATAATTATGAAGATATTTATTTGTTTAATGTATTGATGATTTACGATTCAGAAAAACAGCCAAAACAGGTTATCTAAAAACCAAATTTTTTGAATACTCATTAAGTAATGGCTATATAACTAAGACTTTCGGAATATGATTACAAAATATTTGTGAAATAATTATCAATTTCGCAATAAAAATTTTTGTAGTTTAATTTTCCTTGTCAGGTTTTTCTTTTCTTGTATTACTTGAGTTTTGTAACTAAAACTCATGTCATTCCTTGATAATGCTTAAATTAGACGGCGTTATCAATTTTCATCAGACACCAAAATATATAATAGAGTATATATTCTATTATATATTTATAATCAATGGGTTAGGTGTTAACGTATTCTGCGCCCCTAGGTATACTGTCCCCAGTAATATACTGTAAATAAAGGACATGCTTATGGAGGACTTCATTAAACTCATCACGGCGCAGGATGCAGCCAAACTTCTCAATATTTCAGTTGGAACATTAGCTAATTGGCGCTGTAGAGGGGAAGGACCCGTACCAACAAAAATCGGTAAATCTGTTAGGTATGCACTAGAAGATATAAAGGAATTCATAGCTAAAGGACGGGTGGCATAATGTTAGTCCATGCATTAACTAATAGTCGGTTCTATAGGTTTAGATTGTTTTTTGCGTATTGGAGGTGTCTCTGATGGCAAGATTTCAATTTTCACACATAGAAACGTATGCCAGAACCGCATCCACACTTTCAAAAAGTAGTTCTGTCAAAACCTGTTATGACATCTTGGCTGAAGCGAGTCGTGTATACGAACACAGCAGGCATGTTATGTCACCATCACCACCTGAGTTACTCGATGGTATAACGACGCAAGAGCTGGCTGAAAATTTAAACCTACTTTTAGAAAATGAAGCGACAGAGGTTGTACTTGGTGGTAAGGCAAAGAAAAGAGCTGTTAGAAAAGACGCTCATGTTCTTTTAGCTGCGGTATACAGCTATCCCTCTCAAAGTCAAATGTGTGATTTGGACGAAATAAGACCTTTTTTCATGGATTGTATCGAATTCCACAGAGAGAAGTTTGGAAGCGTTCAATCTGCTGTACTACATACTGATGAGCAATACTTACACATACATGTGTATACGGTTTCAAACAATGCAAGAAAGCTCCATCCTGGTCATATTGCAAAAAAGCTGAATAAATCAGAGGCAAGCAGTATCAAATCAAGCGTGGCATATAAAAATGCAATGCGGGCATTTCAAGATGATTTTTATCAGTCAGTATCTCACAAGTATGGTCTTGAACGAATAGGTCCAATGAGAAAGCGAATTCAATCTGAACTATATCAAATTGCTAAACAAGCAAAAGCATCTGAATTAGCTGAATGGATTGAAAACGAAATGATAAAGAAAAAGAAAAAACTTCAAGATGAGGCTGAACGGATAAAGCAGTTTTATGATGAAAAAAGGTTTGAAGTAGAAAGTGAGTATAAGCAGTTTAAAGAAACCAATGATGTGATCATACAAGAATTACAAGAAAAGACTCAATTAGCCGAAACTGAATATGAAGACCTAATTAATCAAAGAGAGATGATTTTTGACATCTTAATTAAAAATCAAGAGCTTATTTCTGAGAATGAGAACTATAAAAAACGTCTTCATGAATATGAAGAGGATTATGGTCCACGGTAAATTAAATAGTTAAATGGTTTATATAAGACAGATAACTACTTTTTCTTAATAAACGACGTGAGAAAAATCATGAGTCAAAGTATAGAAAGTCATAAAGATATCTCCCAACGGCTTCAACAACTTTTAGGGGCGGAAGCGAGAGGTGGATGGATCTGTTTTATGCAGACTGTTGAAAAGGAGCTTCCATTTCTTATGCAGCGTGGCCGTCCCAATAAGCATCATATTGAAGCGAGCATTATTGGTGAAAAGGGGTGTACATCATGGAAAGATTATCTAAAAACTGAATTGAAGTGGAAGTACGCGACATGGAAAAATTGGAAAAAGGCCTACCAGTTATCTAAGGAATATTCATATATCAAAGATTATGGATTAGAAGTCTCTGAGCTATTGAGAGTTTCCAATAAATCTATTAACTTTCCATCATCATATGTTGACTATCAAGAGTATGTTGAAAAGTTGGAGCAAGAAAAAAGTATATCGTTATCGAAAACCAAACAGTCTCTGATGGAGGAGAACAAGAAATTAAAAGAGCACCTATTACTGTTACAAAAGAAAAATATTGAGCTTAGCAGTGAGTTGATCGGCTACACAAAAGTGCAAAATAACGCCACTTCTCAAGTTAAAGATTTAAGCAAAACTTTACCTATTAAGTCATATCCCATCGCAGATTATTGGCTCGCTGAAGTGATTCGTACACTTAGGTTAGAGTATGAAATAGTCGTAAAAAAATTTCATGAAAAATCACAGGAAGCATCAACTTTACGACGTGAGAAAGCCGAAGTCATTACGCGTTGTGAATTAATAAAACAAAGATTGAGTAAAACACTAGCAATCCCAACAGCTGACATAGAACGTTATATAGAAAGCGAGTGTATTGGAATATCGGGTTGAGTCTTATTGCATACTTATGGTCATCCGGTTAGCTACATTAACTGTATAATCTCAGGCAGGATTATTTAAAAGTAACAAGATATAAATGCCAATCTCTCCATCAGAGCTAAAGAAAATAAGAAAATCTCTATCACTCACACAGCAAGCAGCTGCTGATAGTGTTCGTGTTGAGCGACAAACATGGATAAGTTGGGAAAGAGAGCCAGAGAAGACGACACACAGAACTATCCCTGAGGGTTTACTTGAGTTATTTTTTATAAAGCATCACATTCAATATAAAGTAATTGACAAAAAAGTATACAATGTATACTATAAATAAAAAATTAAAAGGCCAACTAACGGTCTTTATTTTTGTCTATTATAGTTTACATTGTAAACTTTATATTGGAGGGATTATGAGTGGAGTACAAAGTAGTATGCTGATGGAGTATCGAGATATTGATTTGGCTTGGACAGCAGGGTTTATTGATGGTGAAGGCTGTCTGCATATAATGAAACAGAAGTACAAACTGGCGAGTACAGGTGAAATAAAGTACACCCATACTGTTAGATTACATATTGTACAAAACAATCTGGAAGTACTTGAACACATAAGAGATACCTTAGGTATTCATGCAAATATTCACAAAATTAAACGTAGCATTGAGACAAATCGTCAGTGTTACACACTTAATTACAACTCTTCACATGCCTATAAGGCAATTAAATTAATTGAACCATATTTAGTTCGAAAACGACCTGAGGCTAGAGCAATTTTAGATTTCTGGAAATTGGGCAAGTTAGAAATGCGAACAGGGCGTAAACCTTTGCCTACAGAGATTTGGGATATTCGTGAATGGTGGTATCGAAAACTGCAAAGAATGAAGTAACGTCATTGAAGTGATTTTGTCGGAACTACTATGCCTGAGGATAGGTTAGAAGCATAGTGGTTCAATATGAACCAGAGGGATATGAAGAATATGAAGATAGGGCTTATCAGTGATATTCACAATGAGTTTATTCGTTATCAACGAGGTGAGGTCCCTAACATCTCAAACGAAAAGGGTTTTGAAGTCCTCGTCTTGGCGGGTGATATTGATTGTCAGGGCTATGGGGCGGAGTATGCTGTCAGGCAATCTGAGTTATTGGGTATACCAGTTATCTATATCTTAGGTAATCATGAGTATTACGATCAATACGATGATAAAGAACCTGTGGTGGATAAGGTAAGAAAGATTATCCATGGGACTCAGGTGACCTTGCTCAATAATGCAACGGTAGATATTGGCGAGGTACGCTTTATAGGTTCAACGCTCTGGTCTGATTATCAGTTGTTCGATTCACCCGTTAGAAACAAGATGGCCAGAGACTATGCCTCAGTCAGGTTAAATGACTTTAACCATATCAAAAGACTTGAGCAGGATGAATTAACCAACATCAATGTTGAAGACGTGGTCGGCTGGCATCAAGAAGCAAGGGCCTTTATCACTGGTGAACTCAACAAAGAACCTGCTAAGAAAAAAGTTGTGGTAACGCATCACGCACCGATGGCTGATTGTTTATCCGAGAAGTTAAGGGATGAAATACTCGCTGCCTGTTATGCCAGCAATCTTGATGGACTGATAAACCAGTATTCACCTGCCGCTTGGCTTTATGGGCATGTTCATGGCAATAATTCCTTTAAAGTAAATCAAACGTTGATTCAAAGACACGCGCGTGGGTATCCAAATGTTAATGAAAAATATAAGGATAATTATAAACCGGTCTTAATTCATATATAGAGTTTGAAGTCGTAATATTTGACAATGTATCTGGAATATTTAATCAAGAAAAATCATAAGAATTGGTTTAAAGAAGATCGAGATATGTTTGTTATTTTCTGCAGTGATTAGGTTTATTGTCATAATATTTTTCAGATATTCTTAACGACAGAATGCAGAGAATAACTAATCAGTTAGTTAATAAGTAATTTCCTTCTAGGAAGTATGAATTTAAATTTATTAATTCACTTATCATATTAAGTGAATTTTGGGAGACCTCATGGACATAGAGAGAGTCTTTGCATTACATAAGTTTTTCTCCTGCCGACGTTATCCGGCGCCGTTAGATGACATTCTCGATCATTTAGACATCAGCAAAAATACCTTTCATATTGCGCGTAACTTCATGTGTGATGTATTAGGGGCACCGATAAAGAATCAAAGAGGTTTGGGGTATTTCTATGATCTGCAAGAGGATGAAACATATGAATTACCTGGACTTTGGTTTAGCGGAAAGGAGATTGTTTCTCTCGCCATATTGGAACAGTTAAACGAAACGCTTCAGCCTGAAGTTATCAAACAACTATTGCAGCCGATTTCAGAGCGGCTCAAACAACTGCTACAAAAGCAGAATATCACCCAGCAAGACTGGCAAAACCGGATTAAGGTTGCCAGCCAATGGCAACGACTTTGTGAACCCGAGCATTTTGCCAATGTGGCACATGCACTGCTTACCCGGCAACAACTTGAAATTGACTATTGGCACTGGCGAACAGGTGCCACCAACAAACGTATTATCAGCCCACAACGTCTGATTTATTACCGCGATAACTGGTACCTCGATGCATGGTGTCATCAAAAACAGGCATTACGTACCTTTCTGCTAGATGCCATTCATCAGGCTAATCAGCTTGAACTTACTGCGGTAAGTATTGAGGCCAAACAGCTCGATGCCCATGTTATGCCTGGTTATGGCATTTTTTCCGGACAAGTGCAGGGTATAGCTCAACTAAAATTTTCTGCAAAAATTTCCAGACGCGTCAGCCGTGAAAGCTGGCATCCTAATCAACTCAGTGAGTGGACTGATGCCGGAGAGTACCTGTTGTCAATCCCATATAGTGATACCCGTGAACTGGTGCGAGACATACTGCATTTTGGCAGTGATATTGAAGTGCTTACGCCCGAAACACTTCGACATGAAATAAAACATGAACTGGAAATAACATTAAAAAAATATGTGTAAGTCTCAGGATTTAGGACTTAAGCCTGAGAAGATGGCAATATCAAAATTGGAAATATAATTGTGACTGACATACCTGCTTATTTTCGTTATTGGGGCAAAGCCAAAAAAGATCCTGAACAATCAGGCCCAGCCTACCACTTGTTGCCTTATCATTGTCTGGATGTAGCGGCGGTGGGATTTTGGCTGTTAGAGCCCGATAAAGAACTCTGCCAACGCTTGGCTTCACGGTTGTCTCTATCGCCAGAATGGCTACAGCAATTTTTTGTATTCTGTTTAATGCTTCATGACCTCGGGAAATTTTTGAGAGGATTTCAAGGTTTGGTTCCTCATATGTCACCCAAATTGGTAGAGCCTGACTCACGCTGTGATTATCTGGTGCGTCATGATGCATTGGGGATTGGTTTGTGGATAAAAGTACTTGAAAAACAGCTTGAAGATCTGATTTCTAAACATGAGCTTTCTTTGCTGAGGCCTTGGCTTGAGATTGTTTTTGGGCATCATGGGCAACCACTGGAAACTAGCAAGGCCAAAAAGGCTGTACGCAGCCATAGTCTGGAAGAGGATGAAATAGCAGCAGAAGCGTTTGTTCGAGCAGTTATCAACGAATGGATGCCTGATCTAGAACCTCTTGAAGCCATAGATAAAAGTAGCTTTAAACTCGCTTCGTGGCAGTTGGCTGGGGTTGCTGTTTTAGCTGACTGGTTAGGCTCGGATCAACAACATTTTCTCTATAGCGATACGGAAACCTCACTAACAACATACTGGCAATCGGTGGCTCTTCCATCTGCTGAACAGGCATTGGCATCGGCTGCCTTTTTACCCAAAAGCATTCGTCCCTTTAATTCAATAACCGATCAATTTGATTTTATTACTTCGCCGACACCGCTACAGAACTATGCGCAGACAGTTGCATTAGAAGCGGAACCGCAGCTGTTTATTTTAGAAGATGTGACTGGTGCGGGGAAAACAGAAGCCGCAATGGTTCTTGTGCATCGGTTGATGGCTCAGAGGGTAGCAAAAGGGCTTTATGTTGGCTTGCCGACTATGGCAACTGCCAATGCTATGTATGAACGTTTATCAAAAAGCTACCAGTCATTGTATGGTGACGAAGTGTTACCTTCAATCGTCTTGGCTCATGGGGCCAGCAAGCAGTCGGAAGCATTTCAGCAGAGCATCAACTTGAGTGAACAACTGACAGATAAGCAGTACGACCACGACGATGTATCTGCCAGTGCATATTGTAATCAGTGGCTGGCGGACAGTCGTAAGAAAGCACTGCTGTCAGATGTTGGAGTTGGCACAATTGATCAAGCATTATTAGGTGTTTTGCCGGCTCGACATCAATCTCTGCGATTATTGGGATTGGCCGATAAAGTATTACTGGTTGATGAAGTTCATGCTTTTGATCCATACATGCAGCGATTATTGGAATCTTTGATTCAAGCTCATGCTGCTCAGGGTGGATGCACTATTTTATTATCTGCAACATTGCCATTTTCATCTCGCCAGCGTTTTGTTCAAGCCTTTCAGTTGGGTGGAGGCTGGAATATCAATGAACAGAGGCTTCCGGTTATTCAAGAAAAAGATGCCTATCCTTTAGTTACACAAGTTAGGCAAGGAGTTATCAAAGAAGAAGCCGTTGAAACACGCCAGTCTGTTTGCCGAACAGTAAAGATGAGCAGACTACCTGATGAAAATGAGGTAATGGAGAAAATCAAAACTGCAGTGGAGCAGGGACAATGTGTCTGTTGGATAAGAAATACAGTCAAAGATGCCCGTGAAAGCTACCAGAGATTAACGGATGAAGAATGGCTTGCCAAGGATAAGCTGACACTATTCCACAGTCGTTATGCCATGATTGATCGGCAAGCTATTGAACGGGATGTGTTAGCACGGTTTGGGAAAGAGTCAGCTCAAGTAGAACGGGACGGCCAAGTGTTAATCGCAACTCAGGTGGTTGAGCAAAGTCTTGATTTGGATTTTGATGTCATGATTACCGATTTGGCTCCCATTGATTTGATTATACAGCGTGCGGGTCGTTTACAAAGGCACACTCGTGATAGCACTGGCAATGTAATCAGTGGCTCTGAACAACGTGCTACACCTTGTTTGTATGTGTTATCACCCGATCCCGAGTTGGTGGAAAATTCACAATGGCTCACGCAGACCCTTCCAGGAACGGCATATGTTTACCCAGATATTGGTAAGTTGTGGCGGAGTATTTTGCAGTTGCAAAAACGAGGTAGTTTTACCATGCCAACTGATGCCAGAGATTTGATCGAGTCAGTATATGGGATAGATGCTGTTGATATTCCTGAATATCTAGAGCACGCCTCAATGGAAGCTTTCGCTGAACAGAAAGTTCAGCGAAGTATGGGGGAATTTAACCTGCTTTGTATGGAGCGTGGCTATAGCTACAAAAGTGCAGCTCACAACAGTGGCTGGGATGAGGATATTCATATACCCACTCGCTTAGGTGCAGAGACAGTGGATGTTGTGTTGGTAAAAGAAGTGGAGGGCAAGTTACAACCCTATGCAGATAGCGGTGCTTATCTCTGGGCGCTGAGCCAAATCAAAATACCTAAAGCTGAGTGGAAAAAGGCTGAAAAGCTGATTTCCCCTGAATGGAAGCAAAGGATAGATACGCTTAAAGAGCAGGTGTCGGCGCTAAAGTGGCTAGAAATCTGGCCATTGGTAGCTGAATTGCAGTCTGTTTATGATGAAAAAGATGGTTGGAATTTTGGGAAGGAGGCGTTATGAACTTGATTGAAGATGCATGGATACCTGTTGTTCGACAGGATGGCACAAAAGAAAAAATTGCACCGTGGCAAATAGTTGAAATCGATAATCCGGTTATTGATATTGTCGCTCCACGAGCTGATTTTTATGGCGCGATGTACCAGCTCTTAATCGGCTTGTTGCAAACAATTCTCCCCCCTATTGATGAAGATGAATGGTTTCAGTATTCGGTAAGCCCTTCGAGTGAAGATGAAGTAAAGGAAAAATTTGGAAGGTTTTCGGGTGCTTTTGAGTTCAGTAAAAAATCAGGTCCTAGATTCTTACAAGATTTTGATTCGTTGGGTGGAGAGCTAAAAGGTGTTGCCTCGTTATTGATCGAAGCTCCAGGAGGAAAGACATTAAAAGACAATCTCGATCATTTTGTAAAAGGTGGGCAAGTTGAAAAAATCTGCGAATCTTGTGCTGCCATTGCGTTATTTACCTTGCAAACAAATGCCCCCTCCGGTGGTGTTGGGCATCGTGTGGGGTTAAGGGGTGGTGGGCCGATGACTACCTTGGTGATGCCTCAATCAGACCACGCTACTCTTTGGCAAAAGCTGTGGCTTAACATCCTGCCACAAGAGGACTTTTCTTCGGCTTCGAATGGATTGAATTCGTTGATATTCCCTTGGCTGGCACCTACCCGAATTTCTGATAAAACTGGTGTTAATACAACACCAGAGGACGTTAACCCTTTGCAAATGTACTGGGGAATGCCTCGTCGTATTCGTTTTGATTTCGATAACTTACAGACAGGATGTTGCGATATATGTGGCGAAAAAAACGAACATTTGCTTAGTCATTTCGAAACGAAAAACTATGGCATTAACTATGAAGGACCCTGGGTGCATCCGCTTACACCTTATCGCATTGATCCAGAAAACAAAGAACCACCTTTAAGCCTGAAAGGTCAGCAAGGTGGCTTGGGGTATCGCCACTGGTTAGGTTTTGTCTGGCAGGATGACAGTAATGGTGACAGGGCGGCAAGAGTGATACGTTCCTTTAACGAAGAAAAAATTGAGCTGCTTCAATATCAAGGAAAAGACGTTATAGATGTGGCTCGTCTGTGGTGCTTTGGCTACGACATGGACAACATGAAAGCACGTTGTTGGTATGAGCAGAAGATGCCACTTATTTATGTTGATAAAGACTATCGTGAGGAATTTGTAGGCTTTGTACAGAGTATGGTTCAGAGCGCCAAGGAGGTGGTTTCTACATTGCGTGGTCAGATAAAACAAGCCTGGTTTTCCCGGCCTAAAGACGCCAAAGGCGATACCTCAATGATTGATTATGATTTTTGGCAGGCAACAGAGGCGGACTTTTACAAGCAACTTTATGTGTTGTCTGCTCAACCAGCTCATACCCGTTTTATGCCGCCGGATGTGGCAAAGCAGTGGGTTAATAAGATAAGGAACGCGGCATTTGAGGTTTTTGACTACTGGGTTATGGAAGGCGATACAGAAGATATGGATATGAAACGGATTACTCGGGCCCGTACAGATTTGAATAAAAAACTCTACTCAATAAAGTCTTTGAAATCATTAGATCAGTCAGCCGTGATGAAGGATAAGGAGGTGGCCAATGGCTAACAGGCGTTATATTAGTGAAGCAGATGCAGAAAAATTAAAAAGCTGGTGGTCGTGGTTGGATGAAAATCGTGGAGATCGAGCGTCTTTGCGGAGGGCTGAAAACCCCGATGATATTTTACTAACGCCTGCTTTTGCCCATTTTTTACAGCAAATGCCCTCACGTTGGACTGCTGGCGAAGCGGTCTTGCCCATAACAGATGCAGCCATGGTGGCTGCTGTCCTCTCGCGGGTAAAAAATCTAGATGACAGCAAGTCCTTTGCAAAAGCACTGGCATCCCCTAAAGAGGACGGTTCAAAAGCTGTTATGTCAGAACTGCGTTTTCAGCAGTTGCAAAAAAGCCGCACCCCAGAAGATTTTTTTCGTCGGGTTTGTCGTGCTGTTGCGTTATTAAATGGCAAGGCCAATATTGCCGACCTGGCAGATTCGATTCTGCATTGGTTACATGAATTCCGTACCGCACCAGCTAGTAAACCTCAACAACGCCTGGCAGTGAAATGGGCCAGCGAATATTACTCAGTCTATAAAGATTAACTGTATCAAGGAGCACGATAATGAGCCGTTTTCTTCAATTACATTTGTTAACTTCTTACCCACCTGCCAATCTGAACCGTGATGATATGGGCCGTCCAAAAACGGCAAAGATGGGTGGCACAGATCGCTTACGGGTGTCGTCACAAAGTCTGAAACGCAACTGGCGAACATCTGAGCTGTTTCAGTCTGCCTTAGACGGACACTTGGGTACGCGTTCAAAAATATTGGGCATTAAGATCTATGAAAAGCTAATCGGGGCTGATATTGCAGAGAAGAAAGCACGTCAATGGGCTCAAGAAATTTCTGGTCAATTCGGAAAGATGAAAAAAGCTGATAAGAGTGACCCTAATGCAGATCTTGAAATAGAGCAACTGGTTCATATCAGTTTGTCAGAACAGCAAGCGATTGATGACTTAGTCGCTACCTTGATCACCGAAGAGCGTGAACCCACTAAAGATGAACTAGAGTTACTACGAAAAGATGATATGGCGGTGGATATCGCTTTGTTTGGCAGAATGTTGGCATCTAAACCTGCCTTTAATGTTGATGCTGCTTGCCAAGTAGCACATGCGATTTCTGTTCACCCTGTTGTGATTGAAGATGACTATTTCACCGCTGTTGATGATTTAAACGATCACAGTGAAGATGCTGGCGCCGCCCATATTGGTGAAACGGGGTTTGCGGCTGGCCTGTTCTATTCCTATATTTGCATCAACAAAGAACAATTGGTTGAGAACCTGAATGGTAATGAGGTATTGGCTAATAAGGCAATTGCTGCATTGACTGAAGCTGCTGTAAAAGTTGCACCGGAAGGAAAACAAAATAGTTTTGCCAGTCGGGCTTACGCTTCCTATGTATTGGCTGAAAAGGGCGATCAGCAACCACGATCGTTATCAGTGGCTTATCTGAAACCTGTTAGTAAAAATGCTGAAGATTATGGTGACGAAGCGATTAAAGCTTTGAAAAAACAATGTGATAATTTCGATACCGTCTATGGTGATTGCGCAGATGCTCGTTACCAGATGAATGTCCCAGAAGGCAAAGGGAGTTTAAAAGAGTTACTTGCTTTTATTTCCGAGTAAGGAGACCGCTATGGAATATTTGGTCTTCAGGTTGTATGGCGCTATGGCGAGTTGGGGGGAGATTGCTGTTGGTGAAATGCGACATAGCAGCAATTATCCCAGCAAGTCGGCTATTGTTGGTTTACTCGGAGCGGCTCTTGGTCTTCGGCGAGAAGATGATGATGCACATATGAATCTGACGAATACGTATCAGCAAGCTGTTAAGGTGCTGAGTGCTGGACGGTTGTTGAAAGACTACCATACGGCGCAAGCGCCAGATTCTGTTGGTAAATTTCATTATCGAACTCGACGTGATGAAATCGTAACCGGACATGAACGTTTGGGGACCGTATTATCCACACGTGAATATTACGTTGATGCTCAAGCCGTGGTGGCAATACGAGCAAATGAACAGGCTAAGTGGGCGCTGACTGAACTACAGCAGGCTTTGTGTAAGCCCAAGTTTCACCTTTATTTGGGCCGTAAATCATGCCCATTGGCGGCGCCGCTAGATCCAAAAACTATTGAAGCAGATGGTTTTTTGCAGGCGCTGGAAAACTATGCAGTTCAACCACTGCTTTATAGCTCACCAGATAAACCTATTCCAGAATGGATGAGCGAAACGCGTTGGTTACCACGGGACTCCTTATCTCGCTATTACTGGGAAGGAAATATCAGTGATTTTGCCAAAGATGAGGGTGGTTTTTCAAAACAACAAGTACAGCAATTAACGCGTCATGATAAGCCGTTATCCCGTCAACGCTGGCAATTCCAACAACGTAAAGAATATTGCTGGATGAATGATGCCAATTTGGCTAAGGAGGCCTGATGTATCTTTCCAAAATCGCCTTGAATCCATCGATAGCACAGAAATCACAACTCGGATTGATTCTAAAAGATCGTAGTTACGGAATGCACCGTCTGTTATGGGATTTATTTGAACAAGGAGAGCGCTTCTTATTTCGTGAAGAAAGCCAGAGAGAGCAATTGAGCGCGCCACGTAATCTTCCGCTTTACTATGTACTTTCAAAATCTGAACCAAAGCATGATTCACTGATATTTACTATTGAGTCAAAGCAGTTTCAGCCGTGTTTGTCTGACGGCGATCAATTGGCTTTTCGCTTACGAGCCAACCCAACGGTATCGAAACCTCTGGAGGGGAAAAAGAACTCTGTTCGTCATGATGTGGTGATGAATGCACAGTCAGAGTGGTTAAAAAAAGCGAATGAAAGTCGTGGCTTATCCATTGATGGGAAAAAAGGAGAACTGAAAAAGCGCTTGCTTACACATCAGGATTTTGTTGATACAAAAGGAATGAAGTATCTCGATGAGGCGCTAAAAAACGAAATGGATAATGCGGCAAAACATTGGTTATCAAGTCGTGGTGAAAATATGGGGTTTGTGCTTTCTGGAAAAAGTCTACAAGCAAGCAGTTACCGCTGGAATGCTCTTCCTGAAAAAGGACGACATGCTGGGTTTAGTAGTATGGATTACGAAGGTATTTTAACTGTCAGTGATCCCGATAGGTTTATTGAGCAACTTTATACCGGGTTTGGTCCGGCTAAAGCCTTTGGCTGCGGCTTGATGCTCATTCGTCGTGTATAAAATGGATGCGAATTTTTACTCAAGGACGAATAGATGAAACCTAAGCTAACAGTTCTGGAGTGGAATGTTGCCACTCTCACCAAAGATGGCATCGAATATGTCTGTATTACCGATATCGCTCGATACAAAAACAGTGAAAGAACAGATGACCTCATTCGTAATTGGCTAGGGAATCGCAATACCATCGAATTTTTGGGGATATGGGAGCAACTGAACAACCCAAATTTTAAACCCGTCGAATTCGACGGGTTTAGAAAGGAAGCTGGGTTAAATAGTGTTACATTAACTCCCAAACAATGGCGAGAATCTAATCCAGATACAAAAGGCAATATGCGTGAGCACGCTAATGTGCATCAGTTGGTGTGTTTGGCCAGTTTGGAGTCGTTGAATGCCCATATTATCGAGCAGAAAAAGGGGCAGTCTGAACGTCTTGTCAGACTGAATGAAGTAGCGATCCGGCAGATGCAGATTCTATTGTCGAATGAAAATGCCCCGATGCTTCAAGGGGATAGTAACGATGGCTGACCCATCTTCCTATCTTCCATTGAAGCCGATCCCGATGAAAGATCGGGTTTCTATGATTTTTCTTCAATATGGCAAGGTTGATATTAAGGATGGCGCCTTTGTTTTGATAGATAAAAACGGTGTTCGTACGCATATTCCCGTTGGCGGGATCGCATGCATCATGCTCGAACCGGGAACGCGTGTTTCACATGCTGCAGTCCGTTTAGCAGCTCAGGTTGGTACGTTATTAGTTTGGGTCGGAGAGGCAGGTGTGCGGTTATATGCTTCCGGGCAACCGGGTGGCGCGCGTTCTGACCGTTTGCTGTATCAGGCAAAACTGGCGTTAGATGATAGTTTGCGGCTTAAAGTCGTTCGAAAAATGTATGAGTTACGCTTTGGTGAAGCCCCGCCGCAACGCAGGAGTATTGAACAATTACGGGGTATAGAAGGTGCACGAGTTCGTAATACTTATAAACTATTGGCGAAACAGTACGGTGTTAAATGGCATGGTCGTCGTTATGATCCAAAAGATTGGGAAGCGGGCGATGTGGTTAACCAATGTTTGAGTGCTGCCACAGCCTGTTTATACGGTATTACCGAAGCAGCGGTGCTAGCCGCAGGTTATGCGCCAGCAGTAGGCTTTATTCATACTGGTAAGCCACTTTCCTTTGTTTACGATATCGCTGATATTTTTAAGTTCGATAATGTGGTCCCATTGGCGTTTCGAATCGCATCCCAAAACCCGACGCAACCAGATAAACAGGTCAGGCTTGCATGTCGTGATTTATTCCGAGAACAGAAAGTCCTCAGAAAGATTATTCCGCTTATTGAAGAGGTGCTTGCTGCAGGTGAAATTTCGCCGCCTGAACCAGCCCCTGAGTCAGTACCTCCAGCGATACCCAATGCCGAACATATTGGTGATGAAGGTCATAGAAGTGAGTAAACAATGGCTATGACAGTCGTTGTCACTGAAAACATTCCTCCTAGACTGCGAGGGCGACTTGCTGTTTGGCTTTTGCAAGTCAGAGCTGGGGTTTACGTTGGTGATGTTTCCAGACGAATTAGAGAAATGATCTGGCAACAGTGTGAAGTGTTTTGTGATGAAGGCAATATCGTTATGGCATGGGCCACCAATACCGAATCAGGGTTTGATTTTCAAACGCTAGGACAAAATAGACGAATACCTATAGAAATGGATGGCTTAAGACTGGTTTCTTTTTTGCCCGTGGATGAAAAAGACGCTCTTTAACAAAATGGAAAATAAAACTATTTCAGTTGGTAGAAAATAAATTGTAGAAATTTATTTGGTAAATCAATTGTGTACAATAAGTGTGTTCCCCGTGCCCACGGGGATGAACCGCTGCTTACCTTTCTCATAAAGTCGAGTAAAGGGTGTTCCCCGTGCCCACGGGGATGAACCGTGTCAGGATATACATAGTTACCAAGGACATATGTGTTCCCCGTGCCCACGGGGATGAACCGGAGAGCCAGCAATATTCATGAGATGCCAGTGAGTGTTCCCCGTGCCCACGGGGATGAACCGATGGCAGCACCGATAATAGAGATAGCCTCACCGTGTTCCCCGTGCCCACGGGGATGAACCGGTGGACGATTTAAAGTTGGCAAATTATATGCAGTGTTCCCCGTGCCCACGGGGATGAACCGTCAATTTCAACATATGGAACATCAACTGGTTCGTGTTCCCCGTGCCCACGGGGATGAACCGCGCCCATAGGATAATCATATAAGCCATACTCAGTGTTCCCCGTGCCCACGGGGATGAACCGCGAGGGCTTAACCATGACAACTAACCAAGACCGTGTTCCCCGTGCCCACGGGGATGAACCGTAAATCTCTGATGGTTTGTTCAATAGTAGCTGGTGTTCCCCGTGCCCACGGGGATGAACCGTTCACACTCTGGGCTACCTCATTTGCTTGGGAGTGTTCCCCGTGCCCACGGGGATGAACCGAGTTTTTGTGGATGGCTTTTCTTGGTGAAGTAGTGTTCCCCGTGCCCACGGGGATGAACCGTCCATTTATTGACGCCTAAATGGTAGCGGTTAGTGTTCCCCGTGCCCACGGGGATGAACCGCCTTCTGGCTTGTGTTGTCCATGTGTGTAAACGTGTTCCCCGTGCCCACGGGGATGAACCGCCAGATCAACACGGAAAATTAATCGTCGCAATGTGTTCCCCGTGCCCACGG
>NZ_DDCG01000013.1:36299-36558 GCF_002335235.1 Methylophaga sp. UBA2012 | reverse complement strand
CCGTGCCCACGGGGATGAACCGCCCTCATTCGTGAGGATAAACCACCAAAACGGGTGTTCCCCGTGCCCACGGGGATGAACCGGACACAATCAGCCTTTCCGAATGGGGTAATAAGTGTTCCCCGTGCCCACGGGGATGAACCGCTGGTTTTGTTTGGCCCTTTAGCACCGCTATTGTGTTCCCCGTGCCCACGGGGATGAACCGATGATATACCTAGAATTTGCAAACGTTGAATCGTGTTCCCCGTGCCCACGGGGA
>NZ_DDCG01000013.1:35857-36116 GCF_002335235.1 Methylophaga sp. UBA2012 | reverse complement strand
CCGTGCCCACGGGGATGAACCGGGCTGATCATGTTCTCTCAGCGCTGTACCGATGTGTTCCCCGTGCCCACGGGGATGAACCGAATTTAGGGCTAAGGTTCGAGAAATTGCTAATGTGTTCCCCGTGCCCACGGGGATGAACCGATGGGTGATTGATCAGGCTTATACCTTGGATGGTGTTCCCCGTGCCCACGGGGATGAACCGCGACAACCGTTGTTCCATCAACCTTTAGAAGTGTGTTCCCCGTGCCCACGGGGA
>NZ_DDCG01000013.1:35469-35667 GCF_002335235.1 Methylophaga sp. UBA2012 | reverse complement strand
CCGTGCCCACGGGGATGAACCGCCCTGAATATCAGGACTGATTTTCAATACCTGGTGTTCCCCGTGCCCACGGGGATGAACCGTTAAGCTCATCAATGCCCCATACATCGACACCGTGTTCCCCGTGCCCACGGGGATGAACCGCCTCCAACTCAAACCAGCGTATTTCTGCGGCTGTGTTCCCCGTGCCCACGGGGA
>NZ_DDCG01000013.1:34966-35285 GCF_002335235.1 Methylophaga sp. UBA2012 | reverse complement strand
CCGTGCCCACGGGGATGAACCGATCACTAACGCCAGCGACCTACTTGTAACAACGTGTTCCCCGTGCCCACGGGGATGAACCGGTCATTACCCGTTGCGATGCGAATATTGTGAAGTGTTCCCCGTGCCCACGGGGATGAACCGGTCTCATCACTACACCTGAAAACATTGTGTGGGTGTTCCCCGTGCCCACGGGGATGAACCGTTTTTGTTTAGCGTTCATGGGGTTAAATATATGTGTTCCCCGTGCCCACGGGGATGAACCGCCATTCACCACTTAATGGTGTAACCTTTAAATGTGTTCCCCGTGCCCACGGGG
>NZ_DDCG01000013.1:29626-34717 GCF_002335235.1 Methylophaga sp. UBA2012 | reverse complement strand
CGTGCCCACGGGGATGAACCGCACAGGCAAAGCCGGACGAGGGTGGCTGATATGTGTTCCCCGTGCCCACGGGGATGAACCGGAGTGTGCATTAGGCTTCTCCTTTGATGTATTGTGTTCCCCGTGCCCAAGGGGATGAACCGTCCATTTATTGACGCCTAAATGGTAGCGATTTGTGTTCCCCGTACCCACGGGGATGAACCGACATTATCAGAGTTGAGGATTATGAGTGATGAGTGTTCCCCGTGCCTACGGGGGTGAACCGGTGCCACAAGGCAAAACTTAATAAGAGGATTTGTGTTCCCCGTACCCACGGGGATTAAGCTGTAATCAAGTTCTATATAGTTAGATACCACCTCTGGCGATGTTTTGGTACAGCCAGAATAAGTCTATAAATGTATTTAAAAAGAATGAAAAAATAGTTAATGTTTGTTGCGTGTTGCGCAATAAGGTATTTTATGAAATGATATACAATATGATTAAAAATTTTAAACATAAAGGTCTAAAAAAATTCTTCCTAACAGGTAGCGTTGTTGGGATTCAACCAAACCACTCAGCAAGGTTGCGAGATATGCTTGCATTTCTCGATACTGCTGATTGTATAGAAGATATGGACTTGCCCGGTTATCACTTGCACCCGTTAAAAGGGGATAGAGCAGGGGAACATTCAATAACGGTTTCCGGTAATTGGCGAATTGTTTTTGAGTTTATCGACGGTGACGCTTATTTAGTTAATTATGAGGATTATCACTAATGACTTTACAACAATTTAACCCACCTCATGTTGGCGAATTGATCCAACGTACATATATTGATCCCTTCGATAAGGTATCTGCAAATAAAATTGCTGAGGCTTTAAAAGTAAGCCCCAGTACATTCAATAGACTGTTGAACGGTAAGTCTGACTTATCACCAGAAATGGCTGTCAGACTTTCGATTGTGTTAGGGCGTAGTGCAAAAAGCTGGATGAGACTACAAGAAAACTATGATTTGTGGCAGGCTAGTCTAAAAGTAGACACAAAACAGCTCAAAAAATTTGATTTTGAAGTGTTGGCAGAAGCAATCTAAAGAGTGATTAAATGTTATCTGGTTTAAATCTGACTTATGCTCCGTGCCTATGGGAATAAACCTAAGTTAACGACTATCGATGACCTCTTCTTATGACTTTGGGAGTTAGAGCTTTCTGTATGGGGTTATGTTAATTGAGTGCGAATTATCTTTCATCACTTTAAAAATGAACTCTGAGACTGGGAACAGTGGTGATGACATGTGCCAGTGTATGGAAAAATGTAGGTTAATAATTGCTTATGTTAGTGGAAGCCCTCACTCCTGATGTGCCAGGCGGGCAGCGAATTAGATACCATCAGAGCACATTCTCGTATCTTTACGCCAAAAGATAGACTATCGTCTTTAAGGTGGTTATGGTACAGATTACAGCTAATAATTTGTAAATAATTGCGCAATACCTGAGTGCCTTGCTTCACTGTAGATAACTGGCAATCACTGTAAGAAGTTACACCTGAGTTACACTGAAACAAAAAAGCCTCAGAGCATGAAGTTCTGAGGCTTTATATTCTTTGGCTCCCCGAGCTGGAC
Organism: Methylophaga sp. UBA2012; assembly: GCF_002335235.1. Taxonomy (NCBI): domain Bacteria; kingdom Pseudomonadati; phylum Pseudomonadota; class Gammaproteobacteria; order Thiotrichales; family Piscirickettsiaceae; genus Methylophaga; species Methylophaga sp. UBA2012. The sequence goes on along the minus strand of NZ_DDCG01000013.1, from coordinate 33,121 downwards.
TCGAACCAGCGACCCAATGATTAACAGTCATTTGCTCTACCAACTGAGCTATCGGGGAACAGAAAGATGGCTATTCTAGTGGCTTGACCTGTGTAGGTCAAGCCTAAATTTGAATAATTTTTTATGCAATAAATTCGGCGATACGAATCAGTGCGTTACGAAGATTCTCTTCGCTGGTGGCGATTGAAAGACGAATGTGGTTTTTCAATCCGAACGCAGAACCAGGGACAACAGCCACGCCTTTTTCAACCAATAAGGCTTCAGCAAAGTCCATGTCATCGTTCAATTCTGGTTTGTTTTCCAGTACACCAGCGATACTTGGGAAGACATAGAACGTGCCGTCAGTTTCTAATGAATCAACACCAGGCATTTTGTTCAATTCAGCCACAACGAAATCGTGACGTTTTTTGAATTCGGTCAGCATGGTTTTGATGCATGACTGATCGCCATTCAGTGCTTCCACAGCAGCTGCCTGAGAAATAGATGCTGGGTTAGAAGTACTTTGAGATTGTACTTTTTTCATCGCAGCAATCAGTGGAGTCGGGCCCGCTGCATAACCAATACGCCAGCCCGTCATTGAATAGGCTTTAGATACACCATTCATGACCAGTGTTCTGTCATACAAATCCGGGCACGCATTCAAAATATTGCAGAAAGGTTCATCCGCCCAGTAGATATGTTCGTACATATCGTCAGTAGCAATAAGAATGTTTGGATGTTTACGTAATACGTCGCCCAACGCTTCAAGCTCTTTTAAGCTGTAAGCCATGCCGGTTGGGTTAGATGGGCTGTTGATAACGAACAGTTTTGTTTTATCTGTAATAGCAGCTTCTAATTGCTCAGGTGTGATTTTGAACTGGTTTTCCTGACCGGCTTCGATAATAACCGGTACACCGTCAGCAAGCAGGGTCATATCAGGGTATGATACCCAGTATGGTGCTGGAATGATGACTTCATCGCCCGCTTCAATAAAGGCTTGAGCCAGGTTGAAAAAGCTTTGTTTTCCACCGACGGAAACTAAGACTTGATTCGCGGCATACTCGAGCCCATTATCTCTTGAGAACTTTTTGATGATGGCTTCTTTCAAATCTGCTGTGCCATCGACAGGCGTGTATTTTGTTTTGCCGCTGTGGATAGCCTCAATAGCAGCTTGTTTGATGTGTTCAGGTGTATCGAAGTCGGGTTCGCCTGCACCCAGACCAATAACATCTTTGCCTTCGGCTCTCAGCGCAGCAGCACGTGCTGTGATAGCCAAAGTCGGAGACGGTTTGATGTTTTGAACACGTTGGGAGAGCTTGATAGTCAAAATCTTTCCTTCATTTAACACGGTAAATTGATAAATATCTCAATAATATACGCCAAACATAATCGATGCTAAAGACGTATGAGTAAACATTTTCAGCTAGTCAGCGAATTTTCTCCCGCCGGAGATCAGCCAACCGCAATCAAGACTTTGATTGAGGGCTTGGAAAACGGTGAAATGTGGCAAACCCTGCTTGGGGTAACGGGTTCAGGTAAAACGTTCACCATTGCGAATGTTGCGCAAGCACTGGGCAGGCCGATGATGATTTTGGCGCCTAATAAGACCTTGGCCGCGCAACTTTATAGTGAGATGAAAGATTTCTTTCCCAATAATGCGGTGGAATATTTTGTCTCCTACTACGACTATTATCAGCCTGAAGCGTATGTGCCTTCCTCTGATACTTTTATAGATAAAGATGCGTCGGTAAACGAGCAGATTGAACAAATGCGTTTGTCGGCAACCAAAGCCATGCTGGAAAGACGGGATGCGATTATTGTATCGAGTGTGTCCTGTATCTATGGCTTGGGTGAGAAAGATGCTTACCTGGAAATGGTGTTACATCTGGTTCAGGGCGACGTTATCAGTCAGCGGGATATATTAAGAAGATTGACGGAACTGCAGTACAGCCGAAATGATGTTGAGCTTCACCGTGGTACTTATCGCGTAAGAGGCGAGGTGATTGATATCTTCCCGGCAGAATCTGAACGTGATGCCGTCAGAGTGGAATTATTCGATGATGAAGTGGAGCAGATCAGCTACTTCGATCCGCTGACTGGTGAAATCCTGCAGAGGATGAGCCGAATTACTATTTATCCCAAAACTCACTATGTCACGCCGCGCGATAACTTATTAAAAGCCGTCGATGCCATCAAAGAAGAGTTAAAAGAACGACTCGAACATCTCAATGCTGACAATAAGCTGGTCGAAGCACAACGTTTAGAACAACGCACTCGCTTTGATATCGAGATGTTGCTGGAGCTGGGGTATTGCAACGGCATCGAAAACTATTCCAGACATTTGTCAGGACGCGGTCCTGGTGAGGCGCCGCCGACTTTATTTGATTACCTGCCTGATGATGCGATTCTGGTCATTGATGAAAGTCACGTGATGGTGCCTCAGATTGGTGCTATGTACAAAGGTGACCGTTCCAGAAAAGAGACATTGGTCAATTATGGTTTCCGTTTGCCTTCAGCACTTGATAACCGACCGTTGATGTTTGAAGAGTGGGAGAAATTAGCCCCACAAACCATCTTTGTATCAGCCACACCCGGCAAATATGAAAATGAACATTCCAGCACGATTGTCGAACAAGTGGTCAGACCGACAGGACTCGTGGATCCACAAGTGGAAATTCGCCCCGTCGGGACACAGGTTGATGATGTCTTATCAGAAATTAATAAGCGTGCGGCGGTGGGGGAGCGGGTATTAATTACTACGTTAACGAAACGCATGGCTGAAGATTTGACGGAATATCTGCGTGAGCACAATGTCAAAGTACGTTATCTGCATTCTGATATAGATACTGTTGAACGGGTTGAGATTATTCGTGATTTACGACTGGGTGAGTTTGATGTGCTTATTGGCATTAACTTGTTACGAGAAGGTCTGGACATTCCTGAAGTCTCATTAGTCGCGATACTGGATGCAGATAAAGAAGGTTTCCTACGTAGTGACCGCTCTCTTATTCAGACAATTGGTCGTGCAGCCAGAAACTTAAATGGTAGAGCGATTTTGTATGCCGATGAAATAACAGGTTCCATGCGGCGGGCTATTGATGAAACGGACCGTCGACGCGAAAAACAAATTGCCTTTAACGAAGAACATGGCATCACACCACAAGGCATCAAAAAAGCGATCAGAATGGGAATGGACGATGCGATGTCCAAACCGGCTAATGATAGACATGCTACAGAAGTCGCTGAAGAGCAGGCCAAGTATGCCTCACTGACGCCTCAGCAATTGGCTAAACGTATTCAGCAGATTGAAAACGCCATGTATAAACATGCGCAAAACCTTGAATTTGAAGAAGCTGCCAAGCTACGTGATGACTTGGAACATTTGCGGAAGGTGGCACTGGGCCCGGCTGTGATTTAAAGGGCTTGCAATCTGTCGTTAGCTGCGTATAATTTCGCAGCTTCACGGCAGGCACGTAGCTCAGTTGGTTAGAGCACCACCTTGACATGGTGGGGGTC
>NZ_DDCG01000013.1:0-29452 GCF_002335235.1 Methylophaga sp. UBA2012 | reverse complement strand
TAGAGCACCACCTTGACATGGTGGGGGTCGGTGGTTCGAATCCACTCGTGCCTACCAGCATATTCAAAAGCGCTTAGGCGCTTTTTTGGTTTTTAAGGCCCTTTGTATCGGCCACAACCAGGATTTCATATGATTTCAGTAACACTTCCCGATGGCTCCCAACGCCAATTTGATCATCCCGTTTCTATCCATGATGTTGCCGCTGATATTGGTACTGGCCTAGCTCGTGCTGCGTTAGCTGGTAAAGTCGATGGGAAATTGGTGGATACCTCATTTGTCATTGATCATGATGCCGAGATCGCCATTATCACTGAGCGTGATGAAGAAGGGCTGGATGTGATTCGTCACTCGACATCACACTTGATGGCTCAGGCGGTAAAACAGCTTTATCCTGAAGCTCAAGTCACCATCGGACCTGTCATTGAAGATGGCTTCTATTATGACTTTTCATATAAAGAAGCATTTACACCGGATGATTTAGACAAAATCCAAAAACGTATGGAAGAGATTGTGAAGCAAGATCTTCCCGTGGTTCGTGAAGAAATTTCTCGTGATGCGGGTATCGAACTATTCCGCGACATGGGTGAAGTCTATAAAGCTGAAATCCTCGAAGACATTCCTCAAGGTGAGACTTTATCGGTTTATCGCCAAGGTGATTTTGTCGATTTATGCCGTGGCCCGCACGTGCCGAGCACCGGTAAGCTAAAAGCGTTTAAATTGATGAAACTGGCGGGTGCTTACTGGCGTGGTAACTCTGATAATGAAATGTTACAGCGTGTATATGGTACAGCCTGGCAAGATAAAAAAGCGCTGAAAGCGTATTTACATCGTCTTGAAGAAGCTGAAAAACGCGACCATCGTAAAATCGCCAAGAACCTCGACTTATTCCATTTGCAGGAAGAAGCGACGGGCATGATCTTCTGGCACGATAATGGCTGGCGTATCTATCGGGTCGTTGAAAACTATATTCGCGATGTATTACGCGATAACGGTTATCAGGAAGTGCGTACACCTCAGGTTGTTGATCGCACTTTATGGGAAAAGTCCGGTCACTGGGATAAGTTTGGTGACATGATTTTCACTACACATTCTGAAAATCGTGACTATGCCGTCAAACCAATGAACTGTCCTTGTCATATTCAGATTTTTAATCAAGGTCTGAAAAGTTACAGAGACTTACCTTTGCGCATGGCGGAGTTTGGTTCATGTCATCGTAACGAGCCATCTGGCACATTGCATGGTCTGATGCGTTTGCGCGGATTTACACAAGATGATGCGCATATCTTCTGTACTGAAGATCAAATTCAATCTGAAGTAGCTACTTTCATTGAGCTATTACATGAGGTCTATGCTGACTTCGGATTTAATGAAATTATCGTTAAATTATCGACTCGCCCTGAAAACAGAGTAGGCAGTGATGAGGTATGGGACAAGGCTGAACACGCACTCGAACAGGCATTGAATGCTGCTGGGCTGGATTGGGATTTACAACCGGGCGAAGGCGCATTTTATGGTCCGAAGATTGAGTTCTCTTTAAAAGATTGTCTCGGTCGTGTGTGGCAATGCGGTACTATTCAGGTGGATTTCTCAATGCCTGGACGTCTGGATGCGACGTATGTCGCGGATGATGGCAGTAAACAAGTTCCGGTTATGCTGCATCGTGCCATCCTTGGGTCTTTAGAAAGATTCATCGGCATCTTAATAGAAGAGTATGCTGGTGCCTTTCCAACATGGCTCGCACCCAAGCAAGTTGTGGTAATGGGAATCAGTGATAAACAATCTGAATACGTCAGAAATATCACCAACAATTTGCAGAAACAAGGATTTAGAGTCGATTCGGACTTGAGAAACGAGAAGATTGGCTTTAAAATACGCGAGCACACTTTACGTCGTGTACCATATCTGATTGTTGTGGGTGAACGTGAAGCAGAAAATAATGCCGTGGCAGTACGCACTCGAAAAGGCGAAGACCTAGGTGCAATGCAACTTGAGGACTTTGTTGGCTTGCTACAGAAAGATGTTGCGAGTCGCGGTCGAATAATTATAGAGGATTAGAACATCGCTACAGATCAAAAAAGGCTGAATGGAGAAATCACAGCCAAAGAAGTACGATTAACAGATTCTAATGGTGAGCAAGTGGGCATCGTTACGCTGAAAGAAGCGTTGGAACGAGCCGAACAAGCTGATCTGGATTTGGTGGAAATCGCACCACAAGCGACTCCACCAGTATGCCGTATCATGGATTACGGCAAGTTTTTGTTTGAAGAAGGCAAGCAGAAAGCGCTAGCTAAGAAAAAACAGAAACAAATTCAGGTGAAGGAAGTTAAATTCCGACCTGGAACAGAAGAAGGGGATTATCAGGTAAAACTACGCAACCTGATACGTTTCCTAGAAAGCGGAAATAAAGCTAAAGTCAGTCTCAGATTTCGTGGACGTGAAATGGCACATCAGGATTTAGGTCTGAAGTTACTTGAAAGAGTCGCTGAAGATTTAAAAGAACTGTCAAATGTCGAGCAGCGCCCTAAGAAAGAAGGACGTCAAATGACAATGGTTTTAGCTCCGGTCAGTAAAAAATAACTACATAAACTTTCAATGCGGAGTTGTTAATTCAATGCCTAAATTAAAAAACCATAGTGGTGCTGCTAAACGTTTTAAACGTACTGGTAGCGGAAAATTCAAGCGCTCACAAGCTTTCACTAGTCATATCCTGACCAAGAAAAGCACTAAGCGTAAACGTCAATTACGTTCTACTCTGACAATCTGTAAAGCAGATCACATGTCAGTTCGTAAGATGTTGCCAAACCTGTAATTGAGGGAGTTTTCTAATGCCTAGAGTAAAACGCGGCGTCACAGCACGTGCTCGCCATAAAAAAGTTCTTGATCAAGCTAAAGGGTATTACGGTCGCCGTAAGAATGTATACCGTGTAGCTGTCCAAGCTGTTACAAAAGCAGGTCAATATGCTTATCGTGACCGTCGTCAGAAAAAACGTAATTTCCGTACTTTATGGATTGCGCGTATCAATGCTGCTGCACGTGAGTGCGGAATGTCTTACAGCAGAATGATCGATGGTCTGAAAAAAGCCTCTATCGAAATCGATCGTAAAGTGTTGGCCGATATCGCTGTACATGATGAAGCTGCATTTGCTGCACTTGCAGAAAAAGCGAAAGCTGCACTGGCAAACTAAATCGTTGGTTTATTGATTAAACCTACGTGTTTGCATGTAAGTAGAAAAGGGCCGCCAAAACGGCCCTTTTTTGTTTCTGAATATTGTTCCTCAGACGGGGGTAATAATGGCTGAACTGGATACACAGTTACAAGCTTTAAACGACATTGTTGAGTCTGCTAAAACGGCAATTGCACAAGCGAATGATAATCGGGCTTTAGATAACGTTCGCGTTGAGTTTTTAGGTAAAAAGGGCAAAATCACGGCTTACCTTAAAGATTTAGCCAATGTGGGCGTTGAAGAAAGACCCATTATCGGTAAATCGGTAAACATAGCTAAACAAGATGTCTCTGCACTGATCGATGCGAGAAATAAAACCTTGTCTGAAATGGCGATGCAAGCCGCTTTAGCCGCAGAAACAGTCGACGTTACCTTACCTGGTCGTAATAGTGAGATTGGTGGTTTACACCCGGTAACACGCACATTACAACGTATTGAACGTTACTTTAAGAATATTGGCTTTGATGTGGCTGAAGGCCCTGAAATTGAAGATGGCCATCACAACTTTACTGCCCTCAATATTCCTGAGCATCATCCCGCGCGTGCGATGCACGATACATTTTATTTTGATGCCGATAAATTATTAAGAACACACACATCACCGGTTCAAATCCGGGTGATGGAAGAAGAACAGCCGCCGTTACGTTTGATTGCACCAGGCAGAGTTTATCGCTGTGACTCAGACTTAACGCATACGCCGATGTTTCATCAGATTGAAGGGCTGATGGTGGATGAAAATATCAGCTTTACTGATCTGAAAGGCATCTTGTCAGACTTCTTGCAGGCTTTCTTTGAGAAGCCTTTAAAAGTGCGTTTTCGCCCCTCTTATTTTCCGTTTACTGAGCCTTCAGCTGAAGCGGATATCGAGTGCGTTATCTGCGGCGGGGAAGGATGTCGAGTTTGTAGCCATACCGGTTGGATTGAAATATTAGGCTGCGGTATGGTTCATCCGAACGTATTCAAACACGTCAATATTGATAGTGAAAAGTATTTAGGCTTTGCGTTTGGTTTAGGCGTTGAACGGATGGCGATGTTGAGATACGGCGTTAATGACTTGCGTATGTTCTTTGAAAACGATTTACGTTTCCTGAAACAATTCAGTTAAGCGACGAGATAAGACAATGAAGTTTAGTGAAAAATGGTTACGAGAGTGGGTCAATCCTGCACTTGATACAGATGCTTTAGTAGAGAAACTCACTGGTGCTGGTCTCGAAGTTGATGCTGTAGAGGCTGTAGCAGGCGAATTTTCTGGCGTTGTTGTGGGACAAGTTACCTCTGTCACCCCTCATCCTGATGCTGATAAGTTGCGTCTGACGAAAGTGAATGTCGGTGCTGATGAGTTATTGGATATTGTTTGTGGTGCAAGCAATGTTCGTGAAGGGCTAAAAATTCCTGTTGCAGTTATTGGATCTGTATTGCCCGGTAATTTCAAAATTAAACAAGCTAAATTACGTGGCGTGCCATCGTTTGGCATGTTGTGTTCATCAAAAGAGTTAGGCCTCACAGAATCAGCGGATGGCTTGATGGAGCTTACTGATGATGCACCAGTTGGTGAAGATTTCCGTGTTTATCTGGACTTAGATGATAAGGCCATAGATATTGATCTCACACCCAACCGCAGCGATTGCTTGAGCGTCGCTGGTGTGGCGCGTGAAGTAGGCGTACTGACTTCAGAAGATATTAATGCGGTAGCGTGTGATGATGTTAATGCGACTTCTTCTAAGACATTTGAAGTCAAGGTTGAAGCAAGTGCTGCCTGCCCCCGATATTTGGGTCGTGTCATCGAAAATATTAATCCTGCAGCAGAAACACCTGTATGGATGCAAGAGAAACTACGCAGAAGTGGCTTGAGAAGTTTAGGGCCTGTTGTTGATGTCACAAACTACGTGATGCTTGAATTAGGCCAGCCTATGCATGCCTTTGATCTGGATAAGATCGATCAAGCCATTCATGTACGTTTATCTGAACAAGGTGAAAAACTGACTTTGTTGGATGGACAAGAAATTGAAACACAGGCGGGGACTTTATTAATTTCTGACACACAGAAACCGCTCGCTCTAGCAGGTGTAATGGGTGGAAAAGAATCTGCTGTCAGTTCACAAACAACGTCTTTATTTTTAGAAGCTGCCTTTTTTGCACCTGAAGCGATCGCCGGTAAAGCGCGTAGCTATGGTTTGCATACTGATTCATCACATCGCTTCGAGCGCGGTGTTGATCCTGAATTAGCTAAGTCAGCGATAAATCGGGCTACGGCTTTATTACTTGAGATTGTCGGTGGCGAGGCAGGTCCTGTTATTGAACAATGCAGTGAAAAAGAGTTACCGGAGATAGCAAGCATTCATCTGCGAGCGGACAGAATTAAACGTGTGCTTGGACTTGAGTTAAATAAAGAAACAGTATCTGAACAGCTAACACGCTTAGGTCTCGTTGTAGAAAATGTTGATGGTGGCTGGCAAGTGTCGGTACCTTCATTCCGCTTTGATCTTGCTATTGAGGTCGATTTAATAGAAGAGTTAGGGCGTTTGTATGGTTATGATAAATTGCCAAATACACGACCTCAGGGAACGGTATTAACAACCAACATTACTGAAACGCTGACGCCAGTTGATCGTTTACAAAATGTATTAGTGGATCGTGGTTATTATGAGGCCGTTACCTACAGCTTTGTAGAACCCAAAATTCAACAACTACTCGCTGAAGACACATCAGCACCTATTAAATTAGCTAATCCGATTTCTGCTGATTTGTCAGTGATGAGAACATCACTTTGGCCAGGCTTAGTGCAAGCCATGGTTTATAATGCCAACCGTCAGCATGAACGGATTCGTTTGTTTGAAGTAGGGCGTGTATTTAAAGGAACGCTGGACAATATTGATCAGCATCGTCAAATTGGTGGTTTGATCTATGGTAGCCAATATGCGGAACAATGGTCTCAAAAGCCGCGGAATGTCGATTTCTTTGATATCAAAGCGGATGTTGAGGCTTTACTCAAATTGGGTGGCGGCCAAATAACATATGAAGCAGAATCCCATCAGGCATTACATCCTGGACAGTCTGCTCGTGTGTACAAAAATGGCAAAGCCATTGGCTGGCTGGGGGCTTTACATCCAAAATTGAATAAACCACTCGATATTGATGGCAAGGTCTATGTGTTTGAATTAAGCTTGTCTGACGTCGTTGAAACAGATGTACCAGAATTTGAAACACTATCAAAATTCCCTGCTTTGCGTCGTGATTTGGCATTACTGGTTGATGATGCAATTACGGCGGGTCAAATCGAAGATTGCCTGAGGGAGATCGATTCTGATATTCTTAAGTCATTTCAATTATTTGACGTATATAGTGGAGATGGAGTCGAGCTTGGTAAAAAGAGCTTGGCAGTAGCCTTTATACTCCAGCATAAAGAACGAACTTTAACAGACGATGAAGTCGACTCATTGCTCAATAGTGTGACAGAAGCCCTGGCGCAAACACTGAATGCAACGATAAGATCTTAAAATCGTTTAATAAACAATAAGAATTAATTTGAGGTAGACATGGCACTGACTAAGGCCGATATGACAGAACAGTTGTACGATGAATTAGGTTTCAACAAACGTGAAGCAAAAGAATTAGTTGAAATGTTTTTTGAAGAAATTCGTTCGGCACTAGAAAAAGGTGAACAAGTAAAGTTATCTGGTTTTGGTAATTTCGAGTTAAGAGATAAAAGCGAAAGACCTGGCCGTAACCCAAAAACTGGTGAAGAAATCCCAATAACAGCCCGTCGTGTGGTCACGTTCAGACCCGGACAAAAACTGAAGGCAAGGGTGGACAATTATGCTGGAAGCAAGTAACAACAACGAACTCCCTGTAATACCTGCAAAACGTTATTTCACCATTGGTGAAGTGAGTGAACTATGCGGTGTAAAACCGCACGTTCTAAGATACTGGGAACAAGAGTTTTCACAGCTAAAGCCGGTAAAACGACGCGGTAATCGTCGTTATTATCAACGGCATGATGTGGTGTTGATTCGTGAGATTCGTGGTTTGTTATACGAGCAAGGATTCACCATTGGTGGTGCTAGGCAGCAACTTGGAACGGACACAAAAACTACAGTTGCTGAACACCAAACGGACCAAAAACAGCTTGTAAAAGAATTGCTGAAAGAGCTGGAAGATTTAAGAACTTTTTTAAATTAAATCTATTTAATCGCTATGAAAAAAGCCCATGCAAGATCGCTTGTATGGGCTTTTTTCGTAGTTAAATGACTTTATTCAATCTGTTTAATTCTCAATATTGGAATCGATAATGTCGAATAGACTAGAGTTATCATGTCGCTAAAACACTGTTACTGGATTATTTCTATAACGATTGTATTTTGTTTCCCAGTTAATTCTCAGGCGACGGAAAGATATCCCTTTATGGTTGTTGATCAACAAGGCTTACCATTAAGTGATACCGTCATTGATCCTCTACTTGATGTATCAAAAAATACTAATGAGTCGCTTCCACTCACCAGTATCGATCAGGTCAATAAGCAGTTTACGCCACAACAAATTATTATCCAAAAGGGACAATCTGTTGAATTTCCAAATAGTGATAACATCAGACATCATGTGTATTCATTCTCAAAAGCAAAAGTCTTTGAACTAAAACTTTATGCTAATAAGCCAGAAGCACCTATCACATTTAATGAGGCTGGCGTAGTTGTACTGGGATGTAATATCCACGATAGTATGATTGGCTATATCTATGTTGCTGATTCTAATCAAACTGTTGTTACGGATGATAATGGTAGCGCCGAGATAATCGTAGACAAACCGATTAAAGCTGTTCGTGTGTGGCATGCGCAACAAGCTGATGGTGCCGAGTCACAACAGATACTTTCACTGGATACTTTGTCACACAATACAGGGGGGCAGTTAATGATTAAAGTGACGACTGTCGACCCTCTACCTAGAAATAGCTTTGAGGATGTTTTTGGTGTGGTTTCACCGGATTAAATTACGAAACAAGATTTTTTTGTTATGTACCTTTTTGGTATTTTTTACTGCGGTCGTTATCCAGGTCAGTACATGGTTGAGTAGTCATAAATTTAATCAGCAACAGCTAACAGAGCGAGTTTTGAGTGCAAAACAGGTACTCATAGAGTATTTATCTGCGCAAGAAAAGTTATTAGTTATTGCTGCTAACGTTCTGACATCTGACTTCGGTTTCATCCGTGCAGTTGCAACTTCCGATGCTGAAACAATCAAAAGCGTATTGCAAAATCACGGTAAACGAATTGATGCTGATTTGATGCTGCTAACAGATTTATCTGGCAGTCTTATCAGTTCCAGCAGGGCGATTTTATCTGACTCTGATTTAAATGAAGCTTTAATCAAAAGTTTGATCAACAGTCCTGGGAAAAGTTTTTTTGTAACGATTAATCAGCATTTTTATCAGTTGATATTATTGCCGGTTAAAGCACCTCATACAATTGCTTATAGCGTAGTCGGATTTGAAATTACGTCTGAGGATATGGATGCGTTAAAAAAGCTCACCGGCGTCGATGTGAGCTTTTATGATGAAGACAAGCAGCTACTGATTTCAACAATTGGTATTGAGAGCTTTAGACAGTTTCAAGACAATCTGAATAATCAGCTTACCTATCAATTTATGATTCCTCGGCCTGCTTATATTACTGAGGAGTTGCTCCTGCCATCCACGAGTGTAGCGCCTGTCGGTGTTTTACTAACCAGCAGCCTTGCTCCTCTTTATGCTCAATATGACGAAATTATCATTCATAACTTCTTATTGGCGCTATTGGTAGCAATTATTGCATCATTACTGAGTATTTTTCTGGCAAAAAGTCTCACTATCCCACTGACAAAATTGACAAAGCTAGCGGAAAAATTCGCTGCTGGAGATTATTCATCAACTATTGATCTAGAGAGAAGTGGTATAGAGGCAAGACAGCTACTGAGTACATTTGAAATGATGGGGCAGCGGATTAAACTCCGTGAGGATAAGATTCTTTACCAAGCTCAATACGATATTTTAACTGGCCTCTATAACATCTATACGGCGAAACAAAAATTACCTGAGTATTTAGCTTCAGGACGGCAAAAACTACTGGTTGCCTTTAGTATTCGTAACTTCAGACAGATTAATGATCGTTTAGGGCCTGACATTGCGGATGACTGCTTAAAGGCGCTGTCTGCACGCCTTAAACATACTGAGCTTATTGAAATACAAATGGCGGCGAGACTAGACGGTGTAGAGTTCTTTTCTCTACTGAATTTATCAGAAAAGCTAAGTCATATACATCAGGTCGATAATTTCCTCAGTTCTCTTGAGGGGGATTTTAACGTTGCTGAATTAATGATAAACCTGGAGCTCAATGCTGGTGTTGTTATTTATCCAGATAATGGTACTGACACAACATCATTACTGAGAAGAACCAGCATCGCTCTCGATAATGCAAGAAAAAGTAAACAGCGTATACATTTTTATAAGGATGGTGAAGATGAAGCTCATCTAGAGCGTTTGGCAATTACTGATGCTCTGAAAAATCTTTTTAAAAAACCTGATACTGAAGAATTATTTATGGTTTACCAACCTAAGATTAATTTACAAGATCAGAGTATTAAGGCAGAAGCACTGATTCGCTGGAAACATCCTGATAAGGGATTTATTTCACCAGAATTATTTGTGAATCTGGCCGAGCAAGCTGGGCTTATTATCGAGTTAACGGATTGGGTGATTGATTCTGTTTTCTCTCAGATGGCATTTTGGCAAAACAAAGGACTTATAGTCCCTGTATCGATTAATGTCTCTGCGCAAGACTTGATGCATAAAGACTTTGAAAAACATCTCTGCGAGTTGGTTGAGCGTCATCAAATTAACCAAGCACTCGTTACTCTAGAAATTACTGAACGAGATATCATGCACCATGAACATATTGTTGTTGCTGCATTAAAAAGGTTGAAAAGTCATGGTTTTCATATTGCTATTGATGACTATGGTATCGGCCAGTCATCATTATCGAAACTCAAAGATCTCCCTGTAGATGAAATTAAACTGGATAAAAGTTTTATTATGCAGTTAGCTTCTTCTGAAAAAGATAAATTAATCGTTCGTTCTACTATTCAATTAGCTCATCAGCTTGGTTTTTATGTTGTCGCTGAAGGCGTAGAAAATGAAGCTGGTCTTCAGATTTTGAGTGACTTTGGTTGTGACGAAATTCAAGGTTATTTCATCAGTAAACCGCTTTCTGCGAATACGTTTTATTCATGGCAAGAAGAGTATGTGGAAAAAAATATTCCTTAAATTAATGCTTTTCATGCCCGTTGTCTGTTATGCAGCAGATGGAAAATTAATTGCAACTGCTGGTGTTTCTCAGATAGAGGGAAGCGGAGGCGGAGGGCTGGTTCCTTGGGCACAATTAGCAGGTTACGCGAGTCAGGATGAAGTGGCTTTCAATGTTTTTTGCAGTCGTGGTGAGGTTGATGACTACAGATTAGATGTCTGTGGTGCCCAAACAAATTTATACGATCGTTTGGAATTATCAATTGCAGAGCAAACGTTTCATGTTGATGCTCTGGATCGCAATATTCGTCAACGTATTTTCGGTGCCAAATTACGTTTGTATGGGGATATTGTCTATAGTGATTGGCCACAACTTAGTCTAGGTATTCAACATAAAACGTTACATGATCCCTTTGTTGCTGATTTACTCGGCGCAGAAGATGATAGTGGAACAGATTATTATCTGGCTGCGAGTAAATTACATCTAGGCGCGATTGCTGGCCTGAATTGGCTCTGGAATGTCACAGGTCGTTATACGGAGGCAAACCAAACCGGTTTATTAGGATTTGGTGCAAAAGGGGAGGGTACCGAACTTGTCTGGGAAGCTTCTACAGCCTTATTGCTAGGAAGGCATATTGCTTTGGGGGTTGAGTATCGCCAAAAGCCGGATAATTTATCACTGAAAGAAGACGACTGGAAAAGCCTGTTTATCGCTTGGGTACCAAATAAATCATTGAATATCACTGCTGGTTGGATTGACTTGGGGGAGATCGCCGGTGCAAAACATCAAGATGGTATCTACTTTTCCATTATGGGCAATTTCTGATGAGATGCAGGAATATTTGCATTATTGTACTTATCTTCAGCTTTTTGACCGCTTGCGGTCATTTTTCCCCTACTCCCTCATTGTATGAAAAACTCGGCGGTGAAAAGGGGATAGCTTCTATTGTTAATAACCTCACGAAAAATATTGGACATGATGAACAGCTATTTCATTACTTTGCCCAGTCTAATGTCAGCCGATTCAAAAAAAGCTTAATACTATATCTTTGTGCAACTAGTGATGGACCGTGTCAGTACAATGGTGACTCAATGCAACAAATTCATGACGGGATGGATATCAATGAGCGTGATTTTAATCATTTGGTAGATTTACTGATTGATGCTATGAATGAAACAGGTATTTCCCATCCCATACAAAATCAATTGCTTGCGAGATTAGTCCCCTTGAGAAAGCAGATCATTTACCGATAGTGAGTCACAGTAGTTGTTGTGTTTCAGCCATATGCGAGTTGGAGAGGGTCTGTTAGTTACTGTTTTAATGAGGCACTAAAAGAATTGTTCCTGGACATCTGTAGAAAGCTTCTCGCCAGATAGATGAGCCCGCTGTAGTAGCTGCCAGTAATAGCGATAAGAGGCCTTATCATACAATTTATCGTTTAAGCTTATTGGTGCCCAACTACGTTGTTGTGCTGTCAACAAGATTTCACTGGCAAGCTGGATCTTTTCTGGCTCAGGTGTCATCGCTTTTATAATGGCTTTTATTTGTTGGGGATGCACACTCCACATTCTCAAAAAGCCAAACTGATTACGCGCTCTATAAGCATCTTCAAATGTTTGTTGATAATCCTTAATCGCCAGTGTCACATTATGTGATGGTATACAGCCAGAAGATATGGCGGCACAGGCTATTGCTGTTTTCGCTTTGACAATCAGAGCATGTTCAAACTGAGTAGGACTATGCATAGCATCATCCGTTATAGCGCCTTGATATGCGCTGATATAGTCCATAATCCCGAAATCTAGAACTTGCACAGGCTTCATGGCTGCAATTTTGTAGACGTCGTTTAATGCTCCGTGTGTTTCAATTAATACATGGATAGGAATGGGGTGGGTAATGTTATATCTCTGTGAAGCTTGCTGAATATATTCAATCATGACCTCAACATCTTCCGCATTATTTGCCTTTGGAATCGTGAGGTAACGAATATTCTCTCTTGCTCCAGATAACAAAATATCGACTTCTTGTTGCCACGCAGGATGCTCATAGCCATGAATACGGACGCCGGACATGTGATGAATATTGTGCTCACTGTTGAGAATCTCAACAATCATATTGGCATGTTGTATTTCTTCTCCTGAAGCCGCACCATCTTCACAATCACAGGTAATATCAAAAATAGGACCGTATTCAGACTGAAGTGAGAATGCTTTTAATAACATATGGCGATTACCTGCAAAATGTTCACAGGCGGGGATTAACGGGAGCGGAGCTTCTTGATTGTGAAGCGCTTCATTAGGATGGATAAATACACTCATTAATATATATACCTTTCATATCCTGGTTTCATATCACTATCTACTCGGATGTCTGCCATGTTTAAACTGAATAATATAACGATTAAGTCTGGTTTTTCGTGTAAAAAGATGCGATTATTCACGGTTTTGATTGCCGTATTTTAGTATCGAAAGCGACGCAGATAGTCTTTTTCCACACTAAATTTATATATACGGTATGGTCTGAATTGAGTAAACATTGATTTGTCTAACCATAAATTTTTTGTTGATCAATTCCTGTATTTCGGCACATGATTAACACATGACAGAAACAGAACTACAACATTCTGAACAGATACGGAAAGTCTTCTTTGTCTCAGACCGTACTGGACTTACTGCCGAATCTTATGGAAAGTGTTTGCTTGCCCAATTTCCTGATTTGGAATTTGAAACCATCACGCTGGCTTTTGTGGATACACCAGAAAAAGCGTTGCAGGCAAGAGAAAAAATTAATGAAACGAGCCTTGAGTCTAATCTTAAGCCGGTAGTTTTTAGCACATTAGTGCATGATGATGAACAATACATTATTGAAAGCGCTAATGCCTGTGTTATCAGCTTGTTTCACAGCTATATTGGCTCCCTGGAAAGTTTTTTTGGTGTAGAGTCGTCACACAAGCAAGGCGTGTCACGAATTGCCTTCAGTGATACCACATACCAGCGTCGATTGGATGCGATTGATTTTGCACTTACGCATGATGATGGCGTCAGACCGGATCATTATAACGATGCTGATGTTATTCTGGCGGGTGTGTCACGTTGTGGCAAAACGCCAACCAGTCTTTATTTGGCGATGAACTTTTCTCTTAAAGTGGCAAATTATCCACTTACGCCGGAAGACTTATCATCAGATGAATTACCTCAATGTTTATTGGATAATATTGATAAACTTGTTGGTTTAACGATTAAACCGGTGCCATTAAGTCGAATCAGACGCCAGCGACGCCCTGGCAGTGAATATGCCTCACTGGAAATTTGTCAGGCTGAATTGACACAAGCACAAGCTATGTTTGATAAAGCGGGCATTGCCGTTTTTGAAACAACAGATACATCGATCGAAGAAATCTCTAGCCGTGTAGTTCGTGCGCTTGGCCTAGGTAGAGAACGTGTTAGAGAGTCGGTCTTAATGTTTAATAAATCTATAAAAGCAAGGTAGTTATAACTATGTCAGAATATGTTATCTCTCTGGATAAGCTATGCATGGAGGATGTCGGCAGAGTAGGTGGCAAAAACGCCTCATTAGGTGAAATGCTGCAAAATCTCGCCCCTCTAGGAGTCGATGTCCCAGGTGGTTTTGCCACGACTGCGGATGCTTACCGGGAATTTCTTCTGCACGATGGACTCCAGAGTAAAATCAATGATCGTTTGCGTGAGCTGGATGTCGATGACGTCACTGCTTTGCAAAAAACAGGTCAGGAAATTCGTGACTGGATCATGACGATTCCTTATCCAGAAGCGATGGAAAAAGCCATTGATGAAGCTTTTGCTGCATTGGAAAAAGAATACGGTCCTGAAGCTAGTTTTGCTGTGCGTTCATCAGCAACGGCAGAAGATTTACCTGATGCTTCATTTGCTGGACAACAAGAAACATTCCTTAATGTTTCCGGCTTAGACAATATCAAAAAAGCTATCCGTGAAGTATTTGCATCGTTATTTAATGACCGTGCTATTGCTTATCGCGATCACCAAGGGTTTGATCACAGTGAAGTGGCTTTATCAGCCGGTATCCAAAAAATGGTACGTTCTGATATCGCCAGTGCGGGTGTGGCCTTTTCTCTGGACACTGAAAGTGGCTTCCGTGACGTTGTGTTTGTTACAGGTAGTTATGGCCTGGGTGAGATGGTGGTTCAAGGTGCTGTTAACCCTGACGAATTCTATGTACACAAAAATACATTAGAAGCTGGCCGCCCATCTGTGTTACGACGCACTGTGGGTCAAAAAGCAATTAAGATGGTTTATTCTGGTGATGCTTCATCACCGGTTAAAACCGTGGATGTTGATGAAGATGAACGTCTACATTTCTGCCTGACCGACGAAGAAGTTGAGTCTTTAGCAAAAATGGTAGTGACTATCGAGAAACATTACCAACGTCCAATGGATGTGGAGTGGGCTAAAGATGGTAATGATGGTCGTATCTACATCGTTCAGGCGCGCCCTGAAACGGTTCAAAGCCGAACTAAGAAAAATGTCCGTGAAACTTTTGTCCTGAAACAAAAAGGCGAGTTGATTTCTGTCGGACGTGCTATCGGTAGCAAAATTGGTCAGGGTAAAGTGCGTTTATTAAACAGCCTGGACCAAATGAATAAATTCCAGGAAGGCGACGTTTTATTAACGGACATGACCGATCCTGACTGGGAACCTATCATGAAACGTGCTTCGGCCATTATCACTAACCGTGGTGGTCGTACTTGTCACGCCGCGATTATTGCACGTGAATTAGGTATTCCTGCTGTTGTTGGTTGTGGTGATGCCACTGAAAAAGTGGAAGAAGGCACAGAAGTGACTGTCTCATGCGCCCAAGGTGATGAAGGTAATATCTACGCTGGTTTACTTGAGTTCGAACACCGTGTGGAAGAACTCGACAATATGCCTGAGCTACCTGTCAAAATTATGATGAACGTAGGTAATCCTGATCGCGCATTCAGCTTTGCTCAGTTACCTAATAAAGGTGTTGGTCTCGCGCGTCTTGAGTTCATCATCAACAATATGATTGGTATCCATCCAAAAGCATTGATGAATGCTGATGAGATGGAAGGTGAAGTCAAACAAGCCATCAAAGAGCGTACAACTGCTTACGGTGACCCGGTAGAATTCTACATCAGCCGTATTGCTGAAGGTGTCTCCACCATCGCCGCTGCGTTCTATCCTGAAACTGTGATTGTTCGTATGTCTGACTTCAAATCAAATGAATACGCTAATCTGATTGGCGGTACCTTGTTTGAGCCTGAAGAAGAAAATCCAATGATTGGCTTCCGTGGAGCATCACGTTATTCATCAGAAGATTTTGCTGAATGCTTCAAACTTGAAATTGAAGCGATGAAGCGTGTTCGTGATGTAATGGGATTAACGAATGTTGAGTTAATGATTCCGTTTGTTCGCACACTGGCTGAAGCGGAGTCTGTGGTTAACTTGCTCAAAGAAAACGGTTTGGAGCGCGGTAAAAATGGTCTGCGTTTGATCATGATGTGTGAACTACCTTCAAATGCTGTTATGGCAGATGAATTCCTCGAATTCTTTGATGGTTTCTCAATCGGTTCAAATGATATGACTCAGTTAACACTGGGCTTAGACCGTGATTCAGCGCTAGTGGCCGGCTCATTTGATGAGCGTAACCCTGCGGTACTGAAAATGCTGGATATGGCGATTACAGCCTGTAAGAAAGCAGATAAATATGTCGGTATATGTGGTCAAGGTCCATCAGATCATGAAGACTTGGCTGAATGGTTATTAGAGCGTGGAATCAGCAGTATTTCATTAAACCCTGATACCGTAGTCAGTACATGGCAGGCTTTAGCAGAAAAGCATGCTTAAAAAGTAAAAAAAGCGACTGTCCGACCTGTTTTTTCAGGTCGGGCTTTGCTAATATAGCGACCTCGTTAATCAGGCTTACTTCAAGCATCAATAGATTAACAACAATATCGTCGGGGCATGGCGCAGCCTGGTAGCGCACTTGCATGGGGTGCAAGGGGTCGAAGGTTCAAATCCTTCTGTCCCGACCAATTATTTTTTGTTTATTCAAAGCAACTCAGATCATCTGATTACGAACCACTTTGCCTTAAGGCATTGATGATGCGATTACGTTCTTCCTCTTCATAAAAGCTTGGGTCATCAAATAAGTCTCTTTGTGGTTGATCAAACATCATACTGAGCACTTGCGAGCTGGTTTGAACCATCGGTTCGAAGTGGGCATTATCTCCACTGACAAGATCAACGACGCGACGGCGGCGATAGGCCGTATATCCGGCTAAAATTAATAATACTGTTCCAATATAGAGCGGCAGGCCTTGTGAACCAATAATGGTCATTAATGAACCAGCTATCACCGGGGCAAAAGCGCAGCCTAAACCATGAAGCACCAGCATATCTGAGGAGCCAGAGACAATTTCGTCAGGATGGAGTTGGTCAATAAGCTGAGCGACGGACAGTGGGTAGATGGAAAAAGATAAGCCACCCCAGATAAAAAAGATGGCTAATAAGGCGGTTTGAGAAGGAATCACTGCCATGGATAGAGCAATAATCCCTGCTAATGCCACTACCCAAGTAATGACTTTGGGTCTGTCGTGTTTATCTGAATAACGGCCAATAGGGATCTGCAAGGCAGCGCCACCTAGAATGGTTAAACTCATTATCAGTGCAATGCCACTAATGTCGTAGCCTAGTTCAGTGGCATAAATAGGTGTCATCGCCCAAAAAGCGCCCATTGCCAGACCTGAGAGAGTTGAACCAGCTACCGAGAGTGGTGCGATCTTTAATAAGTTTTTTAGACTACTTTTTGGCCTTTCCGAATTAATCATCGGTTGGTTTCGGCGGGTGAGTGTCAGTGGCAGTATGGCCCAACTAATCAGAATAGACACAATGGCAAATAGCAGAAAATTATCGGGCGTAGCGATATGCAACATTTGCTGTGCAATTGTTAAAGCACCTAAATTCACTACCATATAAAAAGCAAAAATACGTCCACGCTCATGGCTTGCAGCCTGACTGTTTAACCAGCTTTCGATGACAGTCATCAGGGTAATATAAGCAAGCCCATAAAAGAAACGAAGAACAATCCATACCCAAGCATCAATAAAAATAATATGTAAAAGTGTGGCTGAAGCACAGATAGAAGCACAGAATGCAAACGTCCTGATATGCCCCATGCGACGAATCAGTCTGCCACTGACCCAGGTGCCACATACAAATCCAATAAAATAGCTCGACATGATCAGACCCATGGTGGCACTTGAAAAGCCTTCATTTGTGCCGCGTAGGGTAAGAAGAGTGCTGATTAATCCATTTCCCAATAGAAGTAAAGCAACGCTCCATAAAATAGATTGAATAGGCTTAAGCAATGCAAGTGATTGCATATTGTTTCCTTTTTTATGCACCTTAATTAATAGTCATTGCACCAAAAATATACTTAAAATCTATTTATTATTGTTTGAAAATATTAAATGCATGATATTTAATAGCTTTTATATATAAAAATTATCGATTACAAAGTGATATGAGAATTGATGCAAATCATGAACCGTTATTTTCATATCGTGGATGATGCTAATCTCCTCAATCAATTTCACAGAATTTTCGCATCAAGCTGTTAGTATCGACTACGAACTATCCTTGTTAACAGTTCAACCACCCTTAGCCAGCTTATTCCCGATAAGCTGGCTTATTTTTTTTCATAACTTTACATTCTTTTTCGCAACCAATATTTATCAGGTGTGTCATAACGTTACCTGAGACTATCGTCAATGGTGTAATTTCTACTCCTTGTTTTGAGAAGGCGGTGATGGTCACATCATCGCCTTTTTCTTATTTAGCAGTTCACTAAGTCATTTTCATTCGTTAATTCCAATGGATAGATTCGTTAATAGTGCAGTCGTATTTGTACTGACGTTCACTGACCTGTACGTCAGTAATCCTATCTGCGTAAATCTCCTTTTTGGAGTAGGGTGGCTTCTGCCACCCTCTTTTTTTATACCTTGTTAAGTAAACTGAATAGCTGCTGTATGATTGATGCCTTCTAACGATATAAAAAGGCCATGTTTAGCATGCAATACAATACTCTTGGTAATACTGATCTGAGTGTCAGTCGTATTTGTCTGGGAACCATGACGTTTGGCGAGCAAAACACGCAAGCAGAAGGACATCAGCAATTAGATTATGCTGTCAGCCAGGGAATTAACTTTATCGATACCGCAGAGTTATATGCAATCCCTCCTTGTGCAGAAACCTATGGTGTAACAGAAGAGATTATTGGTCATTGGTTACAAAAAAGAGGCCGGCGGGATGACATCATTCTTGCCAGTAAAATGGCTGGTCCGGGCGGTGATTGGGTTTCACATATCCGAGGTGGTGGTACCCGGTTTAATGGGACAACAATTGAAACGGCAGTTGATGCAAGTCTTAAAAGGCTCAAGACTGATTATATTGATTTATACCAATTGCACTGGCCTGAAAGAAATACGAACTATTTTGGTCGACTGGGTTATCAGCAGGCGGCTGATGAGCAAAATCTGACTCCCATTATCGATACGCTGCGTGGTTTGAAAAAACAAGTTCAAGCAGGAAAAATTCGACATATTGGTTTATCCAATGAAACACCATGGGGAATAATGCAATTTATTACTTTGGCTAAATCCATGGACTTACCTCTGGTAGTCAGTGTGCAGAATCCCTACAGCTTATTAAACAGGACGTATGAAATAGGTTGTGCTGAGATTAGTCATCGTGAAAATGTTGGTTTGCTGGCCTATTCACCATTAGGATTTGGTGTGCTGACAGGGAAATATCTTGATCAACAACCTGAAAATGCTCGTTTGACACGCTGGCCTAACTACAGCCGTTACAGCAACCCTCAGGCCATTGAGGCAACTCGTCGATATGTAGAGCTTGCACGCCGCTTTCAGCTGGATCCTGCCCAAATGGCATTGGCTTTTGTTAATTCACGACCTTTCTTAACAGCTAATATTATCGGAGCAACCAGTATGGAGCAGCTTAGAAATAATATCGCTAGTGAAAAATTGATTTTAACTAAAGAAATACTTTCAGAAATTGAGTTGATTCACCAAAGCATTCCTAATCCTGCACCATAAAATATAAACTTTTTCATTTTTATTAAATATAACCAAGATAGGGACGACAACATATAGAGTGACCTGAGCATACTGACCATAAATTCTATGATTTTATAACAAGGAGGGGCAATATGAGTTTTTTCGACAATAAGCTTTCTAAAGTTGATTTGCCTTTTTCTGACTTAGTCTTATATTCACTTTTCATTAATTCATTATTATTTACGCAGTTTGCCACCTTTTAAATGACGACTGTCTCTATGCTTAGAAAGAGCAGTTTAACTATAAGATACGGCACTATCTTATTGATGTTGATCCTGCTTTTGATCGCTGTCGTTTTTCAATACAAATTACTCATTGATAAAGCAAACCAACAACAGCTTGAGCAGCTTGCTCAAGCTATATCAGCTAGTATAACCGTGGCAGATAAACCGATTTCTACAGCTGAGCAAGGTTCCTTGTCATGGTTGCGAGCTTACCCCTATATCAAACAGTCCATCGTTTTTGATAAAAATGGAACGGGTATTTTTCGTTATCAAAATCTCAATACATCGGTTACAAACACCTTCATCAAACAAAGGCTCCAAAATGGAGTAGTCAGTGAAAAGCAGATTTATTCAGACTCTGATGTTATTCATTTTCTATACCCACTAGTAGAAAACGGAAGTGCTTTGGCAAGTGTCTATCTTTCAGTCGATAAGTATTTGTTTGACGCACCATTCAAAAGGTTATTCGATTGGTCCTGTATCGCCATTCTTGTCCTTTTTGTTTGTATTGTGGCGTTAGTCTGGTCATTCATAACGCACTATCTCTCGCCATTAAACAGTTTGACCCAACAAATGTCGGGAGAGTCTGATAGTTCAAAGCCCAGTGTGGGACATATGCTTGAAAGACTAAGGCAAAACTTCGTCAAACTCAGCTCCGATAAGCAGGATCTGACAGAACAAAAACAGCAATTAGAATTACGCTTGGCGGAGCAGCAAAAGTTATTAACTGATGCCATTAACAGACTTGAATACGATGAAGATGCTAAGTGCGGAATGATTAATGTTATCAGCCGGGAGCTGAAAATATCTTTGTCTCAAGTGATTAGTCATATTGAGCTGTTAAAGGTATATGTGACAGAGGCTAAGGCTCATGAAACAGTGAGTCTGATAAATGACTCAACGCATCACTTATTAGAGGTGATAAACCAGTTACAAGATTATGTGAAACTGAGTGAAAAGCAATGGACTCTTGATGTTAAACAGGTTGATTTATATCGATTTCTTAAGTCTGTAGTTGAGGCCAATTATGCCAAAGCAAATCAGAAAAAAAATACATTATTTTTAAATATGAAATGTTCTGGCATGGAAGTGATGCTCGACCCACATATGCTCAGAAACGTGCTAAATAATTTGATTGATAATGCAATAAAGTTTTCTAAGCAGGGGAATATTGAACTTTCTGTCAGCGAATTTTCAAGGGATAAACAGCATTTTTTAACCTTAACAGTGAAAGATTCTGCTGGAGCTATTAATGAGAATGATAAGGAACGTATTTTTGAGCCATTTCAGCAATTCCCGTTGCATGATCAGCAATACTCAGGGCTCGGTTTAGGCTTAACTATTTATGCTCATCTCGTTGAGTTGATGAATGGCGAATATGGAGTGAACTCTTCCACGCAAGGGAACAGTTTTTGGTTCACGATTCCTGTTGATATTATCTCTGTGACTAATACGTCGCCTGAGGCAAGAGTTCAAATCAACCCACGCGGTGATGATAAAAAAACTAATCATGTACTTGTTGCAGAGGATAATGAAGTCAATCAATCTGTTGCTTTGGGCTTGTTAGAAAAACTGGGTTGTACAGTAACGTTGGTAGCTAATGGTGAAGAGGCAATAGCATCATGCAGTGAGCAGGCATATGACATGATATTTATGGACTATCACATGCCTCTGATGAATGGTGTGACGGCCACAGAGCATCTAAGAAAGTTTTTACATATTACAACACCCATCGTGGCGTTAACTGCTGATGCGAATGAACAAGTTAGGCTTGATTTTTATACAGCTGGTGCTGATGATATTTTAATTAAACCTATTGAATTGAACAAATTGATTGATTTAGTCAATCGATTTCTAGGAAAAACAATTGAGCCAGTTTCACAGGCTCATAGCTACAGAGAAGTGAGTGAGGTGAAACCTATACTTAATAAGAAGATTGTTGATGACATAATTACGATGGCTGGTGAGAATGGTGAACAGGTCGTACAACAAATATTCCAGGTTTATATGCAACATACACCTGATTTGATAGAAGCCATCAAACAGGCGTTTATAGAAAAAAATGCACAGCAAGTATTTAAATCTGCACATGCACTTAAATCCAGTTCGCTGAATATCGGTGCCACAGCTATCGCTGAGTTGGCAAGAGAGATAGAAAAATCAGGGCGAGAAAATAATATTGACCAAATTGCTATATATATAGATAAACTAGATACTTATTATGATGAACTGACTTCACTATTAAATGGACAATGGCGGAGGATTTGATGGCAAATACCATCAAAAAGCAAGTGGTCTTGATTGTTGATGACGATCCCGTCACACGGATGTTAATGACTCAATCATTAACATCGACGGAATTAGAGATTGTTGAGGCCGCCTCTGGTGAAGATGCTATAGTCCAGTTCTCACTCCACAAGCCTGATATCACATTACTTGATGTTTCCATGCCAGGCATGAACGGTTTTGAATGTTGTGCCAGACTGCGAGCTTTACCTAAAGGTGCAGAATGCGCCATTGTGATGGTCACAGCACTTGATGATGTTGAAGATATTGAACAAGCATTTGAATCCGGTGCGACAGACTTCATCACCAAGCCGCTCAAGTGGCCGCTTTTCAGGCACAGAGTCCGTTATATCTTGAAAGCTAACAGGACTTTACAAGAGTTAAGTCTTAATAAAAATAAATTAGCTAAGGCCCAATCTATTGCAAATCTGGTCTACTGGGAATGGGATTTTGAGTCCGAGTTTCTTGAGTGCTCCTCCGATATGTTTGCTATGTTGGGTTTTTCCAAAGAAATCAATCTCACCGTACGATCTGCTCTGAAAAAAGTGCACCCGGAAGACCGGACAAAATTAATTATAGCCCTCAAGCAAGCCGTGTATGAAAAACAGTCATACGATATCGAATACAGGATCATCCGTTCTGACGGCAGTGTTTTGTTTGTGAATGAGCGAACAGATATTAGCTTTGAATATGGGCAGTGGCGAATTGTTGGTACTTTGCACGACATCACATCAAGAAAACAGTCAGAGCAAGAAATTACCTATTATGCCTACTACGATACGCTGACCGATTTACCCAACCGACGTTTATTCATTGAACAATTAGAAACGGCCATTGCCAGTGCAAAACGTCATCAGGCGCAATTTGCTTTGATGTTTCTTGATTTGGACAGGTTTAAATATATTAACGATACCTATGGGCACCATATCGGTGATGAAGTCTTATGTCAGTCAGCCCAGCGGATACGTGAATGTGTGAGAGATTCGGATCTGGTGGCCAAAGCCAATTATGATACTGATAATCGGGTTGCCCGCCTGGCGGGTGATGAATTTACCGTTTTACTTGATGATATAAGTAAAGTTGAGCAGGTAGCTGAAATTGCTAACCGCCTCATTGGTGCTTTCTCAGCTCCTTTTTTTATTAGTGAGAAACACCTACATATTTCGATAAGCGTTGGCATTACCCTTTATCCTGATGATGGCCATAATGTACAGACGCTATTGCAACATGCTGATGTAGCGATGTATCACGCAAAAGAAAAGGGTAGAAATAATTACCAGTTCTTTTCTGAGAGCATGAATAATTATCTCAAACTGCGTTTAGAAATGGAGAATGATTTACGGACAGCATTGTCTGAACAGCAGTTTGAAGTTTATTATCAACCTCAATATGATGCTGAAAGCATGGCTATTGTTGGTCTTGAAGCATTGTTGCGTTGGCGACATCCTACGAAGGGATTATTAACGCCAAACTATTTTATTGAAATTGCTGAATCAACAGGTTTGATACTGGGGATTGGGGACTGGGTGTTGATGCAGGCTTGTCGGCAAGTGAGACAATGGCAAAAAGAGTCGGGCTGTGCGTATCGAGTAGCTGTTAATTTATCTGCCTCACAATTCACCCAATCTTACCTGCTGGATACCGTAAGAAAAACGTTAGATGAAACTGGTTTACCCCCAGAGACCCTCGAGTTGGAAATCACAGAAACGGCGATGTTAAAAGATACTGCAGAGACGATTCCGCTGCTTTTCTCATTAAAAAAACTTGGCGTACGTCTGGCGATAGATGATTTTGGTACGGGATATTCTTCATTGAGTTACTTAAAGAATTTTCCTATTGATACCCTAAAAATTGATCGCACATTTGTGGAAGAAATCGTGACCAATAGTAAAGATTGTGCAATAGCACAAACGATTGTCCAATTGGCCGATAATTTACAGCTTTGCACCATTGCAGAAGGTGTTGAGACAAGTGAGCAGGCCGACATATTAAGAAAGTTAGGCTGTGCCGAGTTTCAGGGATTTTATTTTAGTCATCCACTGCCGGTCCCTCAGCTCAGCTTATTGCTCGAGCATTAGCTCTTGTCTTTTTCTTCCAGAAAAGGCGTATGGGTATCGATTAAGTCATCATGTCTGTCTAACAAACCAATATCTAATACTGGTGAGGCATCTATATGCTGGGCATCCATCATTTGAGCCACACGCTTAAGCGCAGAAATAATCATGGTCTGCTCCCACTCCTGTAAATCGCCAAATTGACGGGTAAATTGCTCTTGCAGTGGGATTGGTGCTTTTTTCAGAATTTCCAGGGCTTTATCTGTTAGGTGTACATGAACTTTGCGTTTATCCGACTCAGAACGCATACGATAAACAAGTTCACGTTTTTCCAGGCGATCAACAATCGTCGTCACCGTTGCCTGACTCAAGCTCATTTCATTAGCAAGCTCACCAATTGTAATTTGACCTTTATCCCTGAGACTTTGTAACAATAAAATCTGTGGAGAAGTCAGGCTGGTTGTCTTTGCAAGATATTTAGAGTGCAAATCAGTTGCACGGATAACGCGTCGTAATGCAATCAATACTTCTTCAATTTGGTTCAACAGGTGATCCTTCTGTTCATCAGTCAGATCAAGATTATAAACTGCATCTAAATTTAAACCGATAGTTTTACTCATAATTTTCCATTTGATTAAAACAACGCTCAAAATCGGCCAGTATAATTAGCTGTTGTTTATGTTTTAAAGTGGCATAGATAGGGCTCAATGTATTTTTTTGTTCTACTGGCACCAAATTCTGTAAATCCAGTAATGTAATTTTCACGACTTCATCAACGCTAATACCCACCAAGCCCTTTTTTGACTCAATAATAACGATGTGGCGATGCTGATCTGTCTCATCAATTCCTAATAATTTCCTACTACTCACAATGGTGACTATCTCGCCTCTTATGTTCAGTACTCCTTCTATATATGAAGGGGCACCGGGTACAGGGACCGCTGCCATATAGTCATGAACTTCTCTTATCTTATTTACAGGGTGTGCATAAGTCTCATCTTCAATGAGAAAGCATAGCCATTGTTTGTTGTCATGTAACTGTAATGTCATCTATTGAATATACGTTATTAATCTCGGGCTGGACAATATATTTATTTAGTGTACTATATATATTAAATCATTAACAGCCTGTATATTTTTATTCAAATTACTGTTTATTATGCTTTATATAGTTTTTTCGTAGAATTTACAGGATTTTTGCAACTTATAATTGATAGAGATATAAACAATAGAGCTATTTATAAATGAATAATGATAATCATGAAAAAGCTTCAATTACTTTAAGAGAGCCCACAGCAGAAGATGGTGCATCCGTCTTTGATTTAATATCTGCCTGTCCTCCTCTTGATACCAATTCCATGTACTGCAATTTGTTACAAAGCAGTCATTTTTCTCAGACGTCAGTAGCAGCAGAAATGGACGCAAACCTTGTGGGTTTCATTTCTGGCTATGTATTACCGAAAAAGCCAGACACCTTATTTATCTGGCAAGTCGCGGTAGGAGAGAAAGCAAGGGGGCAAGGACTTGCAAGTCGAATGCTTCGTCATATCCTGGAACGGGATAGCTGCAAAGACGTGAAATATATCGAAACAACGATCACCCCTGATAATCGTGCATCGTGGGCCTTGTTCGAGAGTCTAGCGAATAAATTAAACACACAACTAAACCGTTCGGTGATGTTTGATCGCCAACAACATTTTGCTGGCCAACATGAAACGGAAATGTTGGTTAAAGTCGGTCCGTTTAAGCTGTAAGCCATTATTTCTACACGCCGGGACACGAATAAAAAAATACTACTAGGAGAAAAAAACCTATGAAAATCTTTGATGAAATTGAATCAGAAGTTCGTTCTTATGCTCGATCTTTTCCGCGCATGTTTAACCGTGCCAAAGATGAGTTTATCTATGATGAAGAAGGGAACGCTTACCTAGACTTTTTAGCTGGGGCTGGTTCATTGAATTATGGTCACAATAATGATCTGTTCAAAGAAAAACTGCTCGAATACATTGAAAACGATGGTATTACCCAAGGTCTTGATCTCCATACCCGTGCGAAAGGCGAGTTTTTAGAGAGTTTCAATAACAATATATTAAAACCACGTGACTTAGACTATATCGTGATGTTTACTGGCCCAACAGGCACAAATGCCGTTGAAGCCGCATTAAAAACGGCACGTAAATACACCGGCAGAGAAAATATCATTTCGTTCACTAACGGCTGGCATGGCCAGACATTAGGTTCACTGGCGATTACTGGTAATGGCCATCATCGTGGTGGCGCAGGTGTGAGCCTGAGTGGTGCAACACGTATGCCTTATGATGGTTATATGGGCGATGATGTTGATACGACCAACTATCTCGATAAAGTCCTTTCAGATTCAAGTAGTGGTGTAGACAAACCTGCCGCTGTGATTGTGGAAACAGTTCAGGGTGAGGGGGGTATTAACGCTTGCTCAACAACTTGGTTAAAAAGCCTGTCAGACATCTGTAAAAAACATGATGTATTGCTGATTATTGATGATATTCAGGCGGGGTGTGGTCGTACAGGTACCTTCTTCAGTTTTGAAGAAGCCGGTATCTACCCTGATATCGTCACGGTATCAAAATCATTAAGTGGTTACGGTCTGCCGTTCGCTATCGTGTTGATGAAGCCGGAGTTAGATCAATGGAAACCAGGCGAACATAACGGTACGTTCCGTGGTAACAATCCTGCCTTTATTACTGCTAAAGCGGCGCTGGATAACTATTGGAAAGACGACACTTTTGCTAAAGAAGTACAGGCAAAAGGGGACTACATCGCCAAACGCGTTGACAAGATTGTTGAGCTATACGGTGAGGGTAACTTTAACTCGCATGGTCGTGGCATGTTCCGAGGAATTAATTGCGTTAGTGGTGAACTTGCAGGAAAAATCACGCATAACGCTTTCCAGAAAGGTTTGATCATTGAGACAAGCGGTACCGATGATCATGTGGTCAAATTTTTATGTCCACTCACCATCACACAAGAAAACCTGGAAAAGGGTATCGATATTCTTGAGCAATCTATCAAAGAAGTTTGTGCCAAGGCTGACAATATCCCAGAAGAAAAAGATTACTTCGAAGGTGATTACTCAGTCAGTGAAGAAGTCGAGAAAATGTCTCGTCAGTCTTAATTGCTTATAAGAAAACGGGTGGTTCGCCACCCGTTTCTATTCCAAATAATAATCAAATAAGAGGAAATGAAATGCTTGTTAGACAACTTCAGGAAGCAGAAAAAACAGACCGTAAAATTGTGGATCCTAATGGTAATTGGGACAGCACCCGTCTGTTATTAAAAGATGACAATATGGGATTCTCTTTCCATATCACCACCATCTATGAAGGTGCTGATTTCAGAATGCATTATCAGAATCATCTGGAGTCTGTGTATTGCATCAGTGGTGAAGGTGAAGTTGAAACATTGGATGATGGGAAAAAATATGCCATCACACCAGGTACCTTATATAACCTCGATAAACACGATAAACATATGCTACGTGCGTTTAAAGAGATGAAGCTGGCATGTGTGTTTAACCCACCACTTCATGGCACGGAAGTTCATAACAAAGATGGTGCTTATGAACTAGAAGCAGACACCATTAGTGACTAATTTGCTCAGGCATCGATCAGAACGTGATCGATGCCTTACCTCGGGCTATAACAGTCAATAAACATCTTGTTCACTGCCTGCTTTGACAGTGAACAAGATAGCTAATCCAAAAAGGATGAAATAGAGAGAATACAATGAGTTTTCATACGGTAGAAAAAATCGGCGGCACTTCTATGAGCGACTATGTTGCGGTGCGCGATAACATTATTCTGAAACCGGTTCATCACGACTCGCTCTACAATCGTATATTTGTTGTTTCAGCTTATGGCGGTATTACCGACTTGTTGCTGGAGCATAAAAAAACCGGGCAACCCGGTGTGTTCGGTTTATTTGCAAACGGAATACATGATGATAGCTGGAAACAAGCTTTAGCAGATTTAAAGCAAAAGATTTTCACTATCAATGAAAGTTTTTATAAAAAACCTGACAATCTTGAACGTGCTAATCAGTTCATAGGTGAACGTCTTGATGATGCTGAACGCTGTTTGGCTGATCTACAAAGACTTTGCCAGCATGGCCACTTTGAGCTGGATATGCATCTTGAAACCGTGAGGGAAATGCTCGCCAGTATTGGTGAAGCTCACAGTGCATGGAACATGACGCAGTTGCTTCAGCGTGATGGTATTGATGCTATTTTTGTTGATTTAACCGGCTGGCAAACAGACAAGCACTTACCTTTAGACGAACGTATCAAAATCGCTTTTCAGGATATCGACCTCAAAAAGCAATTGCCTATCGTCACCGGTTATGCACATAGCGATGATGGTCTAATGTCAACATTTGACCGTGGTTACAGTGAAATGAGCTTCAGTCGTATTGCTGTTCTAACCAACGCTAGTGAAGCCATCATTCACAAAGAATTTCATCTCAGCAGTGCTGATCCCCGATTAGTGGGTGAAGATAATGCCGTGCCTATTGGCCGAACAAATTACGATGTTGCCGATCAATTAGCTAATCTAGGTATGGAAGCCATTCATCCTAAGGCGGCTAAAGGCTTACGAAGAAATGAGATTGCTCTGCGTGTACGTAATACATTTGAACCTGAACATGCCGGCACATTAATTACGGGTGACTATATCAGTGCAACCCCCTGTGTTGAGATCATTGCCGGTTGCAAAGGGGTCTATGCGTTTGAACTCTTTGATCAAGATATGGCGGGTAATATTGACGTTTATGATCGTGAAATTCTGACGATGATAGACAGATTTAAAGCACATATCATCTCTAAAGATATCAACGCCAACACAATTACCCACTATCTCTCTGCCAATCTCAAAACAATAAAACGTATCCGTAATGCCTTACAAGAACGTTTTGTTGATGCTGAAATTAATCAACAAAAAGTGGCGATTGTGTCTGCCATCGGCAGTGATATGAAGATCCCAGGTATTTTGGCAAAAACCGTTGGTGCACTTGCAAAAGAAAACATCAGTGTTTTAGCCATGCATCAGTCCATGCGTCAGGTTGATATGCAGTTTATTATCAATGAAGATGACTATGACGATGCCATAAAGAGCCTGCACAGTGTGCTGGTAGAAATTCACGATCACGGAAGGGCCATATGTCTCGCTTCTTAACGATTAGTTTTTTTATTGCTCTGTTGTTACCTGTT